>CAWCDM010000105.1:0-95845 GCA_963794185.1 uncultured Alphaproteobacteria bacterium | reverse complement strand
GCCCGTCCACCGGAGCGCCTCGATCTCACCCTGTAGCCGGTCTGCCCGCAGATCGCAGTGGCGTGCTCAATCGCCTCTTTTCGGACGTCTGCCTCGACCTGCGGCATCTCGATCCGGTCCCGCAGTGCGTCGGCACGAGCTCGCTCCCCATCCCTGCCCAACTGCGCTCTGTTCAGCCCTTCGCTCGGCTCGGGCGGTGCGACTCGGCCCCATGGTTCGGCCGCCTCCGCTAACTGGGCCGCCCAGATCTGGGCAGCTGGCCGCTCACACCGGCCACCTAATTCCACCACGCGCGATAATCCGCATTATCGCGCGTGGGCTGGCCTAACCGGCTGGAACCACGGAATTAAGGCGGAGCACCCTGAGGCGGCTTCTGCACGACGCAGAGGTCGGAGGGCGCCCCGCCTCCCCGCTGGACCACGGCCCGGGCCAGACTAAGTCGCACGATCCAAGGACAAACCTGCTTCAGCGAGCCAAGAGTTTGGCGAGTCGCATGAACGAGAGAACGCGACAACAAAAATGACACCTTCCACTGTCGCCTTTGTGGCAGCTCCGAGTAAGGCGCGGTAAGCACTCCCTTAGGCCGGAGAACAGAAACGTCTGGCTTGACCACCATACGGCTAAGCCGTATATGTGGGCATGGATATGAGTACGACCCTGAGAAGAACCTGGCGAACCTAGCCAAACACGGCGTGTCGCTCGCCCTTGGAGCGATCGTTCTCGAAAACTGCATCGGGGAGGTCGTAGACGACCGACGCGACTACGGCGAGATCCGCATTAACGCCTTCGGCCCGGTCGAGACGCGGCTGTTTGTCTGCACCTACACGATGCGCGGTGAAACCCGCCGGTTGATCTCGGTTCGTAAGGCCAGCCGACAGGAGCAAAACACATGGCTACGGTAAAAGTCACCCGCGCGCTGGTCCAGCAGGCGCTGCAGGAGACCAACTGGGCAGCGGTTGATGCCCAGACCGACGAAGACATCGCGCGCAATGTCGCCGGCGATCCGGATGCGGCGCCGATCCTCAGTGCGGCCAAGACAGCCGCGGCCATCGCGCGCTCGGTGCGCAAGAGATTGGGCATCTCGCAAGCCGAGTTCTCCGCTCGATACCATGTTCCGATCGGCACGCTGCGGGACTGGGAGCAGAACAGAAAACAACCCGACGCACCGGCCCTGGCCTATCTGCGCGTGATCGCCCGGGAACCGGACATGGTCGCGCGGGCGCTTCGGCGCGAGGCGGCGTGATGGACGCCGAAATACCGGCTGAGGGCTGCCCTGCTGACGTGGCCACCTGTGCAAACGGCCGTTTGTGCGCATACTGCTAAATTGTGAATTGGCCTTATGCGCCGTAGGGCTGGGCAGAGGCACGCTAACATCGCAAAACCGCCCTCCTGAGCGGATCGGCTACGCGCGAATCTCGATCGAGGAGCAGGCCACTGCCGCGCAGCTCGACAAGCTGCGCGCGTCTGGCTGCAGCAGCAACACGGTGCGCGCTGGCTGGTGCTGGCACGCCTCCTGCAGGAGCACGATCTTCGAGCCCCCTTCCCCTTCTCCGCAGCTTCAGTCCGATTTGGCGGGGCCGCAGGCGCTCGCCGCGTGGCACATCTTGTGCACCCGTACGGTCCCCGGCCGGACCTGACAGGATCGCGACCGCCCGTCGACCCGCAAAATGCTGCACCGGAGGGCCGGCCAGTGCCCGCCAGGGCTTCGGCCCCCCAGGAGGCGCCGCTCCTAGGCGCCCCCCTTATCGCCCTTTTAGCCCATTCTCTGGTACTGCTTGTGCTTTGGACCGGACTTTTGTATGGATAAAAGTCTGGATTCCCGAAAATCCAAAATTCTGAGCGTATGAAAATACACAGAAGGGGCCAATGATAGTTACTGTGGCCAGCCATAAAGGTGGGGTCGGCAAGACGACAACGGCCGTCCACCTAGCCGCCTACCTTCAGACGCTTGCCCCCACCTTGCTTTTGGACGGTGATGACACTCGTAATGCCACCGCTTGGAGTCAGCGCGGCAAGGGCTTTCCCTTCAAGGTCGCAGACGAGGTGCAGGCCGCGCGTTTAGCCCGCAATTTCACTCACACTGTTATCGACACGGGTCAGCGGCCCAAGCAGGTGGATCTCAAGGCGCTCGCCGAAGGGTGCGATCTGTTGGTAATCCCAGCCGTGCCAGCCAGCCTCGATACCGATGGCCTCGTTCTGATTTTGCAAGCCATCCAGCAGATCGGGAAAGTCAGCTATCGAGTCCTGCTCACCAAAGTGCCTCCGTACCCGGAGCCGGAAGGCCCGCAGCTTCGAGCCGAGCTGACCGCACAGGGCATTCCGCTGTTCGCGGTCGACATTCCCCGTCTGAAAGCGTTCGAGAAAGCCTCCGCCACTGGCGTGTCTGTAAGCGACGTGGATGACCCCCGTGCCAAGCGCGCATGGGAAGCCTATGCCGCCACTGGACAAGAGATGATCTCCGGTCATGGCAGAGCTGAGTAAGTTCGCCGGCGCCCTTGCGCGCCTCAAACAGCAGGCGCCTGAGCCGCTGTCAAATGAACCTGCAATCCAGGATCCGCCAGTGCTGTTGCCGGCTGACGCAGCGGCGGCAAGGCGGAAGGGAAGACCGGCGGGCAAGCGCAGTGATCCAGCATGGAAGCCCTACACCGTGCTGATACGGAAGGAGACGCACAAGGGTGTCTCGCGTCGCCTTCAGGACATGGATGTGGGACAGGACCTGTCTGAGCTGGTGGATGAGCTTCTTACCCAATGGCTAGAACGCTGAGCGTATTTTCGCACGTGTAGATTTTTAGGTTTTCGGATTTTTGAACGTATGGAAATCTGTATGTCTAAAAACAAGCAGGCCGCCGCGCGTGACCTTGTCATTCCCGCTGGTCGTGCCGATTGGTGACAACGTCTGCACTGTGGGGTTAAGCGATAGATGCTGTCAGTCCGCCCGAAAGGGCAGGGGAGGCCAGGCGCGCGACCGGCGGCCGGGACGGGTAAAGCGTAATCCCCTTCTTCTCCTCCAGTTCGACCCGGGCCTCCGGGTAAGCCGCGACCGCAGCGGCTAAAGCCTCGCCAAACCGGGGCTTAAAGTGGAAGAGCTTGTCGAAACCTGCCCCAAACTGCGTGTGGATGGCGGCCCAGGAGATGGGAGTCGGCTTGGCGATGGTGTGTAGCCGCCATGCGAGCCAAACGTATAAGTCGAGGGACATCGACCGATCTCGGAGCTGACGAATTGCGGCCTCCTGGAGTGGCACAGGGTGGTCTCGCAATGCTTTATAGAAAACTGGATCCAAGATCACCTGATCTTCCCAAAGGGTACCCTGGGCACCGTCACCGACCGCGAATTGCAAGCCGAAGTCAACGATCGCTCCTCGCTTAAACCCACGGGCGTTATCGTCATCACCCTCCCAGAAGAACTTGAGGGTGCAGGCGGAAATTCGGGCCGACTGTTCGCGAAGGCTTCGGGCCGTCTCGCCGCCTACGGCCAGTCCCATGCGCTCCATCCAGTTGCGCATGCTTCGACCCAACGCGACTTGTGGGCTATTGGTTCGAACTGCCTGTGTCTGAAGGTAGAGGAGGATCATGCGGGCTCGGGCGCCATACGGGACCCCGTAGAGTCTCATCTCGCCCTTTGCCGTTTTCAGGCGCCCAGGCTCACTCATCCCCTCATTTCAGTAGGGCATAAAACAATCGGGCGGCCGTAGACGCAATTCCGAAAAAATCCTGCGACCGCCACCGATGACACATTCTTGCGAAATCGCCGAGGCGATTCCCCGCTCGACCCCAACCGGCGAGTCTGCCCGCGGGCAATGTCGAGTTGGGGGTTACGATGGTCATCCGGGAGCAGCGGTTCTCCTTCAATCATGTTCGGCAGGTCCTGGGCGGCGTGCTCGACCACGACCTTCACGCCAAGCGCGTCGACTCGCTCTGCGATGCCACCCTCGGCGTGCTGCGCAGCGCTTCTCTCGCGGTCTGCACGATCGGCCAGGGGCTCGCCGCCGCACGTGGCCTGAACCCCAAGCATGCCACGAAACAGGTGGATCGCCTGCTCTCCAACCCGATGATCAACGTCGACGATATCCTCGTTCGCTGGGTGCCCTACGTCGTCGGCGCACGCAACGCCATCGTGGTGGCATTGGACTGGACCGACTTTGACGCCGACAAGCAAGCCACCATCATGTTGTCCGTGATCACCGATCATGGTCGTGCCACACCCCTGGTATGGCTGACGGTCGACAAGTGCACGCTCAAGAACAACCGCAGCCTCTACGAGCATCGCGTGTTGGTGCGGCTGGCCGAACTGCTGCCGCCGGACGTCAAGGTATGCGTTGTCGCCGACCGCGGCTTCGGCGACCAAAACCTCTACAAGGTGCTGACTGAGGAGCTGTACTTCGACTACGTCATCCGCTTCCGCGGCAACATCGCCGTCACCGCCACGACCGGCGAAACCCGCACCGCTGCCGCCTGGGTGCGGCCCGGCGGACGTGCACGCGTGCTGCGCGGCGCCGCGGTAACCGCCGATCGCTATGCGGTGGGAACCGTGGTCTGCGTTCAGGACCCGGACATGAAGCAGGCCTGGTGTCTGGCCGCCAGCAGCACCGATGCCACCGCCAGGCAGTTGATCGGATACTATGGCCGTCGCTGGGGCATTGAGTGCGCGCTGCGCGATACCAAGGATCTGCGCTTCGGCATGGGAATGGCTACGGTGCATGTGAATTCCCCCGAACGGCGCGACCGGTTATGGCTGATCAACGCGTTTGCGGTGGTTCTCCTGACGTTGCTCGGTGCCGCCGGCGAAGCGCTGGGCTATGATCGCATGCTCAAGACCAACACGGCCAAGCGCCGCGTCCACTCGTTGTTCCGCCAGGGCTGCATGCTCTACGATCTAATCCCCATGATGCCGGAAGGCAGGCTGCGTCCGCTGATGCAGCGCTTCTCCCGCATGCTGCAAGACCAGCCACTCTTCGCAGACGTTTTCGGGCCGGTCTGATAAATGAGGGGAGTCATGAGGGCCTGCACTGTTGATTGATACCGTCCGTAGCGGTTCGTCATAGCTCGCGCGAGACTTCCCCTTGGTGCAACGGCGCCGTATCGACTAGGCAGAGGACAAAAACCATAGGCTTTCGTCATCAAGCACAGGCGGCTTCGAAATCCTCATTCTGGCCAGATGACCGCAGAAATTGGCCGGGTTGAAGCCACTTAAGACCAAGTTCGCGCGCATGTATTTGCACGTTTTGCCACTCGCTGGCTGCTTGCTTGGCAATCTGATCATTATCTGGCTCCAGCCAAGTTCGTGTACTTGGCATGGCTCTGAACTCGCCGGAGATGCTGGCCCATGGTTCGCGGTCAAGACGGGTGATGACACCAGCAGACCAATCCGAAAAGGACTGTTCGATGAGCGGCACGTCCACGAGCCATTCGCCAGGATAATCGACAAAGATGATTCTGAGGCGTGCCGTTCCTTCGGGGCCGATTTCCGGAGAGGTCTGCTTCGGTCGAAATTTTAGGTCGATTGCGATTTCGTAAGCGTCGCTGGTGCGCGTGGGCCATGCCGGTATTCTAGCCGTCAGCTTGTCCAGCATTTCGATGTAGGGGAAGCGTTTACCGCGACGAGCAGTGTACGGGTCTGCGATGACAGATGATTTCAGGCGTCCACTGTCTACCACAGAGAGGCCACGAAGACATTCTACAGTCTTCCCGCCCCCTCCAGCAGCCAGTAGGTTGGCGATTGCTGAGGTAATCAACACCGTCGTTCCACTGCTCGAAAGTCCGGCTACGGCGATCGTAACGTCCGTAGTCAATCTGTAGGCGCGAAGACGAGCCGCAGTGTTGCCAATCCAGCCCATATTAAGGCCTCCGAGGTTCCATTGTCACACACTCGTAGGGTACAGGGTCCATGGGGATGCGCTGCGCCGAATGTTCCTAGTGCTCAGCGTCCTTGATTCCGAAGGGGTTCTGTCATTCTCTGGCAACGGTATTCAACGTTACCGGGAATCGGCACATGTCGGAAGTCGCGGTCAAGAAATACATCGTCCGGTTGAGCATGGAGGAGCGAGAGACGCTTGAAGCGCTGATCAGCAAGGGCAAGCATCCCGCCGCTCAGGTGCTGAAGGCTCGGATCCTGCTGAAGGCCGACGTTTCCGAGGCAGGTGAGGGCTGGAGTGACAGCCGCATCGTGAAAGCCCTGGATACCAGCGAGGCAACCGTGTTCCGCACGCGCCAGCGGCTGGTCGAGGAGGGCTTCGAGGGGGTGCTGGCCCGCAAACATTCCCCGAACTCGGCGCGACGGCAAATCTTCGATGGCACGGCCGAGGCAAAACTGATCGCCCTGATGTGTTCGCCACCGCCGAAGGGGCGGGCGAAGTGGTCCTTGCGGCTGCTGGAAGACAAAGTGGTGGAACTGAACATCGTTGAGCGCGCCAGCGATAACACGATCGGGCGCACGCTAAAAAAAACGATCTGAAACCACATCTGAAAAAGCAGTATGTCATTCCGCCGGAGTCAAGCGCTGCCTTCGTCGCTAATATGGAAGATGTGCTGGACGTGTACCACCGGCCACGCGACCCCGAATGCCCTGTCGTTTGCCTGGACGAGACCTCGAAGCAGCTGGTCGCCGAAACGCGTGTGCCGATGCCGGCGAAGCCGGGTCGTCCGGTACGGCATGATTACGAATATGAGCGCAACGGCACGGCAAATCTGTTCATGCTGTTTGCGCCTCTGGAGGGTTGGCGGCACGTCGAGGTGACCGATCGCCATACAGCCGTGGATTACGCGCACCTGCTCAAGGCAGTGTCCGACACGTGGTTTCCGAACGCGCCGAGGATCGCCCTCGTCCAGGATAATCTAAATACCCACAAGCCGGCGTCACTTTATGAGGCCTTCCCCGCCGAGGAGGCGCGTCGCCTGGTCGAGCGGTTCGAATGGCATTACACGCCCAAACACGGAAGTTGGCTCAACATGGCGGAGATCGAACTGAGCGTGCTGTCAACGCAGTGCCTCGACCGGCGCATTCCCGACAAGGCGATGCTCACCGAAGAAGTTGCCGCCTGGGAGGCTCAGCGGAACAACAAGCACGCCAAAGCCGACTGGCAATTCACCACGGCCGATGCGCGCGTGAAACTAAAGAGGCTGTATCCGTCAATATGAGCAACTCGGAGCACTAGTGTGTCGGTTGGTAAGAATGCATTAATTTAGATCAACGGTTACGATTTCTAACTGACAGGATATAGTAGGAACGGGAGCACTGTTCAGGCATGTGCGCGGCGAACCTACTGAGCCTGTTCAGAAATAGCCCGCGCTGACCGCCTCAGAAAGCTCGTCCCCGAGGGTCGTGCTGACCGTATCTGGAACCATCTGATTTGTTGACGCTACCTGCACGCTGAAGATGCCGCTGGATCTGCCCCGAGGGAGTCGCTGAGGCGGACCCGGGTGTGAGTAATCCTGACCCGTGTTGCGACCCCGACCCCATAAACTCCCACTTTCAGAGCTCGACTTTCCGCATTTTCGGTGATGGGGCACCGCTATTGGATAGCCCAGAAGATGTCCTCTGAGGCGATGAACTTGAGGGCTTGGTCGAGCGGCAGTACGGTGCGCCCGAATGGGCCAGCCCTGGTCCATCGTTCCTTCCACAGCGACCAATAGAGCACTTCGACCCGATCGTCCTGGCCGGTCGGCCTGAGGCGCGCGACGAGCGCGCCGGAACTGGCACGATAAAGCGTGTAGCCACGGTTGCGGCGTTCGGCGAACAGTTGCCCGCGACGGCAGCGGAAGCTCTCGATGCGCTGGATGATCGGATCGTCGGCCATGGCGTTGACGATAGAACACTGGGCCGGCGGACGTCGCCGACAGACGCTTGCGGCGTCGGCACAACTCGATTCTACGACTGGGATGGCACCGAATCGTCTGCGCGCCGCTGCGGCGTCCGATCCGCATCTGATCCCACCGGCGCTGGCCGCCTGGCTGTCGGTGTTCCGTTGCTGCTTCACCGCGCCGGTGTGGAACCGTGTTCTGGTCCTGGTGGCCGGCGCAGTGCTGGCTCCCGGCAAGCGCACCGTCACCCAGGCGCTGCGGGTCATGGGGCTGGGCGAGGAGCCGCAGTTCCGCCGCTACCATGAGGTGCTGGGCCGAGCCCGCTGGGACGCACGTGCCGTGGCGCGACGGCTGCTGCTGCACCTGCTGGATCGCCTGCTGCCCAGCGGTCCGGTCGTCGTCGGCATCGACGACACGATCGAGCGGCGTTGGGGCGCGCGCATCAAGGCGCGCGGTATTTATCGTGACCCGGTGCGGTCCTCAAAGGGGCACTTCGTCAAAACCAGTGGGCTGCGCTGGCTTTCACTGATGGTGGTGGTGCCGATAAGTTGGTCCGGCCGGCACTGGGCGCTGCCGTTCCTGACCGTTCTCGCCCCATCGGCGCGGTGGAGCGAGAAGCACCGCAAGCGGCACAAGACGCTGACCGACTGGGCGCGGCAGGCGATCCTGCAAACCAAACGCTGGCTGCCCAACCGTCTGCTCATCTTTGTCGCCGACAGCGGCTTCGCAGCGCTCGAACTGTTGGCCTCGGTGCGCTGCCACGTCTGTGTGATCACCCGGCTCAGGCTGGATGCCGCCTTGTTCAAGCCGGCGCCGCGGCGCCGGAAGGGTCAGCGCGGACGTCCCCCGCTGAAGGGGCGTCGCCTGCCGACACTGCGTGCCGTGCTGGCCAGCAGGAAGACCGTTTGGACGACCGTGGTCGTCTCGCAATGGTACAACGCCCAGCAGCGTAAACTGCTCACCGCCACCGGCACCGCGGTCTGGTACCATGCCGGCGCCCCGCCGGTGCCGATCCGCTGGGTGCTGGTGCGCGATCCAACCGGCGAGCACGCGCCGGCAGCATTCCTCAGCACAGACCTGGATGCGACGCCCGCAATGATCCTCGGCTGGTTCGTCTCGCGCTGGCGGGTGGAAACCACCTTCCAGGAGGTACGCACCCATCTCGGGGTCGAGACCCAGCGTCAGTGGTCCGATCTCGCCATCCTCCGCACCACCCCGGCACTACTGGGGCTGTTCTCACTGATCACCGTGTGGGCCGATGGCCTGGCGCGCGACACAACGACAGCACTGCGTCCTAATGCCGCCGCCTGGTACCGCAAGCAGGAACCGACATTCAGTGACGCCATCGCCGCCGTGCGCCGCGTGCTTTGGTGCCCGCCGAATTTCTCCACGTCCCGGCCAATCGGGGAGATCATCGAAATTCCCACCAGCTTGCTAAACCGAGTCTTCCAGAACTCTATGCCTCGCAGCCTGAAATGCGGAAAGTCGAGCAGAGGTGGCCGGTCAAAACTGAACAGGCCGATAAGTGGATTCCCTGCCTGACTGCGGCGAGGATGCCGCGCAACAGGAGGGGAACATGTCGAGACGTACACGGCGCAACCACAGTCCGACGTTCAAGGCGAAGGTAGCTTTAGCGGCGATCAAGGGGGAGAAGACGCTGGCCGAGCTGGTGCAGCTTCATGATGTGCATTCGACGCAGATCGCAGCGTGGAAGGCGCAACTGGTCGAGGGGGCAGCCGGTCTGTTTGGGGCGGGTTCGTCCGGCAAATCCTCCGAGCCGGAGGTGGACCTGAAGACGCTGCACGCGAAGATCGGTGAACTGACCCTGGAGAACGATTTTTTATCGGCTGCGCTCGGCAAGGCCGGGCATCCGAGCGCAAAGCGATGATCGACCGCGGCCACGAACTGCCGTTGAGCCGCCAGGCGGCTGTGCTGGGGATCAGCCGGGGCAGTCTTTATTATAGTGCCTGTCCGCTGCCTGCCGCCGAACTGGCGATCATGCGGCGGATCGACGAACTGCACCTCGACTATCCGTTCGCGGGCAGCCGGATGCTGCGCGACCTGCTGCGCGGCGAGGGCATCGCGATCGGACGGGACCAGGTCACGACGATGATGCGGCGGATGGCGATCGAGGCGGTGTATCGCCGGCCGCACACGTCCAAACCGGCAGACGGGCACAAGGTGTTTCCCTACCTGCTGCGCGGGATGGCGATCGAGCGTGTCAACCAGGTCTGGGCGATGGATATCGCTTATATACCTATGGCCCATGGCTTCGTGTACCTGGCTGCGGTGATGGACTGGTTCAGCCGACGGGTGCTGGCCTGGCGGGTGTCGATCACCATGGAGGTCGACTTCTGCCTCGATGCGGTCGACGAGGCGCTGGCCCGTCATGGTCGGCCGGAGATCTGCAACACTGATCAGGGCAGCCAGTTCACCAGTTCATCGTTCACCGGATTGCTGTCGGACAACGCGATCAGGATCAGCATGGATGGCCGTGGGTCCTGGCGTGACAACGTGTTGGTCGAGCGGTTGTGGCGTTCGGTCAAGTATGAAGAGGTCTACCTGCGTGCCTATGACAGTGTGTCGGAGGCACGCAGCTCGATCGGTGTGTATTTTGGGTTCTACAACGCAAGCGGCCGCATTCGAGCCTTGACGGGCGGACTCCGGATCACGTCTATTTCGGTGGCCGCGCAGTGGCGGAGGCGGCTTGAAATTCGCCGCCGTTGCGGGGCATCGCTCCGGTCGGGCTACGCCCTCCCTACGCAATGCTCCGCAACGGCAATCGATGGAAAGGATCGGTCGGGAATCCATCTATCGGGACCGAAACGCTGTTCAGACCAAGCCGGCCACCTCTTTCCTCCCCAAATCCCGCTATACTCCGCCCACAACTCACGATGGGGCAGCGCGTGATCCGTATCTCCATCCGGGCACGGTAGGCGCTGGTCAGGCGGACCCTGCCGATATAGCCACCACGATCGCCCCCAACCCCTGGCTAGCGCGCGATACGGCTCGTTCCGCTGCCCCCTCCGCACCCCGGAGTTCCTCCTTTCTTACCCGTGCGCTTATGTCTCACGCCCTGCATTGATTTAGATCAACTGCTCGCGGTAAGGTAGTATCACTATTGACACCGTAGACTTGGTGCGCGATGGCAACCCCGATCGGCAAATCACTGGCCGGCATGCGGAACAATCCGCGAGATGTCCGTTTTACCGAGGCGTTGAGGGTGGCAGAAAGCCACTTCGGGACGCCTCGACGATCCGGGAGCCATCACGTGTTCCGCATGCCCTGGCCCGACGATCCGCGCGTCAACCTCCAGGCTACGTCGGGTGGACGAGCGAAAGCCTATCAAATCCGTCAACTCCTGGCAGCGATCGATCGTCTGGAGCTGATGCGCGGGAAGGAAAGGGATGTCGATGCAGGATCATCAGGCAGCGAGCGACAGGACGTCCGGGACCGCTGTGGCCGACGTCACTGACCATTACACCTACCGCGTTTCCTGGTCCGACGAGGATCAGGAGTTCGTCGCGACCTGCGCCGAGTTCCCCAGCCTGTCGCACCTCGCCGACAGTCAGATGGCTGCCATCGAAGGTCTGCGGGCACTCATCGGCGATGTGATCGCGGACATGGCCGCCACGCGTGAACCGGTCCCGGAGCCGCTCGCCGACCGGCGCTTTTCCGGCGAATTCGTCGCGCGCGTCCCGAGTGCGCTGCACCGTCGTCTGGCCGTCGAGGCGGCCGAGGCAGGCGTCAGCCTCAACCGACTGGTGAGCCTCAAGCTGGCTATGCCTCTGGGGACGCCCGCCCCGCAACCACGAGCGGCGCGGCGAAGGGCGAAGGCGGGCTCAGCACGCTGACAACGTGGCGCTTCGCATGCGGCGGGCGAAAGCGTATGGAGGGTCCGTCGCATTAGATCTGCATCGGGATGATCCGGCTCTCCATCCAGGCACGGCAGGCGCTGGGAAAGCTCACCCTGCCGGTGCTGATCGGCCTGGCGTTCGGCCTGATGCTGCTCGGCAAAGCCGACACAGTGCTCGCCGAGCGCGCCCGCATGGCGCTCGCCGATGCGCTGGCGCCGATCTACGCCGCCCTCGCCGAACCGATCGCCACGCTGCGCGACACGGTCGGTAACACCACCGGCCTCTGGGACATCCGCGCGGAGAACGCCCGCCTGCGCGACGAGAACGAGCAGCTCAGCCGCTGGCAGTCGATCGCGCTGGCGCTCGACGCCGAGAACGAGCGGCTCAAGGCCAATCTCCGCTGGATCCCCGACGCGGCGCCCTCCTACGTCACCGCCCGCGTCGTGGCCGATGCGGGGGGCGTCTATGCCAAGGCGGTGCTGCTCTCGGTCGGGCCGAACCACGGCATCCGCAAGGGCCAGATCGCGCTCGACGAGCGTGGTCTTGTCGGCCGCGTCACCGAACTGGGCGCCCGGACCGCACGGGTGCTGCTGATCACCGACCTCAACAGCCGCATCCCGGTGATCCTGGAGACCTCCCGCGCACATGCCATCCTGGTCGGCACCAACGGCCCGCGCCCGCGGCTTCTGTACTGGCCGGAGGGCAGCACGCCGTGGGAGGGCGAGCGGATCGTCACCAGCGCCGAGGCGGGTGCGTTCCCGGCCAATCTGCCGGTCGGCGTCGTGCATTTCAGTAGTGCCAAGGTGCCCGAGGTGGCGCCGGCGGCCATGCTGGAGCGGCTCGAGGTGGTGCGCATCTTCGACTACGCGCAGGGCGGCATCGTGGCGCCGGAGACGCTCGGCCGTCTGCCGGAGCGCCGAGGCCGCTGATGGCTCCGACCGATCAGACCCCCGGCATCCGGCCGCGCGCCACGCTGGGGCGGCGGTTGGACATCGCTGCGCGGCATGCGTTCCCGGCGGGCTGCACGATCCTGCTGATGCTGCTGACCGGCGCGCCGCTCGGCATCGCCGATCAGGCGGCGCTGCTGCCGGCGGTCACGCTGGCCGGCGTGTATTTCTGGTCGCTGCACCGCCCGGCCGCCATGCCGCCGCCGGTGGTTTTCGTGATCGGCCTGCTGTTCGACCTGGTGGGGTATTTGCCGCTTGGCGTCGGCGTGCTGAGCCTGCTCATCGTGCATGGCCTTGCTCTGCGCTGGCGGAGTGGGCTGACGAGCCTGGGGTTCGTGCCGGCCTGGCTGGCCTTCGCCGGCATTGCCGCGGGCGCCGCGCTGCTTGGCTGGGCGCTGACGGCGCTGCTGTCGTTCCGGCTGTTGCCATTCGGGCCGGCGCTGTTCCAGGCGGTTCTGAGCATCGCGCTCTACCCGGCGCTCGCCATCGTGTTCACCGGCGCGCACCGCACGATCGCCGATCCGGGCCGGGCCTGAATGTTTCAAGCAGAAGAACTCACCACAAAGACACAAAGACACGAAGAAAGGATTAGGGCCTGTCATCAATTGAGCCAAACGACGCTGGCGACGAGCTGGACGGCGGCCAGGAAGTTCCGCGCGGTCTTCTCGTAGCGGGTGGCGATGGCACGAAACTGCTTGATCTTGGCGAAGAAGTTCTCGATCAGATGGCGCGCCGCATATAGCTCTCGGTCATAGTCGCGCGGCAAGGACCGGTTGGTTCGCGGCGGGATCACCGCGGTCTTGCCGGCGGCCGCCAGCGGCTCAAGGACGCGCGCGTCGGCGTCGAACGCCTTGTCGGCGATCAGCGTATCGGCCTCCATCGTGGGCAGCAGGTGGTCGGCTCCGACCAGGTCGTGTGCCTCGCCGCCGGTCAGGAAGAAGCCGACCGGGTTGCCCAGCGCGTCGACCAGGGCGTGGATCTTGGTGCTCAGTCCGCCGCGCGAGCGCCCGATCGCCTGGTCCTCGCCGGCTTTTTTTGGGCGCCGGCGCTATGCTGGTGGGCGCGCACAATGGTGCTGTCGATCATCGCATATTCGTTGTCGGCGTCTGCGGCGAGATGTTGAAATACCCGCTCCCACACACCGCTTTTGGCCCAACGGCTGAACCGCAGGTGGACCTTTGTCCCGTCGCCGAACCGCTCCGGCAGATCGCGCCATGGCATCCCGGTGCGATAACGATAGAGCACCGCCTCGACGAACAGCCGATTGTCCGTCGCGGTCACCCCGACCGAGCCTTCGCGTCCCGGCAACAGGTCCTTGATCCGCTCCCACTGGTCGTCACGCAGTCCGAACCGCCGCATCATCGGTCAGCCTCCCACAAGCTGACCGCCTATAAATCGAAGAAACCGCCGCGCCGGAATCGGCTACGTATCATCCGGTGCCGATTGACGGCTGAGTGTGGCAATCGGAACTCACCGGCCCAATACGGTGCGCCGGTGGCGCCCACCGACCGAAACCGGCTAATTGATGACAGGCCCTAATGCGCTTCGCGCGCAGCGCATTTCTTGCTTCTTCGTGTCTTTGTGTCTTTGTGGTAAATCTTACTTCCTATGAAACGCGACACACACCGTACCGGCGTTTTCACCCGTCGCGCGCTGCTCATAATGGGCGGCCAGGCGGCAATGCTCGGCGGCGTGGCCGCGCGGCTCTACCAGATGCAGGTAGTGGACGGCGAACGCTACGCCACGCTGGCCGAGGGCAACCGCATCAGCGCGCGTATGACGGCACCGCCGCGGGGACGGATGCTCGACCGGTTCGGCATCGTGCTTGCCGGCAACAAGCTCAACTGGCGGGCGCTGCTGGTTGCCGAACAGACCGCCGACCTGACCGCGACATTGGACAACTTCTCCCGCCTTGTCCCGCTCGCCGATTTCGAGCGCGCGCGCATCGACCGCGAGGTGCGCCGCCACCGCCGCTTCATTCCCGTCACGGTGCGCGACTTCCTGAGCTGGGACGATATGGCGGCCATCGAGGTGAACGCGCCTGATCTGCCCGGCATCCTGGTCGATGTCGGCACCAGCCGGCTCTACCCGTTCGGCGAACTGTACGCCCATGTCGTCGGCTACGTGGCGCCTCCCAGCGAGGCGGATGTGGCCGATGACGTGGGGCTTGCGCTGCCCGGCATCCGGGTCGGCCGCGCGGGGCTGGAGCGCCAGCACGACCTCGATCTGCGCGGGCGTGCCGGCGCGGTGCAGGTGGAGGTGAATGCGGTCGGCAGGGTGATCCGCGAACTCGACCGCCAGGAGGGCATGCCGGGCGAGGAGGTCGGCCTCGCCATCGATGCGGCGCTGCAGCAGGCGGTGCTGCGCCGGCTCGGCAGCGAGAGCGCCAGCGCCGTGGTGCTCGACTGCCGCAACGGCGAGGTGCTGGCGATGGGCACCAACCCGTCGTTCGATCCAACGCTGTTCAATTCCGGCGTGTCGCAGGCGCAGTGGTCGGAGTGGGCACAGGATCGGCGCACGCCGCTGCTCAACCGCGCGACGGCCGGCGTCTATGCACCCGGATCGACCTTCAAGATGGCGGTGGCGATGGCCGCGCTGGAGGCGCGCGTCATCACGCCGGGCGATACGGTGCATTGCAGCGGCTGGCTCGATCTCGGCAACGCGCGGTTCCATTGCTGGCGGAAGGGCGGCCACGGCACGCTCGACCTGCGCGGCGGCCTGAAGAACAGCTGCGACGTGTTCTTCTACGAGGTGGCCAGGCGTGTCGGCATCGATCGCATCGCGGCAATGGCGCATCGCTTCGGGCTGGGCACCGCACTCGACATCGACCTGCCCGGCGCGCGCAGCGGCTTCATGCCGACGCGCGAGTGGCGCATCGCCCAGGGCCATCCGTGGAACCTCGGCGACACCGTCGTCTCCGGCATCGGCCAGGG
Source organism: uncultured Alphaproteobacteria bacterium (assembly GCA_963794185.1). Taxonomy (GTDB): domain Bacteria; phylum Pseudomonadota; class Alphaproteobacteria; order Acetobacterales; family Acetobacteraceae; genus JAMXLO01. The sequence goes on along the minus strand of CAWCDM010000105.1, from coordinate 80,311 downwards.
CTACATCCAGGTCACGCCGCTGCAGCTCGCGACCTATGCGGCGCGCGTGGCAACGGGGCGCAAAGTGGAGCCGCATCTGACGCGGAAACTCGCCGGCGTGCTGCAGCCCGGCTCGCAGCCCGGCGACTGGCCCGCGCTCGGTCTGTCCGAACGCTCCCTGCGCGTGGTGCGCGAGGGCATGTGGGCGGTGGTGAACGAGGCGGGCGGCACCGCGCCGCTGACGAGGCTGCCCGATGCGCGCTGGCAGATGGCGGGCAAGACCGGTTCCTCGCAGGTGCGCCGCGTGTCGCGCGAGCAGCGGGAGGGCGGCAATTTCGACAGCACAAAACTGCCCTGGGAGTACCGCCCGCACGCGCTGTTCGTCGCCTACGCGCCGTATGACGCGCCACGCTACGCGCTGTCGGTCGTGGTGGAGCACGGCAACGCGGGCGCCGCCGTCGCCGGCCCGATCGCCCGCGACATCATGATGGACGTGCTTCAGCGCGACCCCGGCGGCCGCGACGAAAAGCCCGGCGCGCAGGTCGCCCAGCGCGAGGCGCCGCCATGAGGGAAGGACGCCTGTGGCGGCAGCCCTCGTTCGATCTCGGGTCGAAGATCTGGCAGATCAGCTGGGTCTATGTGCTGCTGCTGTGTGCCTTGGCAGGCGTGGGCTATGTCGCGCTGTACAGCGCCGCGGGCGGTGCGCCGGAACCTTATGCGTCGCGTCATGTGCTGCGGTTCGCCGTGGGGCTGGTGCTGATGATCGGCATCGCCCTGATCGACATCCGCTTTATCGCGCGGCTGGCGTGGCCGACGTATTTCGTGGCACTGGTGCTGTTGGTGCTGGTTGCGCGCTACGGCCATATCGGCAAGGGCGCGCAGCGCTGGATCGAATTGGGCGGGCTGCAGGTGCAGCCGTCCGAGCTGATGAAGATCGCACTCGTGCTGGCGTTGGCCGCCTGGTTCCACCGTGCGTCGTGGCAGCGGATCGGCAATCCGCTGTTCCTGATCCCGCCGGTGATCGCCGTACTGGTGCCGGTGGCGCTGATCGTGCACGAGCCCAACCTCGGCACCGCGGTGATCGCCGCGGCCCTGGGTGCGGCGATGTTCTTCGCGGCCGGCGTGCGCTGGTGGAAGTTCCTCCTCCTTGCGCTTCCGGTCCCGTTCGCCGCCAGCATCGCGTATTCGCATCTGCATGGCTATCAGCGCGCGCGGATAGACACGTTCCTGCAGCCGGAGAGCGATCCGCTTGGCGCCGGCTACAACATCATCCAGTCGAAGATCGCGCTCGGGTCCGGCGGCATGTGGGGCAAAGGCTTCCTGCAGGGCACGCAGGGGCATCTGGATTTCCTGCCGGAGAAGCAGACCGACTTCATCTTCACCACGATCGGCGAGGAGTTCGGCTTCATGGGCAGCGTGGCGGTGCTGGCGCTGCTGGGGTTGATCGTGCTGGGCGGCATGGCGATCGCGCTGCGCTGCCGGAACCAGTTCGGCCGGCTCGTCGCATTCGGCATCGCCACCAATTTCTTCCTCTATGTGTTCGTCAACATCGCGATGGTGATGGGGGCGATCCCGGTCGGCGGCGTGCCGCTGCCGCTGGTCTCGCATGGCGGTTCGGCGATGATCACGGTGATGATCGGCTTCGGCCTGCTGATGTCGGTGCACGTGCACCGCGATGTCGAATTCGGCGGGGCGCACCGCGACGACTGAATCAATCCCGCCGCGTCTGCTGCGCGCGTATCGCGACACGACCTACCACGCTGCAGGCTGCGACGTGCGCATCGGCCGCCGCGCACCCGACGCGCTGTTCGCGCGGCTCGGCAGTCGCGCCGGCACATTCGTCACGGCATGGAACCCGCGATCGCGCCGCATGCCGGACGGCTGGAACCGCCGCATGCAGCAGCGTCTGTGCGAACGGCTGCGGCGATCTGTCGTGCTGCCAGCAGAGGGATCGCTCGGCCGTTGGCACGAGGCGCATCTGCTGGTCGGCGGCGATGCACGACCCGCCGCACGCCTCGCCCGCATCTTTCGCCAGCACGGCATCGTTCGCGTGCAGCGCGGCCGACGTGCACGCTTGGAATTTTCCCCGAGCGCACGTCCGCCGCGAAACGTGAAGAGCCAACACACGGATGTCATGTAAGGTGCCGGCAAGCCTCGCCTGAGAAGGGCTGCTCTGACCTGGGAGGATTGAACGATGGCGACATCGATTCATGAGGGCCGGCAGGTTGCGTGGTGGCGAGAACCAACAAGACAGCAATGGCATGCCTGGATCGCGGCATGGCTCGGGTGGACGCTCGACTCCTTCGATTTCACGATCTTCGTTTTCATCATGTTGCCGATCTCGCGGGAGTTCAACGTCCCGCTGACGGCGGTGACGGCGGTCTTCACGCTGACCCTGTGGCTGCGGCTGGTGGGCGCCACCGGATCGGGCTGGCTCGCCGACCGGATCGGACGCAAGAAGCCGCTGATGATCTCGATCGCCTGGTTCTCGCTGTGCAATTTCATCGCCGGCTTCTCTCCCAGCTTCGCCTTCCTGTTCTTTTTCCGCGCAATGCTGGGCATCGGCATGGGCGCGGAGTGGCCGGTCGGCGCGTCGCTCGCGCTGGAGCAGTGGCCGATCCGCTCGCGCGGCTTCATGGCGGGCGTGATGCAGGGATCGTGGGGCCTGGGCGGTTTGCTGTCGGCTGCCGCGTATGGGCTGCTCTACGATTACATCGGCTGGCGTGGACTGCTGTGGATCGGCGTGCTGCCGGCGCTCGCGATCGTCTACGTGCGGAAATTCGTGGAAGAGCCGCCGGTCTGGCTCGAGAACCGGCAGTTGCAGCGCACGCAGAAGCGGGAAATGCGCGTGCCGCTGATGGCGATCTTCCGGCGCGGGATGCTCTACAACACGGCCACCGCGTGCTGGTGGATGGCGAGCAGCTTTGTCGTCGGCTACTCGATCGGCACGCTGTTCGCCACGCACCTGCAGAAGGACCTGGGCCTGAGCGCCGGCCTGGTCGCGCTGCCGATCATGCTGCAGAACCTGTTCTTCTTCCTGTCATGCTGCTGCTGGGGCTGGGTGGCCGACCGCATCGGGCGTCGCTGGGCGATGATCCTGCCGGCGCTGTTCGCGATCCCGGTCACGCCGCTGTATCTGCTGACCAACGACTACACCATGATCGTGGTGTTCTTCGCGCTGCAGGGATGTTTTGGCGCCGGCGGGATCTATGGCCAGAACGCGAGCTACATGACGGAGCGTTTCCCTACCGAGGTACGGGCGACGGCGAGCGGCTTCTGCTATCATCAGGGCGCCATGTTCGGCGGTCTGATGGGTCCGATCATGGCGTATGCCGCGACGACATGGGAGCTGGGCTTCGCCATTCCGATGCTGATAGGGACGTGGGTCGGTCTGGTCAGTTTCATTGTGGCATTGCTGTGCGGGCCGGAGACGCGGGGCAAGGAGATGGTCGCGGACCTGACCCTGGCGTGAGGCGGCGCGTCTTCGGTATTCCGATGCGGCCGGCGTAGTTGTTGTTGAGCCGGTCTCTCTGGACGGACGATCTGAGGTACACTGCAATCGGCTCTCGCTTAGCATACTGGCTAGCGACGAGCACCGGCACGCACGCAGCCGACCCTGTCAACGAAAATGCGTGGTTTTGGCTGCGGGCGACACGGCATTCTTGATATCGGTTGAAGGCCGGTTTTTGTGCGACGGGCAGGGCGGAGGATTGGTGAACGGGTTGCCGTGCGGAGCGTATTGTATTTCACCTGTCCATTCGACATCACCGGCAGCCTCACAATCACACTGTCCTGCGGATTCACGGACGTCGGAACGCCGGTTGCGTTCCGGTTTGTTGGCCGTCATCTTGAGTAGGAGATGCTGGTGCGTGCTGGTCATGCATATCAGCTTGGACGACGACATCGGGAGGAGACGCCCATGCCGGACACGCTTCAAACCGAACCGCGGCTCGCGCCGGTTCCGGCCGGCAAAGCGGAATCGGACATGTTCCTGGCCCGCATCGCCGCCCTTCTGCCGCAAATCCGCGCAAGGGCCGCCGAGACCGAGCGGCTCGGCCGGGTGCCGGACGATATCATCCAGGCGCTGACCGAGGTGGGCGTGTTTCGCGCTGTCCAGCCGCGCCAATGGGGCGGGCTGGAACTGGACCATGCAACATTTTACGAGGGCATGATTCTGATCGCGTCGGCCTGCGCCTCCACGGGCTGGGTGGCGAGCGTCGTCGGGGTCCATCCCTGGCAGATCGCGCTGTTTGTGAATGCGGCGCAGCGCGAGGTCTGGGGGGACGATCCAGACGCGCGGGCTTCGTCGTCCCTGGCGCCTACCGGCTCGGTCCGACGGGTGGATGGCGGGTTCCAATTGTCCGGCCGCTGGTTTTTCTCGAGCGGCGTCGATCATTGCGGATGGGCGCTGCTGGGCGGTGTGGTCCCCGACGAGGGCAGCGGGGGCGAATTCCGCACGTTTCTTGTTCCGTGCCGGGATTTCTCGATCGACCATGAAAGCTGGCAGGTGACCGGGCTTGCAGGGACGGGCAGCAAGGACATCGTCGTCACGGACGCCTTCGTTCCCGAGCACCGGACCCACTGCATCGTCGACGTCTATCATGGCCGGGATCCTGGCTTCGCGGTCAACGACCGTCCGTATTTTCGCCTGCCCTGGCGACTGGTCTTCGGCTACACGATCGCTGCGCCAGCGATCGGGGCCGCGGTCGGCGCACTGGATGCATTCATCGAACAGAACCGCACGCGCGTCTCGGCCTACGGCGGGCCGCAGGTGGCGCAGGACCCCGCGGTGCGGCGGCACCTGGCGCGCGCGCTGATCGCGGTCGATACGGCGAGGACACGGCTCAGCGCGATCTGGACGGAATTGCGGTCGTTGCTCGAATCCGGACAGACGATCCCGTATGAACGCCGCGTTCAGGCTCTGTATGAAGCGGCTTTGGCGCATGATCGCTGCAGCGGCGCGATCTATGAACTGATGGGCGTGAACGGGGGCCGCACGATGCGCGCCGATGGCGCCTTGCAACGGTTCTTCCGGGACCTGCTGGCGATGCGAAACCATCCGGCTGCCAATGTGGAATTCAGCGCCAACCTTTATGCCCAGGCGAAGCTGGGCATGGCGCCGCCCCCGTTCGTGCCGTCGCAGCGCTTCGTGCTCTGATTACACCCGACAACACGACCCAATTTGAAAATCTTTCTGCGAGCCAGCGGGAGCAACCATGCGGATCCTCGTCCTCAGCTTTGTTGCGATTACCGTGATCGCGGCAGCCGCGCGCGCGCAAACCCGCATCGATGCGATCAACACGCAGTTTCGCTGGCTTGGCCCGGACGACAAGATCATCGTCGAGCGTTATGACGACCCGAAAATCCGCAACGTATCGTGCTACCTGTCGCGCGCCGAAACCGGCGGCATAAAGGGTGGGCTGGGATTTGCCGAAGATCCCAGCCGATTTTCTGTGGCCTGCCGCGCGGTGGGACCGATCGAGCTGCCAGCGGCCCTGCCGAAATCCGAGGTGATCGGATTCGCCTCAGCGTCGCTGTTCTTCAAGACCTTCCAAATCCATCGCGCCGTCGATGCAGAAAAGAAGGTGCTCGTCTACACGGTGGTGAGCACCAAGCTGATCAACGGCTCACCGTTCAACAGCATCAGCGTGGTGCCGGCAGGGGTACCGTAGGCACATTGCATCTGCCATACGCGCGCCTGGCTTAGCCTCGGCATGACGCTGTATCCGACACCGTGAACACACGCGGTGCATGGTGGGCTGCGGTGGCGTTGCTGTCCGCCGCACTGCTCGGTCCGCTGTTGATTGCCGACGTGCCGCCGCTGCTTGACTATCCGAACCACCTGGCCCGGCTCGTGCTGCTCGCCTTTGGCTCGGAAGACCCGGTGCTGGGATCCATGGCGACCGCGCATTGGGCGATCATTCCGAATCTGGCTGCCGACATGATCGGCCCGGCGCTGCTGCGCCTGCTGCCCGTCCACGTCGCTGGACGCTGCCTGCTGGGTGCTATCCTGCTGCTCAATCTGGCGGGCGTGCTCGCACTGCACCGCTCCTTGTTCGGGCGACGCTCGCTCTGGCCACTGGGGTCTGGTCTGGTTTCCTACAACAGCACCTTCCTGCTGGGATTCCTGAACTGGCAGATCAGCAGCGGTCTTGCGATGCTGTTCGCCGCCGCCTGGCTCAGCTGGCGCGAGCGCCGACCGGCCGAGACGATTGTGGGGGCGGCGGCCGCATCGGTGGTCCTGTTCTTTTGTCACCTGATGGGGTTGGTGTTCTTCCTCGTGCTGATCGGCAGTGCCGAGGTGCACGCCATGCGGAACCATCGGGCGGTGTTCGTCCGGTCTCTGTTGCTGCTGCCGGTGCTGCTTGGGCCGATGCTTCTGTCGCTGCTGACCGCGCTGCGCGAAGAGTCGGCCGCGGCACAGTGGATGGATCTGCCCGCCAAGCTCGTGCAGGTGGCAAGTCCGTTCATCAACTATATCTTCCCTCTCGACGTGATGACCGCGGTGCTCGTCTACGGCGGCGTGGTGGTGGGTCTCGCGGCCGGTTGGCTCGTGCTTGCGCCGCGCGCCATTGCAGCCGTCGCAGCGCTTGCGATCCTGTACGTGGCACTCCCGTTCGACCTGATGGGCGTCAGTTTTCTTGACACGCGCATCGTCGTCATGCTGGGCTTTTTGTTGTTTGCCGCCGTCGATCCGGCATGGACTCGCAGGGAATCATCTGCGTCCCTCTCGTCGTCATCCCCGCCGTTCTTGTCGTCATCCCCGCGAAAGGGGGGACCCAGTTGCAGCCTGGGTCCCCGCTTTCGCGGGGATGACAACAAAAGGCGCCGTCCCGCGATACTTGACTCGATTAATTCGGCGCGAGTCGGCCGCGTGATCGCCGTCGGTTTGGCCGCACTGTTTGCGGTGCGGATGGCGGTGGTGGCGGATATCTGGTGGGACCATCGGCGCGACCTCGCCGATATGCGGGCCGTCATCGCTGCCGTTCCGCCCGGCGCCTCGGTCTACATGACCGATGTGCCATGGGAGGAAGCGCCCACTTACTGGGAAGCGGGACCGCGCAGCCGGCTGCTCTCGAACATACTGCGGACCGATTATCACCTGCCCGCGCTGCTGCTCATCGAGCGCCGCGCATTCTGGCCGGGGCTGTTCGCCAATCCGGCGCAGCAGCCGATCCGCTGGCGGCCCTACTACGACAGACTGGTCCGTGAGGCTTATGACATCCCTTCCCACGCCGCCCTCCTGGCCAATCCCAATCACGACTCGGGGGCGCTCCGCGATTTTGATTTTGTTCTGATGCTGGAAGCCGGGGCGGATCCCGTTCTGCCCGGCTTTGTCCCGAACTGCCTCTCCCTGCTTTCGCGGACGGACTTCGCCGCGCTGTATCGGGTGCGGCACGAGACAGCCGCCTGCGTCACCGGGCCTTCGTAGGCACCTGCGGAACCGGCCGCGGCTGCACTGGTCACGATTAGGAATCGCGATTGCTCTGCCGGGGCGCCGATGTGATCATCGTGGCATTGGAAACGGCGAGGGTCCCGGGCGATGCGTGCAATCAAGACAATGGCTCTCCTGCTTTGCGCCGCGCTGACCGCGGCGGGAGCGTCTGCCGCCGATCTGCGGATCGGCGTCGCCTCGGAGGTTACCACGCTCGACCCGCACTTCTTCCACCTCACCTCAAATACCGAAATCCACAAACTCATCTACAGCGGCCTCGTCACGCAGGATGCCGACATGAGGGTCATCCCCGATCTGGCGGCAAGCTGGCGGACGCTCGACGATACGCATTGGGAGTTCAGGCTGCGCCCCGGCATCGCCTTTCACGACGGCTCGCCGATGACCGCCGACGATGTCGTGTTCACCTATGAGCGCGCGCGCAGCGTACCAAACAGCCCTGGCAGCTTTCTGCAATATCTCAAGCACGTGACGAAGACGATCGCCGTCGATCCGTTCACGGTTCTGGTGGAAACCGACGGCCCTGACCCGATCCTGCTCAACGAGCTGCAGAACGTCTGGATCGTCTCGCGCAAGAACGGCGCCGGCGCCACCACGTCGGACTACAATTCCCGCAAGGTCGCGATCGGCACCGGCCCCTATCGCGTGGTCGAGTGGCTGCCGGGAGACCGCATCGTGCTGGAGCGCTTCGACGGCTATTTCGGCATCAAACCCGATTGGCAAAAGGTCACCTACCGCCCGATCACCAACGACGCCGCCCGCACGGCCGCACTGCTCAGCGGCGACGTCGACATGATCGCCGCCGTGCCGGGTAACGACCTGGCCACCGTGCGTGCCAATCCGGCGTTGACCGTCTCGACCATGCAGAGCAACCGCTGTTTCTTCTGGAGCGTCGATGTCGATCGCGACGTCTCGCCGCTGGTCACCGACACCGACGGCAAACCACTGACCCACAATCCGCTGAAGGACGTGCGGGTGCGCCGTGCCATGTCGAAGGCGCTCGATCGCAACGCGCTGGTCTCGCGCGTCATGCAGGGCCAGGGGGTGCCCGCCGCGCAGTTCATGCCGGACGGCGTGCCTGGCACCAGCGCCGCGCTGAAACCGGAAGCCTACGACCTGGACGGCGCAAAGAAGCTGCTGGCCGTGGCGGGCTATGCCAACGGATTTGGCCTCACCATCGCATCCACCAACGACCGCTATATCAACGATGCCACGCTCACTCAGGCGGCGGCGCAGATGTGGAGCCGGCTGGGTCTGAAGATCATCGTCAACACCCTGCCGAAAGCGGTGTATTTTCCCCGCGCGGTCAAGCTGGAGTTCAGCGTGCTGCTCAGCGGCAATTCTACCGACACCAGTGAGCCTCTGTCGCAACTGCAATATCTTCTGGGCACGTTCGACGCAACCAAGGGCATCGGCGCCGGCAACTACGGCCGCTATTCCAACCCGGCGCTGGACAGGCTGCTTGCCGCCGCCTCGGTCACTTTGGATGACGGCAAGCGCGCCACCCTGATCGCCCAGTCCTACGAGCGGGCGTTGGGACAGGATGTGGCGGCCATTCCAATGCTGTTCCAGATCACCGCGTGGGGCATGCGCAACGGCATCACGTATGGTGGCTTCCCGCAGGACGCAACCGTGGCATCTTTGGTCCACGTGGCGAAGTGACCACAGCCTGGAGGTTCCGATGCTCACACCAATGCTGGCTGGCGAATTTGCGAGAGTCGCGCTTGGCCACGTGACACGGGAATACCCCAACAAGCTGGATCATGTTTTGACTGGCCCGGGCGATCTGCAATCGCCGCGCGCGCTGCATCCCATCTTCTTCGGCAGCCTCGACTGGCACTCCTGCGTGCACGGATACTGGCTGCTCGCCCGTGTGTTGCGTGGCCAGCCCACCCTGCCGGAGTCAGATGGCATCCGCACTCTTTTTGCGAAGGCCTTTACCCAGGACGATGTCTCGGCGGAACTTGCCTATCTCGCGCGGCCGTCAAGCGGAACATTTGAAAGACCGTACGGCTGGGCCTGGCTGCTGATGCTGGCAGCTGAATTGTCGAAGCATGAGCAAGACGAGGCCGAAAGCTGGTCCGTCACGCTGAAACCGCTGGCGCAGGCTTTCTCACAGCGCTTCCTGAATTTTCTTGGCAAGGCGACCTATCCCGTCCGCACGGGCGGCCATTCGAACACGGCCTTCGCCCTCGCACTGGCCTTGGACTACGCACGAACATGCGAGGACGAGGCACTGGCGTCGATGGCGACAGCGACTGCCCGACGCTGGTACTGCGGTGATGCCGATTGCCAGGCGTGGGAGCCAAGCGGCGAGGACTTTCTGTCCCCCTGCCTGATCGAAGCCGAGTGCATGCGCCGCGCGCTGACCGCGGAGGAGTTTGCCGCATGGTTCGCGCGCTTCCTGCCTGGCTTGGAACGGCAGGAGCCAGCCGTCCTGTTTCAGCCCGTTACCGTCAGCGACCGGAGCGACGGCAGAATCGCCCACCTGGACGGCCTGAACCTCAGTCGCGCCTGGTGCTGGAGCAACCTGGCTTCTTCGCTTGCTCAGTCGGATGCGCGTGTCCGGGTCATGCGCGACGCCGCGGCCCGGCACCTGGCAGCCAGCCTGCAGCACATTTCCGGAGACTATATGGGTGAGCACTGGCTCGCCACGTTCGCGCTGCTGGCATTGGAAGCCGCTGATTGATCGGATGTCGGCTGCGCCTCGATCACGCAAGACGACGGGTGCGGCGACATCACCTGCCAACGCCTTCACGGGGAAGACCCCTGTTCGCGCAAAGAGATCGCATCGGCAAGCGCCACAACCTGGTGCGCGCTCTGCACATGGAGATTCTCGACGAGCCTGCCATCGACGAGCACGACTCCCTTGCCGGCGGCGACGGCTTCGCCATGCGCCGCAATGACGCGGCGGGACCAGGCGACCTCCTCCGGCGAAGGTCCGAAGGCCGCGTTCGCGGCGGCGATCGTCTTTGGGTGTATCACCGTCTTGCCGTCGAAGCCGAGCTCCCTGCCTTGACGGCAGGCGTCCAGAAATCCCTCGTCGTCGGCAAGATCGAGGTGGACGCCATCGAGGATCGCGAGCCCAAAGGTGCGGGCCGCCAGCAGACAAAGGCCGAACGCCGTCAGCAACGGCAGGCGTTCGCGCGTGTGCTGTGCTCGGAGATCCTTGGTGAGGTCGGCGGTACCCAGGATCAGTCCGCCGACCCGCGCGCTCGCCGAAGCGATCTCCTCCGCACGCAGCACGCCGCGCGGCGTCTCTATCATGCACCAGGTCAAGAGACCCTCCGGTGCGCCCGCCTCGACCAGTACGGCCTCGGCCTGACGGACGGCATCGGCGCTTTCGACCTTGGGCAGCAGGACGGCATCGATTGGCATGGCCGCCGCCGCGACCAGGTCCGCGTGGCCCCATTCCGTCGTCAGCGCGTTGACGCGAACGAATAGCTCGCGCCTGCCATAGCCGCCCGCAGCCAGCGACCGTGCGACACTGTCGCGCGCCGCGCATTTCACATCCGGCGCGACAGCGTCTTCGAGATCGAAAATAAGCCCATCGGCGGCGAGGCTGCGCGCCTTCGCGAGCGCGCGCGGGTTGGAGCCCGGCATGAAGAGCACGGAGCGGCGCGGGCGCAGAGGAGCCGGCATGTCTGCGGTATCCTGTTTGCTGACGAGGGGTGCAGGACCATACTGACGATCCGCCGAGAATTTCACTCCGGCCGATTCTCGCCTACGGTGACGCTGCGCAGAGCGCTTGAGCCGATGTCATGACCGCGAAGTAAGTTCCGCTGCACCAACATCAAGGGCGAGGAAGATGTCATGCTGACGATAGATTCCCAAGTGCACGCCTACGAACGTGACCATCCGGGTCGCCCCTGGGCCGGCGTTCTCCACGGACCGGCGGAGGTCACTGGCGACGACATGGTCGCTGCCATGGATGCCGTCGGTGTCGACGGTGCGCTGTTGGTTTCGCCGTTCACCATGTACCGCTACGACGCCAGCTACGCGATCGAGGTTCACGCCGCTCATCCCGAGAGATTCGCTTTGATCAAGCCGGTTGATGCGACCGATCCTGGCGTGCCCGAGACGATCGCCGACTGGGCGGCCACCGATGGAACGGTCGCCATCAGGCTGATGATGCGAGGCGACACATCGACCGACCCCGCTGATCCCGGCATCAACCGGGTTCTGGCCGCTGCCGCTCGGCACTCTATGCCGGTCAATCTCATGTGCACTGGGCGCCTTGAGCAAGCGGGGCTGCTGGCGGCGCGCAACCCCGACACGATGCTGGTGATCGACCACCTCGGGCTGCCGCAGCCGCATGAACCGCCGGCTCCCGCGCAGCCGTTCGCCGATCTGCCGAAGCTGCTGGCGCTGGCGGCGCACGACAACATCGCGGTGAAGATCAGCGGGGCCTGCACGCTGTCGCACGAGCCTTTCCCCTACAAGGACCTGTGGGATCCGCTCGGTCGGATCTTCGATGCGTTCGGCCTCGATCGCTGCATGTGGGGCACCGACTGGACCCGGGCGACCGCACTGTTGACGTACAAGCAGGGGGTCGAGGCGTTCCGCATCACCGACCGCCTGTCCGACAGCGATCGCGCCGCGCTCATGGGCGGGAGTTTGGCGCGGGTCTATAACTGGTCGCCGTCAAAAGGGTGATGCGGCGGACACTAATTTGGCGGGCGCCGCACCATTGCTCCCATTCGTCATGGTCGGCGAAGGTCGGCCATCCACGACTTCCTTGATCCAGGAGCAGAAAAGACGTGGATGGCCGGCCTCCGCCGACCATGACGTCGGGTCCGTTCACGCCTCTCTGCGCGAAATGACAACTGCTGCATGCCGCCCGTTGAACTCGCTGTCCTTCCTGATATCATGCGATGATAGCAGCACGGAGGTTACATGGGCCAGCTTATCGTTCGAGGGCTCGACGATCGTCTGATCCATGCCCTCAAGCAGCGGGCCGTTCGCGCGGGGCACTCCGCTGAGGCCGAACACCGCGCCATCCTCGAGCAGGCGTTGCGCTCCGAGACGGAACCTTTTGCCGAGGCCGCCGCCCGGTTGCGCGCCCGGACGCCGACGCAGTCCACCGACGGCACCGATCTGCTCCGGCGCGATCGCGACCGAGATCATCTGGGTGACACTGCATGAGGGAGGTTGTCGTTGATGCTTCGGTCGCCACGAAATGGGTGGTGGAAGAGACACACAGCGACAAGGCCACTCTGTTGCTCGCGTACGAGGCGCGGCACGCGCCGGATCACTGGCAGGCCGAAGCGGTCAGCGTCCTGTGGTCGAAGGTCTTCAGAGGCGATCTGACCGCGGCGGACGCCGAGGAGCGAATGACCGTTCTGATGCGCGCGCCGGTCATCGGCGCGCGCATTGCCGGCCTGCTGCCGCGCGCCTTTGCGATTTCGGTGGCGCGAGAGGTGACCATTTACGACTCGCTCTATTTGGCGCTGGCCGAGCAGCTCGGCATTCCGATGGTGACGGCGGACGCGCGCCTTATACGACGCGTTTTGCAGGATACGCGCCTGGCCAGTCGCATGGTCTGGGTTGGCGATCTGTCCGCCTGACCGCCACCGCTACCCCGCCAGTTCCCGCGAGCGAACCGTCGCCGCAGCAATGGCCCGGCTGAGCGCCGCCGGCCAGGCATCCGCCGCCATCAGCACGGCTAGCGCACGCTCGGTGGTCCCGCCGGGGCTGGTGACCGCCACGCGCAACGCCGCGGCAGCCTCGGCGCTCGCCGCGAGCAGCGCGCCGGAACCGGACACAGTCTGCCGCGCCAGCAGCCGCGCCAGATCGGCGGGAATACCCTGCTCCCGCGCCGCCTGCTCCATCAGTTCGGCCAGCAGAAACACATAGGCCGGCCCGCTGCCCGACACCGCCGTAACCGGATCCAGCAACGCCTCGTCGTCCACCCACGCGACCACGCCGATCGCCGCGAGCAGCCGCTCGCACAACGCGCGCTGCGGCATGCCCACGCCGGCTCCGGGACAGGCCACCGTCACGCCCTGTCGCACCGCAGCAGGCGTGTTCGGCATCGCCCGCACGATCGCCACCCCATCGCCCAGCAGCGCGCGCATGCCGCCGATGGTCCGCCCCGCCATGATCGACAGGAACACGGTCTGCCCGGCGAAACGCCGATACAGCGGCAAGGTCTCCGCCGCGTTCTGCGGCTTCACCGCAAACACCACCGCCGCGGGGGCAAATCCCGCCGGAATGGCGCCCGCATCCGCCACCACCGTCAGATCCGGCCCCGTCGACGCGGCAGCCGCCGGAGCGGGGTCCACGGCGATCGAGGGGGAAAGACCCTGCTCGCGCCAGCCCGACAGCATCGCGCTGCCCATCCGGCCGCAGCCGACCAGCAGAATCGATGGAATGCCCACGGTCATGCCTCGCCTACGCACTCCAGCATCGCAGCCGCCAGCGCGTCCTGCGGCGTCTTGCCGCCCCACAGCACGAACTGGAAGGCCGGGAAGAACCGCTCGCACTCGGTGATCGCGATATCCACCATGTCCTCCAGGCTCTCGGCCGAGGCGCCCGGCGCGCCGCGCAGCAGCACGGCGTGGCGGAACACCGGCATGCCGTCCTCGCTCTCCATGCCGAAATGGCCGATCCACAGCCGCTCGTTGGCCAGCGCCAGCAGCTCGTACAGCGCCGCCCGCCGCTTCTCCGGCACCTTCAGGTCGAAGGCGCAGGTGAAGTGCATGGCGCTGATCTCGTGCGACCAGGAGAAATACAGCCCGTAGTCGCACCAGCGGCCCGGCGCCTCGGCGGCCATCTCCGAGTCGCTGCGCCGGTCGAATGCCCAGTCATTGGCGATGACGATCTGCTCCATGATGTCGAGGGGATTGGCGGCGGTATCGTGGCTGATGGCCATCATGGACATGCTTGGTCTCCCATCGTGCAGGAAGGCCGGACGGTTTCGAGGTCACCGAAATCTTGGGTTGCGGGACCAGGTTAACCACGAATCGCAGCCTACCGAGCAAGGCGCGCCGCGCCGCAAGCCTCACTCTGCGCGCTTTCCGCGTCTCCAGTGCGGCGACCCGCACTTCCAGCGCCGCCAGCCGCTGCAGTCGCCTCGGCGAGCCGCGCCTCGGCCGCCTCCTGGCCGCCCGCGCATTGGCCGCCATTTCCGCCAGCGCCTCCAATTCCTCCCGCCTCACCAGGTCCAGCGCGGCGGATCGCCTCGTCGATGCGCGCGCGCACCAGCGCCTCGGCCTCCTCGCGCAGCCCGGCCAGGGCGGAGATGCGCGCCGCCGGCCACACCGGCCAGGTCGTCGAAAAACCGCGGACGGTCGCTCATCGCTGCCAATACTCCATATCCGGCGTCGCGCGCCGACCGGTGCCTTCCGCCGACTCGCCGCGGCTCCTATAACGCCCGCCATGATCCTGGTCACGGGCGGCGCCGGCTTTATCGGCTCCAACCTGCAGGCGGCGCTGGTGCGCCGCGGCCACGAGACGGTGGTGGTCGGATCGCCTGGGCAGGAGGGCCAAGTGGCGCAACCTCGCCAAGCACCCGCCGGCGCGGATCATCCCGCCGGCCGACATCGACGCCTTCCTGGAGAGCCCGGCCGCCGCTCGAGATGGTCTACCACCTCGGCGCCATCAGCGACACCACGGCCACCGACGGCGACCTGCGCGTGGGCGACCAACGTCGAACTGTCGCCGACGCATCTGGCAGTGGTGCGCCGAACGCGGGGTCCGCCTGGTCTACGCCTCCTCGGCCGCCACCTATGGCGACGGCGCGGCCGGCTTCGACGACGACGGCACGCCCGCCGCGCTGCGAGCGGCTGCGCCCGCTCAACCTGTACGGCTGGACCAAGCACGCCTTCGACCTCCTGCGTGGCGCGCGCCGTCGCGGCGCGCCGGCCGCACCCGCCGCAATGGGTGGGGCTCAAGTTCTTCAACGTCTACGGCCCGAACGAGTACCACAAGGGCCGGATGATCTCGGTGGTCAAGGTCAAGCACGACGAAGTGGCCGCCGGCGGCCCGGCCCGGCTGTTCCGCTCGACCGAGCCCGGACTGGCCGATGGCGAGCAGCAGCGCGACTTCATCTGGATCGGCGACGTGGTCGACGCGCTGCTCTGGCTGCTGGACACGCCCGGCGTGAGCGGGCTGTTCAACCTCGGCACCGGCCAGGCACGCAGCTATCTCGATCTGGCGCATGCGGTGTGCGACGCGGCGGGCCGGCCGCGCAAGATCGAGTTCATCGACATGCCCGAGGCGCTGCGCGGCCAATACCAGTCGTTCACCCAGGCCGCGATGGGCCAGCCTGCGCGCCGCCGGCTATGCCGGGCAGTTCACCCCGCTCGAGGAAGGTGTGCGGCGCTATGTCCAGGATTATCTGACGCAGGCCCGACCCCTACGCATGATCCCGGTCCTGCTGTTTCCGCAGTTCGATCCGGTCATCGTCCAGATCGGGCCGTTCGGCATCCGCTGGTATGCGCTGGCCTATATCGCCGGGCTGGTGCTCGGCTGGCGGCTGGCTGCGTTATCTGGTGCGGCTGCCGCCCGCGGTCGCGACCACCGCTCCAGGTCGATGACTTCCTCACCTGGGCGACGCTTGGCGTGGTGCTGGGCGGGCGGCTTGGCTACGTGCTGTTCTACCAGCCGCAGTTCTATCTGGCGCATCCGGCGATGATCCTCGCCGTCTGGGAGGGCGGCATGAGCTTCCACGGCGGCGCGCTCGGCGTGACGATCGCGATCGTGTGGTTCTGCCGCCGCAACGCAATCCCGCTGCTTGGCTTTGCCGACCGGGTCGCGGTGTGCGTGCCGATCGGGCTGGGGCTCGGACGGATCGCCAATTTCATCAACGGCGAATTGTGGGGCCGCCCGGCGCCGGACTGGCTGCCCTGGGCGATGATATTTCCCGCCGCCGGCCCGGAGCCGCGGCATCCCGAGCCAGCTGTATCAGGCGCTGCTGGAAGGGCTGGTGCTGTTCGTGGCGATGTTCGCCCTGTCCCGCCGCGAGGACCTGCGCGCCCGGTTCGGCTGGCTGACCGGCGCGTTCCTGGTCGGCTACGGCATCGCGCGCATCATCGGCGAATTGTTCCGCCAGCCGGACGTCTTCCTGGGCTTCCTGGTCGGCGGGGCGACGATGGGTCAGTTGCTGTCGATCCCGATGGTGATCGCCGGCGCATGGCTGATGCTGCGCACGCGCTGATGGAACGGCTGGATCACTTCATGGCGCGCGCCAACGCCGCGTATTACGCAACGCGCGATCCGTTCAGGGACTTCACCACGTCGCCCGAGATCAGCCAGGTGTTCGGCGAGCTCCTGGGGCTGTGGGCCGCGGTGACCTGGGACCTGCTTGGCACGGCCGAACCCGGTGCTGCTGGTCGAGGCCGGACCGGGTCGGGGCACGCTGATGGCGGATGCGCTGCGGGCGATGGCGGCGCGTCGCGCCGGAGTTTCGCGCGGCGCTGCAACTGCATCTGATCGAGACGTCGCCAAGGCTGCGCGCGATCCAGGCCGAGTGCTTGCCGGGAGCGGTCTGGCACGACGGGCTGGATACGCTGCCGGATGTCCCGCTTTTGCTGCTGGCGAACGAGTTCCTCGATGCGCTGCCGATTCGCCAGTTCGTGCGGCGCGGCGATCAGTGGTCCGAGCGTTTCGTCGAAGGGGGGCGGTTCGTGGAAGTCGTCGGTACACCCCTCCCGCCTTGCGGGAGAGGTCGCCGTGCGGGAGCACGGCGGGAGAGGGTGAGCCCCGCGGCACCCTCTCCCGGCGCGGCATGCCGCGCCGACCTCTCCCGCGCAGCGGGAGAGGTGCACTGCTCCGTGGTCGAAGTGTGCGAACCCGCCATCGCCTTCGCCCGCTCGCTGGGCTCCCGCCTCACAGCGCGCCCGGGCGCCGCGCTCTTCCTCGACTACGGTCCGGAACACAGCGCCCCGGGCGACAGCCTGCAGGCCTTGCGCGACGGCCGCCCGGCCGAGCCCCTCTCCGAGCCCGGCACCGCCGACCTCACCGCCCATGTCGACTTCGCCACCGTCGCATCAACCGCGCGAGATGCCGGCGCGGCGACGCACGGCCCCTTGGCACAGGGCCTATTCCTCACCCGGCTCGGCCTGTTCCAACGCACCGACCGGCTGGCGCGCACCCAGCCGCCCGCGCGCGCCGCCGCGCTGATCGACGCGGCGCGCCGCCTGGTCGAACCCGACCGCATGGGCCGGCTGTTCAAGGCCCTGGCGGTTTGCCACCCTGCCTGCCCGCCCCCTCCTGGATTCGAGGCCGATTCGCCATGAGTGCATGCGCCGAGCCGCTCTGCTCCGCCGCCCTCACCGCGCCGCACGGGTTCTTCACCCGACTTGGCGGCGTCTCCAGCGGCCCCTATGCGAGCCTCAACTGCAGCCTCTCCGGCCAGGATTCTCGCGAAGCCGTCCTGGAGAACCGTGCCCGGGCGGCGCGGACTATCGGAGCGCAACCGGCCGGGCTCGTCGGGCTGACGCAGGTGCACGGGCCCGAGGTGGTGCACGTCACGACCCCCTGGCGGCCCGGCGCCGGTCCGCCCGCCGATGCCCTGGTGACCGACCGCCGCGGTATTGCGCTCGGCATCGTCACCGCCGACTGCGCTCCCATCCTTTTCGCCGACCTGCGAGCCGGCGTGGTTGCCGCCGCACATGCCGGCTGGCGCGGCGCCATCGCCGGCGTGATCGAGGCGACCGTCGCCGCCATGACGCGTCTCGGCGCACACCCTGCGACGACGACAGCGGCGATCGGACCGTGCATTCGTCAGGATTCATACGAGGTCCGCGGCGATCTGCGCGATGCCGTGCTGGCCCAAGACCCGGCCCACGGATGCTTCTTCGCACCCGGGCGCCGCGAGGGACGCTGGCAGTTCGACCTGCCTGGCTACTGCGCCGAGCGCCTCGCCGCCGCCGGCATCCGACTCGTCGAAATCATCGAGGCCGACACCGCCGCCGACGAAGCCCGGTTCTTCAGTCACCGGCGCCGCACGCTTGCCGGCGGCGGACCGATCGGCCACCAGATTTCCATCATCGCATTGGAGCCAGGGTAGTTCGTGATTTCCCGACAGAGCCTGTTCATTCTCCTCACTCCGCTGCTGTTCGCCTCGTGCGGCGACCTGCCGGAGCCGTTCCTCGGCAATCCCGGCGCCACGGCCAGGCAGCTCGCGCAGCCGCCGACGCCTCGGCTGGCTGTGCCGCCGCCGGCCAACGCCCTGCTGCCCGACGCCGCGACGCGGGAATTCGCCAGCGCCCTGGCAACCGGCCTGCAGACCCAGGAGGTGCCGGCGGTCGCCGACCAGGTGCGCCAGAACGACTGGCAGCTTGTGACCAGCGCCGAGCAGCGCGGCGACACCGTGGTACCCGTCTACAGCGTGCTGAACCCGAAGGGGGAGGACAAGGGCAAGGCGGAAGGCCGCCCGGTCCCCACCGCGGACTGGGCCGCCGCATCGACGGACGTCCTGCGCCACGCGGCGAGCGATGCCGCACCGAAGATCGCCACCTTGCTCACCGGCATCCAGACGACCGCGCTCCGCGCCGATCCGAAGAGTCTCTACAACCGTGTTGCCAAGGTGCAGCTCCTGCCGGTCACGGGCGCGCCCGGCGACGGCAACGTGTCGCTGACCAAGCAGATGAAATCCCACCTCGCCGGCTTCGGTCCCGTGGTGCAGGACGGTCCCGACGGCGCCGACTTCATCGTCCAGGGCAACGTTCGCATGGTGCCCATCGGCGGCGGCCAGCAGCGGGTGGAGATACAATGGAGCGTCAAGGCGGCGAACGGCGACGAGCGCGGCAGGGTGGTGCAGCTCAACGAAATCCCCGCCGGCTCGCTGGACCACTACTGGGCGGACGTCGCCATGGTGGTGGCAAGCGAAGCCTCGGGCGGCGTGAACGATGTCATACTGCGCCAGTCGGGACATGACTTCGGCCAACCGGTTCATGGACAGGCCCAGGGGGCGTTGCTAGAAGGCGCCCAACCGGACAGCGAGCGAAAAGTCCAATGAACATTTCTTGTCGCCGCGCAGCATGAAGATCGTCGCCGGCAACGCAATCGTCCGCTCGCCGAAACAATGGCCGCGGTGCTCAACCTGCCACTGACGCGCGCCTCGATCCGCCGGTTCGCCGACATGGAGGTGTTCGTCGAGATCCAGGAGAACGTCCGCGGCGAGGACGTCTTCGTTGTGCAGCCGACATCGTTTCCGGCCAACGATACGCTGATGGAGCTGCTGGTCACGCTGGATGCCTTGCGCCGGTCGTCGGCGCGACGGGTCACCGCGGTGATCCCGTATTTCGGCTATGCGCGGCAGGATCGGAAGACCACGTCGCGCTCGCCGATCAGCGCCAAGCTGGTCGCCAACCTGATCACCGAGGCCGGCGCCAACCGCGTGTTGACGATGGACCTACATGCCGCGCAGATACAGGGGTTCTTCGACATCCCGGTGGACAATCTGTACGCCGCACCGCTCTATTCGCGCGACATCCAGGAGCGCTACAAGGGGCGCGACCTCATGATCGTTTCGCCAGATGTCGGCGGCGTGCTGCGGGCACGCCAGATCGCCACGCGGCTCAATTGTGATCTCGCGATCATCGACAAGCGGCGTGAGCGGGCCGGACATTCCGAGGTGATGAACGTCATCGGCGATGTGGAAGGCCGTGACTGCATCCTGATCGACGACCTGGTGGACTCCGGCGGCACGCACTGCAATGCGGCAGAGGCGCTGCTGAGGCACGGGGCGCGTTCGGCGAGTGCCTATGTGACGCACGGGGTGCTGTCGGGCGGCGCTGTGGCGCGCATCGCGTCCTCGCCGATCGAGATCATGACGATCACGGATTCCATCCTGGCAACCGAAGCGGTGCTGCAGGCGCCGAACATCCGTGTGCTGACGATTGCGCCGCTGATGGCCGAGGCGATGCGGCGCATTTCGGATGAGAGTTCGGTGAGTTCGCTGTTCGATTGACGTCGGCGACGCGGTTACGGCTTGCGCGCCACGAACACCCATGCATTGTCGCCGATGATGCCGTGGATCGGCTCGTGCAGCGACAGCGTTGTGGTTGTGAAGCCGATCTCCTGCAGGCGCGTGAGCATCTCCGCGCTGAAAATGCGCCAGACGAGGATGCCCTGGCCCGGCCGCAGCGGATCACCGTGGTATATTGGCTCCTCCAGATGCTCGATCCGGCCGCTGACCGTTCGCGCGCGCACGTCGTCGCGTTCACCCGCCATATAGGGCACCGTGAAGATGTGCACGCCGCCGCGGCGCAGCACGCGGAATATGTCATGATGCGCGCGATAGGCGTCGGCCACGTGCTCCAGCACGTCGCTCGACAGCATGACGTCGATGGTTTCATCGGCAAACGACAGCCGTTCGAGGTCCTCATGCCGTACGCCGTTCACGGATGAGCCCGGCGCATATCCGTCGCCGACATATTCCGAGCATATGTAGTCAGGGGCATCCTCCAGCGCCCGGTGCAATGGTCCGTTCGCCTCCGCGTTGTAGATCCGGCAGATCTCCGGAAAAGTGAAACGACCGGTCGGTGCAAGCCCCAGGCTTGTGCGCAGCACGAATGCCATCTGCCGCTGGCGATTTGAAGCCCCACACTCTGAGCAGGCGCCCGACTCCCGCAGGTTTTCGGTGAAATCGCGAAACAAAACCCGCCGCGTGCCACATACCGGGCAGCTACCGGCGAGCGCGTTGCCGGCAAGCGCCCACTCCTCCGATGACATGCGTCTCGGGATGCCGAGCGCAGGTCGGAACGACAGGACCTGCCGCAGTTGTGCGAGCCAGCCGGTTGCAGCGCGACGCAACGCCAGCAGTGCCATCTGGCCGGGCCGGGGTCCCGATGCGAGCATCGGGCTTGTGTAGCGAATAGCAGCAAATACCGCCAGGATGACCGCTTGTGTCAGGCTGGATCGGGACTTTGCCCCGAGCCCCACCAAGAGGCTCCGCCTCTTGGATTTCCGCTGAGGGCGCCGCCCGATCCCAGGCTGCCTGGCGTCAGACAGAATTGTACTGCGGTCGCTGCCAATTGTACTGCGGTCGCTGCCGATTGTAATGCCGCCGCCGCCGCCAGTTTCTGGCGGCCGTCGACTGTTCTGGATCGCCGCCACCGTCGCCGGATCGCGGGCGCGATCCCCCGCGGCGGCAAGGAAGCGTTGCCACCGATTCAGGCCCACACCAAACATGGCAGCCCCGAGCGCACTAGCCGCGGCGCCGAGTTCGGCTTAGCTCTGGGCCGTCGCGGCCAGGCGGGCGGCCTCTCGCAGCCTCACAACGATGGGATCGCCAGGCTCGCGGCCAAAGAACCGGTCGGCGAAATCCACCGAGCCGAGTTTGGCACTGTCGATCCAGGCCGTCATGGCGGTCTTCAGTGCCGCCACGCCACGCGCGTCGGTCAGACCTTCCGCTTGCCTTCGCGATGCCGCCGGCATTGCTCCAATCGCGCCACGAGCAACTGCCTCGATCCTCCGGTCCAGGGCATTGGGGGCGAACACCGAACCACCGCGACCGCCACCACCGATTGTGCCACCACCGCCCGCATCGTCGCCGTGATCGGGCTGTTTGGGGGCGGTGCCATTGCCGAACCACCCGTGTTCCTGCCGTCCCTGATCCTGCCAGCCCACCGTCAACTCTATCCAAATATGCCAGAAGATATAACATTATCCCTAACAGCGCGCCAAGCCAGGGCAGAGCCCGACCCGGCACCGGCGTGGGCAGCACGGTCGGAGCATGGTAGGGAAAGTCCGTGGCGACGCGCCACCACGCAAGGAGAAGCGATGCGCCAGATGACTCTCGTGGCCTTCCTGCAAGCCCAGAACTGCACAAACTTCGTCGGCTCCTGGCGTCATCCGGAGGCTTCGCCCGCATTCATGACCGCCGACTACTACCGTCACATCGCCCGCGTGCTTGAAGCCGGCAAGTTCCATGTCGGCTTCTTCGACGATCGGCTGGCGATGCCGGATCGCTACGGCGGCGACCATGCGCACACCGTCGCCAACGGCATACGCTGCGTGAAGATGGACCCGCTGACCATCCTTACCGTGATGGGCATGGCGACCGAACGGCTCGGGCTGGGCGCGACGTATTCCACTACGTACTACGAGCCGTTCCACGTCGCGCGCGTCTACGCCACGCTCGACCTGATGACCGATGGCCGCGCCGCCTGGAACATCGTCACGTCGATGAACGACGGCGAGGCGCTGAACATGGGGCATGCGTCGCACGGCGAGCACGACCAGCGCTACGATCGCGCCGACGAATTCCTGAAAGTCGTAACAGGGCACTGGGATTCCTGGGACGACGATGCGATCGTGATCGACAAGACGACTGGCCTGTTCGCCCATCCGGACAAGGTGCGGCGCCTGGATCACGTGGGACAATATTTTCGCTCGCGCGGACCGTTCACCGTGCCGCGTTCGGCGCAGGGACGTCCTGTGCTGATCCAGGCCGGGCAGAGCGGGCGCGGGCGTCGCTTCGCGGCGCGCTGGGCTGAGCTGGTCTTTGTCAACTACCATACGCTGGAGAACGCGAAGGCCGACTATGCGGCATTCAAGCAGCAGATCGCCGATGCGGGACGCGACCCGGAGAAGGTGTTCGTCGCGGCCGGCATATACACTGTGGTCGGCGAGACGCGCGCCGAGGCGGAGGACAAGGCCGCAACGATCGACCGCCTGCCGAAGGAGATCGACAGCCTGTCGCTGCTGTCGGAAGTGCTGAACGTCGATCTGTCCGCAAAGCCGATCGACGAACCATGGACCGAGGACGAGATCATGAGCTGGACCGGCGTGCAGGGACTGCGCGACCGCGTGTTCCGTCTGCTCGGCAAGCGCAACCCGACGACGCGCGACTTCATGGAGATCAGCCATCGCGGAACGTTCCATGACCATCCGCGATTCGTCGGCACCGCGAAGGATGTCGCGGACGGGATGGAGGAATGGTTTGCCGGCCGCGCCTGCGACGGCTATGTGGTTGCGGCGTCGCACGTGCCGGGCGGCTATGAGGAGTTCGTCCGCCACGTCGTCCCCGAACTGCAACGCCGCGGCCTGTTTCACAACGACTATCGCGGCACCACATTGCGCGAGAACCTCGGTCTCGACCGTCCGCGCATCGGTGCGTGACGGGGGGTTCGCAACCACGGAGGGAGAAGAGTTATGAAGCTGATGTATTCGCCGGGCGCATGCTCGGTCGGCATCCACGTGCTGCTCGAGGAGATCGGCAAGCCGTACGAGGCGCAACTGGTGAACCTGCGCGAGGGCGCGCAGTTCAAGCCGGACTTCACCGCGGTCAATCCGAAGTCGAAGGTGCCGACCTTGGTGCGCGACGATGGCTCGGTGCTGACCGAGTATCCCGCTATCGCCTTCTGGCTCGCACGCACCAATCCAGAGAAGAAGCTGCTGCCGGACGATGTGGAAGCCCAGACGCGCGGCATCGAGGCGCTCGACTACGCGGTCGCCACGATCCACATGCAGGGTTTTTCCCGGCTGTTCCGTGCGTCGAACTATACGCCCAATCCGGCGGACGAGGACAAGGTGAAGGAGCGCGGCAAGGAAATCGTCGAGAAAGGTTTTGCCGTGCTCGACAAGGCGCTGGCCGGCAAGGATTACGTGGCCGGTACGTTCTCGATCGCCGACTCCGCGCTGTTCTATGTCGAGTTCTGGGGCGGCAAGCGCATGGGCATGAAGCTGCCGCCCAACTGCGAGGCGCATCTCAACCGCATGCTGGCGCGCCCCGCGGTCGCCCGCGTGATGCAGCAGGAAGGCCTGAACTGAGGTGGATGGGGCGTTCCAGGAGGCCACGCTTGCACGCATCCCGTTCTGGTTCCTGCGTCACGGCGAGACCGACTGGAACGCCCGCGGCATCTCCCAGGGCAATGTCGACATCCCGCTGAACGCGACCGGGCTCGCCCAGGCCCGGTCGGCGGCTGCGAGGTTGCGCAATCGCGGCATCGCCACGATCGTCGCCTCGCCGCTGTCGCGGGCACGTGTCACCGCCGAGATCGCCAGTGAGGCGCTCGGCCTGCCGGTCGCCATCGATCCGGACCTGCGCGAGGTGTCGTTCGGCGTGCAGGAAGGCCAGGCGATGAGCGGGTGGTTCGCCGACTGGGTGGCCGGCCGCTTCACGCCCGAGGGCGCCGAGACTTTTCCGGCGCTGCGGCGGCGCGCGGTGGCCGCGATCGACCGGGCGATCGCACTGCCGCCCGCGGTGCTGGTGGTCGCGCACGGCGCGCTGTTCCGCGCGTTACGCGCGGCGATGGGGATCGAGCCGAACATCCGCACGCCGAACGCCGTGCCGATCGTCTGCGAGCCGCCCAGGCCGAACCAATCGGCCTGGACACTGGACTACCAGTTCTGATCAGGCATCGGCGATCCAGCGCATCCTGCCGCGAAGCTGCTTGTCGCGCCGAGCCGCCTCGAACAGGCGCCGGTCGGCGGTAACGAGCGCCGCGTCCTGCTGTTCCGCCAGTGCCAGGTAGAGCGCGTCGTAGACCGAGACGCCCAGCCGGAGCGCGATGGTCATTGCGGCAGCGGCAAGCGGAGCAAGCGGCGCTGTGGCGACCGGGGCCTCGGCCAGTGCGATCACACGCTCGTGGGCCTGCTGCTCGCTGAGTTCACCACGCCGGCATGCCGCCCAGAGAGCATTCGCGGCTTCGGCCGGCCAATGCGCCGGGGCAAACAGGCTGAGGTTGCTCTCCAACAATCGCAAAGCTGCCTCGGCGTCGTTCTCGGCGACCACCCACTTTACGGCCACCGACGCGTCGACGACGACGCTTGCCCCTGCGCTACGCGAGGCCGTCGCCATCGGCCCCACGGCGGTCGCGGTCCGAGCGGATCAGCAAGGCGCTGTCGGTATGCACGTTTCCACGCGTCTCGTCCTGCAGGCGCCTGGCGCGCACGGCGAAGTTCTCACCACCGGGCCGCAGCGCGGCTTCCAGGATGGCACGATGCTCTGCTTCGGCCGATCGCGCATGGCCTCTGGCCCGCTGCTTCAACAGCCGCACCAGGTCATCGTCCAGATCGCGTACGAGAAGTGTCGCCATGGGTCACCGTCCTGTCTGCTAGCAATTATGCTAGCATCAAGGGCCGGGTAGCAATGCCGATCTTCTCCGAACCGCGGGGCAAGGTCGGACGGAGTGGATGCTCCATCGTATGGCGTGAGCGAAACCCTTCAGGTTCCGTTAAGCGCCAGCTCTTCGTATGGTGCGGTGTAGGCGTACCCTGGAATGCGTCCGAAACTCGACTCGGCGACACGCGGACCCACGCCGCTGAGGAAGCCGAGCTGCCAGATCGGCGCGTAGATCGCTCGCTCGTTCACGATCTGCTGCATCCGGTGCAGGATCGCCGTGCGGCGCTTGTAGTCAAGCTCCCCCGCCTGCTGCTGGAACAGCGCGTCGAGATCCGGATAGTTGCCGTGGGCGAACGTGCCGCCCCGGACCGCATGACTCTCCAGCCGCGTCGCCGCATTGCCGAATCCGCCGGCCCCGGCCTGAACGAGGTTCTTGAACGCCTTCTCGGCAAAAGCCTTGAAGAAGGCAGCCCGCTCGATGGGGCGCAGCTTGCTCCGGATTCCGACCTCACTCAGGTTGTTGACCACCGCCTCGCCGAGATTGGCGTAAGAGGAGTCGCAGTTGTAGGAGCCGGCATCGAAGCCATTGGAATGGCCCGCCTCGGCGAGCAAGTGTCGCGCCCGGGCGGGGTCGTATACCGGTGCCGGTGGTTGCCAGTAGAACTCGAACATATCGGGGACAAGGGGATTGCCGGTGACGCGCGAATACCCCCTGGTCAGCGCGTCACTGATCATCTTGCGGTCGATCGCAAGATTGGCGGCGCGCCGCACGCGCACATCGTGCCAGGGCGAATTCGGATCCCATTGATCAACGAAATAAACGCTGGCGACGCCCTGGACGACCACCGGCTTGAGGCTCAGTCCCGGCGTCTGCAGCAACTCGCCGGCAAGCTCTCCCCGGATCGAATAGGCAATATCGATCTCACCCCGCCTCAGCGCGGCCAGCCGCGTGGCCTCCTCGGGGATCACCTTCAGCACCAGGCGCTTGATCCGCGGCGGGTTGCGCCAGTACCGGCTCGAACGCCTCCAGCACCAGTTCCACGCCAGGGGTGAACGCGACGAAGCGATAGGGACCCGCACCAATCGGCGCCTTCTTGAAGCCGTCGTCGCCGACGCGGGTCAGGTATTTGCGCGGCACAATCCAGGCGGCACCGCTGACGCCGGCATAGAAGGTGAGGAAGTCGGGCCATGGTTGCGTCAGCCTGAACCGGACGTGCTGCGCATCCGGCGTCTCGACCGCCGCGACACGCTGCTTCAGCAGACTTTGGCTGGCGCCGCGATAGCGCTCGAAGGAGAACTTCACATCGTCCGATGTGACATGATCGCCGTTGTGGAAGGTGGCGCCCTGGCGCAAGACGAACTCGTAGGTCTGGCCGTCCTCCGACGCCGACAACGACTCGGCAAGGCTCGGCGCCTGATTATTGCCCGGCATCGCCTTCAGCAGTGCGTCGTGCAGTGCATAATGGAGCATGTAAGGTGTGCCGAGTCCGGCGGACTCCCCCGGGTCGAACCACGCAGGCGCAAGCGACACGTGCACCCCGTAGGTCAATTGTCCCTGCGGCGCGGCAAACGCCATCGGTGCCGGTGCGGTCGTGACGCCAAGGGCGGCGAGCCCAAGCAAAGATCGTCGGGTCAGATGCGGATCGGAGCGATCGCCACTCCGCGGCACGCTTTGCCGTGAGAGTGCAGGCATGGCTGCCTTCCTCCCTGTAAGATCGCTCGCTTCGGAGAATTGCGGCAAGCGTAGAGGAGCCATGCATCTTTGTCATCCGATTTCTTCCTGGTGGCGGCAGGTGAGCATGCCCTTCACCTCTGCGTATCCGTCATTGTTTCCTGACTCGGTTTCCTGCATGTTCGTCGCGTCCCAGCCACCCGGCGCGGGAGAGAGCGGAGGGAAAGCCTCCGCCGCCGAAGGCGCAACCGGCCCCCGGAAACGCTCAGGCAACAGGGACCGCGCTGGGATCAGGGATCTCTGGAAAGCCGGCAGGCAGCCCATCCGCCCGCCGCACCGACGGAGTAAGAAGCACCCAGGGCAGCAGCAGCATCGGGGCGCTTTGAATCTCTCAGGTCGCCCGACAGAGGGGGGTCATCGGAACCGGCACGTGGCCGGCCTGTGACCTTGTCTGTGGAGCGGACCATTGATCGAGAATGCACTGCCGGATGACCCTGCCCCCACACCGCTGAAGACGACACCCCTGGATTCCTGGCACCGCGCGCAGGGTGCCCGGATGGTGCCGTTCGCCGGCTATGCCATGCCGGTGCAGTACCAGGGCGTGCTGGCCGAGCACCTGCACTGCCGCGCCAAGGCGGCGCTGTTCGACGTCTCGCACATGGGGCAGGCGACGCTGACCGGTGCTGCTGCCGCGGCCGCGCTGGAACGCCTTGTGCCCGGCGACCTGCTCGGTCTGAAGCCTGGGCGGCAGCGCTACACGCTGCTCACCAACGAGGCGGGCGGCATCATCGACGACCTGATGGTGGCGAATATCGGCGAGGAGCGGCTGTTCCTGGTGGTGAACGCCAGCCGCAAGGACGACGACTTCACCCATATAGCCGCCAACCTGCCGGCCGGGGTGCAGCTTCATCCGCACGACGACCGCGCCCTGCTTGCCCTGCAGGGCCCCGCCGCCGCCGCCGTGATCGCTCGGATCGGCCCGGACGCCGCCCGGCTACCATTCATGGGCGTCGCCGCCGTCACGCTGGCTGGCATCCCGTGTCTGGTCTCGCGCTCGGGCTATACGGGCGAGGATGGGTTCGAGATCTCGGTCCCCGCCGACCGCGCCGAGGCGCTGGCGCAGCGCCTGGTGGCGGAACCCGAGGTGGCGCCGGCCGGGCTCGGCGCACGCGATTCGCTCCGGCTGGAGGCGGGTCTCTGCCTCTACGGCAACGACATCGATGAGCTTACCACCCCGGTGGAGGCCGGCCTCACCTGGGTGATCGGCAAGCGCCGCCGCGCCGCGTGGGACTTCCCCGGCGCCGCCGCCATCCGCGACCAGTTCGAGCATGGCGCGCACCGCCACCGCGTCGGCATCCGCCCGGACGGCCGCGCCCCGGCCCGCGCGCAGACCGACATCGTCGCCAGCGACGGCACCGCGGCCGGAACCATCACCTCAGGCGGCTTCTCGCCCACGCTGAGCGCACCGATCGCCATGGGCTATGTGCGCAAGGACCTGGCTGCCGATGGCGCCGCCCTGCAGCTGATCGTCCGGGGCAAACTCCTGCCCGCACGTGTCGTGCCGATGCCTTTCGTCCCCCATCGATACGCCCGCTGAGAGGATTCGCCCCAATGGCAAAACCGCCCTCCGATCTCCGCTACACCAAGGAACACGAATGGGTGCGCCTGGATGGCGACATCGCCACCGTCGGCATCACCGACTACGCGCAGGAGGCGCTCGGCGACGTGGTGTTCGTCGAGCTGCCCGAGATCGGCCGCGACGTGGCAGCCGATGAGGCCTGCGGCGTGGTGGAAAGCGTCAAGGCCGCGTCCGATGTTTATGCCCCGCTCGCAGGCAAGGTCGTTGAGGTCAACCAGGCGATCGTCGACGACCCGTCGCTGGTGAACACGGAAGCCGAGGGGGAGGGCTGGTTCTTCCGTGTCGAGATCGACGACACCGATGCGTTCGAGGCGCTGCTGGACGAGGCCGCCTACAGCGAATACGTGGAGTCGCTCGACTGATGGACGCACTTGCAGAGCTTGCCGCGCTCGAGGCGGCCGACGGGTTCGTTTCGCGTCATATCGGTCCCTCGGAGTCGGACATCGCCGCGATGCTGCACGCGCTCGGCGCCGCGACGCTCGATGAGCTTGCAGCGAAGACGGTGCCTCCGGCGATCCGCACGAACCAGCCGCTGGACCTGCCGCCGCCGATCGACGAGGCCGCCGTGATTGCCGAGTTGCGCACGCTGGCTGCAAAGAACGTGCTGAAGAAGTCGCTGATCGGCATGGGCTATCACGGGACGCACACCCCGCCGGTGATTCTCCGGAATGTGCTGGAGAACCCGGGGTGGTACACCGCCTACACGCCGTACCAGGCGGAGATCGCCCAGGGGCGGCTGGAGGCGCTGCTGAATTTCCAGACGATGATCTGCGAGCTCACGGCGATGGAGATCGCCAACGCCTCGCTGCTGGATGAGGCCACCGCCGCGGCCGAGGCCATGGCGATGGCGCACTCCATCAGCCGGACGAAGGCGGACGTGCTGGCGGTGGCGACCGATCTGCATCCGCAGACCCGTGCCGTGCTGGCGACGCGCGCACGCCCGATCGGCATCCGGATCGTCGATGTGGCGCCTGGCGATGTGGCGGCGATCGGCGCGGCGCAGCCGTTCGCGCTGATGCTGCAATATCCCGGCACGACCGGGGCGGTGCGCGAACTCTCGCCGGAGATCGGGGCGGCGCATGAGGTCGATGCGCTGGTGATCGTGTGCGCCGATCCCCTGTCGCTTGCGCTGCTGACCCCGCCTGGCGAGATGGGCGCCGATGTCGTGGTCGGATCGTCGCAGCGCTTCGGCGTGCCGATGGGCTTCGGCGGCCCGCATGCCGGGTATATGGCCACGCGCGACGCCTACAAGCGGCACATGCCTGGACGGCTGGTCGGCGTTTCGCTCGATGCGGCCGGGGAGCCGGCGATGCGCCTCGCGCTGCAGACGCGCGAGCAGCACATCAGGCGCGAGAAGGCGACGTCGAACATCTGCACCTCACAGGTGCTGCTGGCGGTGATTGCGGGCTGCTACGCGGTGTGGCACGGGCCGGAGGGACTGAAGCGCATCGCGCGCCGGGTGAACCTGCAGACGCGGCTGCTTGCCGATGCGGCGCGGCGCGGCGGGCATCGCCTGCTGCACGACGCGTACTTCGACACGATCGCGCTGGAGACCGCGGGCGCGGACGCGCTGATGCAGGCCGCGCTGCTGCAGGGCTTCAACCTGCGCCGGATCAGCGACACGTGCGTCGGCATCGCGCTGGACGAGACGGTGACGCGCGACGAGCTCACCCGATTGGCCGCGGTACTAAGCACACCTCTCCCGCTTGCGGGAGAGGTCAAAGCGCGCAGCGCGACGGGAGAGGGTTTCGCCGCCCATGAATGGCGCGCCCCGGCCTCCATCCCAGCGGAACTCCTGCGAAACACGCCATTCCTCGAACAGACAGTATTCACCCAGCACCATGCCGAGCACGAGATGCTGCGCTACCTCAAGCGCCTGGAGGACAAGGACATCGCGCTGAACCGCAGCATGATTCCGCTGGGTTCCTGCACGATGAAGCTGAACGCTTCGGCCGAGATGATCCCGATCACCCTTCCCGGCTTCACCGAGATCCACCCCTTCGCGCCCCCCGAACAGACGCAAGGCTACGCCGAACTGATCGAACGACTTGCGGACTGGCTGAAGGCGATCACCGGCTTCGCCGCCGTCACGCTGCAGCCGAACGCCGGCTCGCAGGGCGAGTATTCCGGGCTGCTGGCGATCCGCGCCTATCACAAGGCACGGGGCGAAGGCCATCGCGACATCTGCCTGATCCCGTCCAGCGCGCACGGCACCAATCCGGCAAGCGCTGCGATGGCCGGCTTACGGGTGGTGGTGGTCGGTTGCGATCGCGACGGCAATATCGACCTGACCGATCTGCACGCAAAGACGGACAAGCATGCCGGGCGTCTCGCCGCGCTGATGGTGACGTATCCAAGCACGCACGGCGTGTTCGAGGCGGCGATACGCGAGATCTGCGACGCCGTGCATGCGCGAGGCGGCCAGGTGTACATGGACGGCGCCAACCTCAACGCACAGGTCGGGCTGACCAGTCCGGCGGCGATCGGCGCCGATGTATGCCACCTCAACCTGCACAAGACGTTCTGCATCCCGCACGGCGGCGGCGGACCCGGTGTCGGGCCGATCGGCGTCGCGGCGCATCTCGCGCCCTATCTGCCGAACCATCCGCTGCGCGCCGATGCCGGTCCGGCGGGCGGTTTCGGCCCGGTCGCAGCCGCGCCATTCGGCAGCGCGATGATCCTGCCGATCTCGTACGCGTATATCCGCATGATGGGCGCCGCGGGGCTGAAGCGCGCCACCGAGGTGGCGATCCTGAACGCGAACTACATCGCCGGTCGGCTGCGCGGGCATTATCCGGTGCTGTACGCCGGTCCCGAGGGCATGGTGGCGCATGAATGCATCATCGACTGCCGCGGCTTCCAGGCGGAGGCGGGCGTAATGGTCGAGGACATTGCCAAGCGCCTGATCGATTTCGGCTTCCACGCGCCGACCATGTCCTGGCCGGTGGCGGGAACGCTGATGATCGAGCCGACCGAGAGCGAGAGCAAGGCAGAGATCGATCGGTTCTGCGATGCGATGATCGCGATCCGCGCAGAGATCGCGGCGATTACCGCGGGCAGGTTGGACAAGGTGGACAATCCGCTGAAGCACGCACCCCACTCCGCGCGTGAGGTCATGGCGGATGTATGGACACACGCGTATTCACGCCAGCAGGCGGCATTTCCGCTGGCATGGGTGGCGGCGGCGAAATACTGGCCACCGGTCAAACGGGTGGACAACGTCTATGGCGACCGGAATCTGGTCTGCACCTGCGCGCCGTTGGAGTCCTATGCTCAGGCGGCGGAATAGCGCATTCGGCGGACGTTTACCTCCTGTGGAGGAGTTCCCACAGATGATTTCGTGCTAGGCTGCCTCACATGAATGTCGCACTCCGCAAGCCGATGAGCATCGAGCAGTTCCTCGTCTGGGAGGAACAACAGGAGTTGCGCCACGAATTCGACGGTTTCGAACCCGTCGCGATGACGGGCGGAACGGACGCGCACGAAGCCATCGGCGGCACCTTGCGCGCGCTGCTGCGGGAACATCTGCGCGGCAAACCCTGCCGTGTGCGCGGACCCACCATGAAAATCGAAGTCATGGGGCGCATCCGCTATCCGGACGCCTTTGTATATTGCATGCCGGTTCCGCCGGACACGACCGTGATCAAGAACGCAGTTGTGGTTTTCGAGATTCTCAGTCCGGTACGTCACGCACCGATCGAATCGAGAAGCTGCGGGAATACCAGGCAACGGAGTCAATCCAGCGCTACGTCATTCTTGAGCAGGACAGTATAGCTGCGACTGTCTTCGTGCGTCAGGGGCCGGATTGGAACGCGCGGGTACTCACGGCGGGTGACCTGTTGCGCATGCCGGAGATCGAAGTCGAGATTCGGCTGGCGGATATTTACGCGGATGCCCAGTTGGGCGCGGAAGAAACCGAAGACCAGAGTGGCGATTCGCTGCAAGCCGGGTGACGCTTGCGGCCATTGCATATCGCGGCTGGCAGCATCACTGAATGGAACCAGTCGGGCGCGGCACGCAAATGCGCCGCGCCCTGTGGTGAATTGCCGCTCAGGCGCCCTTGTCGTGGCTGCCCGTGGGCTTCGCCGTCCCGGACGTCGGAGCCGTGCTGAGCTTCGGAGTGGTGACCTTGGCGGAGTCCTTCGTCGCACCGCTGTCCTTGTTGCCGGGCGCAACCTTCGTATCGTTTGTCACGCTGTGGGACGAGGTGCTCGTCTTCGCATCGGTACCCGCTGTTGAATTGGGCTGAGCGAAGACGGTCACGGGAAGCACGGCCAGGCCGGTCGCAAACAAGCCGGTGGTCGCAAGTGTCAAAAGTCGCTTCATAGTTCTGCTCCTATACACCGGAGGGATATCGATGCTCCGGCTGCAGGCAGAACAACACTCCATTGTGTCGCGGCGGCGATGCCCGTGTGGTTGAACCAAGGCGAACGGTGCCGATTGGCATTAAACTTCGGACACGCGTCACCTGAGCGAACCCACACATCGCCGCGACACACATGGTCGCAAAACTATCGGCCAGCGCGGAAGTTCTAACAGGCTGCGGAGAAAGGAAGGCCAGGGCTCCGCCCCCGGGTCAAGCCCGGGGCAGGCTCTGGACCCGCTGGGGCCTGAGGCCCCAGACCCCCATGAGTCAAAGTAAAAGGTTCCAAGGACTTGTCCTTGGCGGGGTGCAGAGGCAGAGCCCCTGGCCTTACCTTTGTTACGTGACAAACCAGCAAACCGGCCGTTTCTTCCGCAGCCTGCCAGAGCCTATTCCCAGGCCTCCTGCACCTTGCCGCGGCGGCGCGCGTTGGTTAACCGCCCAACGGTAGAGCGCCTCGGGCTGCAGGCCGGCAGGGGGGCAGGGCGGCCAAACAGCCATCCCTGCCCGTAGGTGACGCCCATTGCCAGCAGCGCGTCCGCTTCGACCTCGGTCACGATCTGCTCGGCAACGACCGCGGCCTTCACAGCGTGCGCAATATCGATCATGCCGGCGACGAAGCCACGCTCGCGCCCATTGCGCGCCACACCTGGCACATACGACCCGTCCAGCTTGACCAGGTCGGCGGGAAGTGCCCGCAGCAGACGCATGTCCGCGGCGCCCGCCCCGAAATCGTCAAGACAGAACGGGACCTCGATGGCCCGCAGCGCCTCGGCCGTCCGCGATGTCTCCCACGAGTGCGCGGATGGCAGTCATGGTTGCAACGCGTCATTCAGTGCGGAATTCCCAGGCTTGGACATGATGACCCCGACGTGCGCGTCGGCGGACATCATAGATCCTGCTTGGTAAGCGCTTCCTTACTATCGCGGCCAGCATGTGGGTTGTTCTGGAGACCACACCGGCGGCGCAGCCGAGCAATTGGACAAGGACCGCGCGATGACCGTCGCCATGCGCGTCAGCCGTTTCCAGGCGTTCCGCATGGCAAGGTTCGGACTGGTTGTCGCGCTCGACCTGAAATTGGTTGATGCCTTCCCCTGACGGTCAGGCTGAGGCCCCCATCAGGCTCTCCAGAGCCTCGGCGACCGAGCAGAAGCGCCTGGCGCGGCCGATCAGCGGCTGAACGACGACCTCGCTGGCGGAGCGCCAGAGGATCCACCGCCTGAGCGGGCTGTCCTTGGTATAGAACCCCACGACCTCCTCGTATTCCTCGCCCTCCACCCAATGGTCCAGCTCGACGACCATCCGGACGTCATGAAACTCCGCCCAGCCCTGCAGGAGAATGAGGTCGGAGATATCGAAGGAAAGACCCGTCGGTGGGATGGGGGTGATCCGCAGCATTTCCATCGGAAAATTCCACTTCCTTAAGGCAGGCAGAGCGCTCACGTGACTGTGATGTATAGGCTCACATTCCCGTGAATGCAAGCATTGATATTGAGACTCTGTCTCCTGTTCAATTGGATCGCAAGCGTTCCGACAATACAATCAAGACAAGGTAAGCAGAGGCGTTTCCCGATGCTGACAGAGCCTGGCTCTTCTGGCACCGCCCGCTCAACGACCGCTGCGGGGTCGCCGCCGTGCGCACGGTCATGGCCTTCGGGATTCCCGCACCCCACGGGACCTCACGCAGGAGGAATGAAACGTAATCGATAGATTGCTGGCCCCATGATATGACGAGACCGGTCGGCGGTGGCGGCGTCAGCCTTCAGCGTCCATCTACGGACGCGGCCATCAGCGCTTCGGCAAGCGGCTGCCCGGCAATTCGGGGCCCATATTTTGGCGATGATGTTCGATGGCGAATACATTGCTGTACAGTTGCGCGACCCACTGCCGGCCCTCCATCGTGTATTCAAGGTAACGAATTGCGTCGCCGATATAGGGTTCCACCTTGCTCCAGAAAAAGCTGGGATATCGTTCGGCGACGTCGGCTGGACTGGCATAGCCGAGTTTCTCATTGATGCCGATTTCTGCGAACTCGTGAAAGAGTGCATTGAGCTTCCGCGGGTAGAGCGGGTCTCCGAGTTGTCCGATCAGATCGGCGGCGCGCATCAGGCCGGCTTCGGTGTCGGTTTCTGCATGGTCGTCATCGTCCGGGACGGGGAAGCGCGTCAACTCGATCGCACGTGCAATCCGCTCGCCGTCGATCATTGGGTGCGATGCGAAGCGGTGTCGTGTCACGACCTGCGATCGAAAAACATGGTACGGAGCGAGACATGCGTCCGAGGCGCCACGGGCCAGCAATACGAAGTTGCCTGCGGCATCGATGACCTGCCGTTCGCCGCGGTCCTCGGCGCAGGCGCCGCGCAGATAGCCGACGTCGTGCATCAGGGCCGCGACAATGAAATGCAGCCAGTCGTCCGGTGAAATATTCCGGCGCATTCGGAGCCCACGCAGGATGTCCTGGGCGACCAGCGTCACCAATCCGGTGTGCTCGGCGTTATGGTAGAGGGCATCGCTGGTGGCAAGCCGTTCGATGACGAGGCGGGCCGCTTCGTCGAGCTGGGCGGCAATTTGCGGCTCGCTGCCACCAAACGTGCGCAAGAAAACGCTCGACAGTCGCTGGCCGAGTTCCTCCGCCAGAAGGGTCGTTGCGTTCAGCATATCCGGCTCCTCTGGTCGGGATGCCCACGCGTGGTGTCCCGCTCGTGTGTCCGCGCCGTTCCGTGGCGGCGGGCAGAGTTTGCGATGCTGCCAGGCGCGGTTCAAGGGAAGAATGTCCCGGCGTTCCTACTGGTTCAGGCGAGGACCGGCATCCGTTCGGCTTGTGCCAGCCGTGCTAGACGGCTCCTGCAGCAGGGCCATGGACGGGAGGTCGCCGCACTGTGCTGCTGCAAGCTCGGTTGACTGGAAGCGCCGGGGCGCGCGAATTACACCTCGCCCGCCTGCGGGAGAGGTCCTGTCGCGGCAGCGACGCAGGAGAGGGTGCGCCCCACCGTACATGACTGTTGATGCACCCTCTCCCATCGCGCTGCGCGCGACGACCTCTCCCGCGAGCGGGCGAGGTGTACATTCCCTCTAGCCCGCATGAGCCTTTTCCAGTTTTGCGACGTCGATCTTGCTCATCTGAAGCATGGCCTCCATGACCCGTCGCGATTTGTCAGGGTCAGGATCGTTGATCAGTTGCATCAGCACAGACGGAATGATTTGCCATGAAACGCCAAACTTGTCCTTGAGCCACCCGCATGGCCCTTTTTCGCCCCCCTCGGAGAGCCTGTCCCACAGCTCGTCCACTTCGGCCTGATCCGCGCAGTCGACCAGGAACGAGATGGCCTCGGTGAATTTGAATTGCGGCCCACCGTTCAAGGCCGTGAATCGCTGGCCATCAAGCTCGAACGAGGCAGTCATCACGCTCCCTTTTGGTCCCGGCCCGGCATCGCCATAGCGCGCGATGCCTACGACCTTGGAGTTCCTGAAGATGGAGACATAAAGGTGCATCGCCTCTTCGGCCTGGCTATCGAACCACAGGAACGGAGAGTTTTTTTGCACGCCGTCGTCCTTTGCACTTGGTGATTTGCCCGGTTGTGCAGATATCCAGCGGCGCCCGAACCGAATTCGCGCGCGTCCATGCTCTGCACCTCCCCACAGCACCGCCGCCCGAAGGACGATGTGTTGACCGACGCCCCGACAGCACCGATTGAATTTCTTGTGACATCGACCAGGCGCGCAGTTTGCCAACGTGGCCTGAACTCCCCAATATCCGTGCGGTTCCGCCGACCGGAACACCATGCTGCCGAAAACCCCGGCCCACTGGGTAATGCCGGCCAAAGATCGGTCGACCAGGGCGCCGCTTTCAGGAGGGAGCATCCATGCAGGGACACGTCAGGGTATTCGACCATATCCGTTGCAGCGCACTGCCGATCGCCGCTCTCGCGGGTCTCGTCGGCGTCGCCGGTGTGGCGCTCGCGCAGCCGACCCAGCTCATCATCGACGACACGCACGTTTTCCCCGAAAGCCTGACCTCGACGGCTGATGGGACGATCATCATCGGCAGCATGGACCACGGCACCGTCTATCGCGCCACGCCCGGTGCCACAAAAGCGACACCTTGGATTGCCGCCGGACCTAACGGCCTCGGCCGAGTGCTCGGCGTGTTGGCGGACAATGCCGCGAACACGCTGTGGCTGTGCACCAACGACACCGACCCGAAGGGCACCAGCGCCGAGCTCAAGGCGTTCGACCTGAAGACCGCCGCCCCGAAAGCCAGCTATCCGTTCCCGGGCGGCGGCCTCTGCAACGACATCGCGGTGGCGCGCGACGGCACAACCTACGCCACCGACACGCGCGGCGGGCGCATCCTTGCCCTCAAGCCGGGCGCCACCGCGCTCGCGGTCTGGGGGGCTGACGCGAAATGGGTCGGCATCGACGGCATTGCGCTGCTGAACAATGGCGCGGTGCTGTTCAACAACGTGCGCGAGAATCAACTGGTGCGGGTCGACGTGAAGCCCGACGGGACTGCGGGCGCCGCGACGCTGCTTGCACTCTCGCAGCCGATCGCCGGCCCCGACGGCATGCGGACACTCCCGGACGGGAGCATCATTCTCGCCGAGAACCGCTCCGGCAAGATCGACATCGTGAACATCGACGGCGACAAGGCGAGCATCGAGACGATCAAGGACGGGTTCAGGTTCACACCCACCGCCGTGACCGTTGCGGGCGACACTGCCTGGGTGCTCGAAGCCAAGTTCGCCTACCGCAATGACCCGGCGCTCAAGGACAAGGACCCCGAGCCGTTCGGCGCGACCGCGGTCCAGTTGCCCAAACGCTGATGCGACCTTCCGCTATCGTGCCGGCCAGGATGGTTCCACCTATCGGAGAGGTCCGATGACACGCATGCGAGCAGTGCAGGTGAACAGCGCCAACGGTTCCTTTGAACTGGTCGAGCGCGATATTCCGGCCCCGCCGGCGCGCCATGTCCGGATCAGGATACAGGCCTGCGGCGTGTGCCACAGTGATTTGTTCACCAAGACCGGCGCGTTCCCCATCCAGTACCCGCGCGTCCCCGGACACGAGATTGTCGGGACGGTGGATGCGCTCGGCGCGGACGTGCCCGACTGGCGGCCGGGTCAACGTGTCGGGGTCGGCTGGCATGGCGGGCATTGCGGCCATTGCCGGTCCTGTCGCCGAGGCGATTTCATTACCTGCACGACCGGGCAGATCCCAGGGATCTCGTATGACGGCGGCTATGCCGACTACACGATCGTGCCCTTCGAGGCGCTGGCGTCGGTGCCGGATGAACTGGCGGCAGCGGAGGCGGCGCCGCTGTTGTGCGCCGGCATAACCACGTTCAACGCCCTGCGAAACAGCGGTGCCAGACCCGGGGATCTTGCCGCCGTGCTTGGCATCGGCGGATTGGGCCATCTCGGCGTGCAGTTCGCCGCAAAGATGGGGTATCGGACGGTTGCGATCGCGCGCGGAACCGACAAGGAGCCGCTCGCCCGGCAACTGGGCGCCCATCACTACATCGACAACAACACCCAGGACGTGGCCGGCGAACTCACCGGATTGGGCGGCGCCCGCGTGATCCTGGCCACGCTGACCAACGCCAAGGCAATGGGGGCCGCAATCGGCGGACTGGCCGAGGGCGGCAGGCTGATGGTCATCGGCGCATCGCCGGATGCGATCGAGGTTTCGCCGCTGCTGCTGATCTCGGCACGGCGCTCGATCCAGGGATGGCCTTCCGGTACGTCGATCGACTCCGAAGATACGCTGAAATTCAGTGTTCTGGCCGACGTCCGACCGATGATCGAAACCATGCCGCTCGAGCGTGCGCCCGAAGCCTATGAGCGGATGATGAGCGGCGAGGCCCGCTTTCGCATGGTGCTGACGACCGGGCTCTAGACCGTGCCGCCCGTGGGGCGCCGCGCCGGAATGTCGCGCCGTCCCACGCGTCTACGCTGGCGGAGCCACCGATGCGGCGGCTCGCCTGATGCAAAAGGATCGAGCAGATGATGAACAGACGCATGCTTCTGGCTCTCGCCGGGACGTCCCTCGCCGGCGGTGCATTCGCCCAGGCCACCGGAACCCCGGCACGGCTGCGCGGCAAGATCGACGCGGTCTCGGGCGACACGCTCGAACTCACGCTGCGCAACGGCACCAAGGCGAGCGCCAGCCTGCCGGCCAATGTGCGCATCACGTGGCTGATGGTTGCCCAGGTCGGCGACATCAAGGAGGGCAGCTATGTCGGTACCGCTGCCGTGCCGCAGGCCGATGGCACGCTGAAGGCGCTGGAGGTGCAGGTGTTCCCGCCCAGCATGCGCGGCGTGGGCGAAGGCACCCGCGACTGGGACCTCGGCGCCGGCAGCAGCATGACGAACGGCACCGTGGGCAGCCTGGTCGCCGCCCAAGGCCGCACCATCACCATCACCTACAAGGGCGGCGAGAAGCGCGTGGTGGTGCCGGACGATGTGCCGATCGTGACCTATGAGATCACCGATCGCACCGCGCTGACCCCGGGCGCGAATGTGCTGGTCAACGGCACGCGCGCCGCCGACGGCACGGTGACGGCCATCAGCGTCTCGGTCGGCAAGAACGGCCTCGTTCCACCGATGTGATCCGCGTGGTCTCGGCTGCGCCGCTGCGGCGCGTCGTTCCGGTGCATCCGCTCATCGTGCGGGTGACGCACTGGGTGAACGTGTTCGCCATGGTCTGCATGATCATGAGCGGCTGGATGATCTACGACGCCTCGCCGCTGTTCGGCTTCCGCTTTCCGGCCTGGGCGACGTTGGGGGGCTGGCTGGGTGGCGCGATCGCCTGGCATCTCGCGGCAATGTGGCTGCTGGTGTGCAACGGCGCCGTCTATGTCGTCTACGGCCTGATCTCCCGGCGTTTCCGCCGCACCATGCTGCCGCTCTGGCCGAGCGAGATCCTACGCGATGCGCGCGACGCCGCACGGTTCCGGCTGCACCATCGTGTGGGCGAATACAACGCCGTGCAGCGCCTGGCCTATGTCGGCGTGCTGACATTGGGCATGCTGGCGGTTGTGTCGGGGCTCGCGCTGTGGAAGCCGGTGCAGTTGCAGGCGGTGACGGCGCTGCTCGGCGGCTACGAGGTCGCGCGGCGCGTCCATTTCGTCGTCATGACGGGCATCGTCGGCTTCATCCTGCTGCACCTGGTGCTGGTGATGCTGGTGCCCCGCACGCTGCCCGGCATGGTCACCGGCCGCGTCAGGCGACCGGCCGAGCGCGTGGAACAGTCCGGATGAAACGCGCGACCCGGATCAGGCTGGACGAACACCGCCCGGCACTCCGACGGTTGGAGCGGCGGCTGGTGCTCCGGGGCGGGCTGTCGCTCGGTGCGCTGAGCCTGCTCACCGGCTGCAACCTGCAGGACGGCGACGCGGTGGACAGGGTGCTGTGGGCGATGTCGCGCTGGAACGACCGCGTGCAGGCCTGGCTGTTCGACCCGAACAAGCTGGCGCCGACCTATCCGGCCAGCGCCATCACGACGCCGTTCCCGTTCAACGCGTTCTATCCGGTGGACGATGCGCCGGAGATCGACGGCGACGACTACGCGCTGGAGGTGTCCGGCCGGGTCGCCGACAAGCAGAGTTGGACCCTGGCCAAGCTGCGCACGCTGCCGCAGGAATTGCAGATCACGCGGCATATCTGCATCGAGGGATGGAGCGCCATCGGCGAATGGAGCGGCGTGCCGTTCCGCGGGTTCCTGGAG
Source organism: uncultured Alphaproteobacteria bacterium (assembly GCA_963794185.1). Taxonomy (GTDB): domain Bacteria; phylum Pseudomonadota; class Alphaproteobacteria; order Acetobacterales; family Acetobacteraceae; genus JAMXLO01. The sequence goes on along the minus strand of CAWCDM010000105.1, from coordinate 39,461 downwards.
CGCGTCGGCGCCGATCTGCACGCCCGCTATGTCGGCTTCAAATGCGCCGATCGCTATTACGCGAGCATCGACATGGCGACGGCACTGCACCCGCAGACGATTCTGGCGCTGGACTACGCCGGCGCACCGTTGCCGGCGAAATACGGGTTCCCGATGAAGCTGCGGGTGCCGACGAAGCTGGGCTTCAAGAACCCGAAGCATATCGCCGCGATCTTCGTGACGAACGACTATCCCGGCGGGTATTGGGAAGATCAGGGGTATAATTGGTTCAGCGGGTCTTGATAGCAGGCAGGACTGAGCGACCGCGATTGCCAAGCGTCGTCCATGCAATGCGGCAGGCCGGAAAGTTGCCCTGAAGCCAAAACTGATTGTCACTGCTCAAGCCTGGCTGCTGGCGGGTCATTGCCAATGGCGTTGGCTCAGGGGCCAGCCCGAAGGCTGTTGGTCGCACCGCGCTGCATAGGCGAAGCTTGGCGTGGTACCTTTCAGGGGCGGGACCAATGGCCTCATGAAATGCGGCTGGGCAAGTTCACCGGGCTCGTGAGTTTGTTAGCCCGATTGCAACATTTGACAATGCATGGTGCCTGTCCGCTCAGCCTATTCCGCTACTTGACGGCGGTAACCAAAACATTGCCCGCCATGATCTCCGGCATCCCTTTCGTGAACTCCAGGACGTTGTTCCTGATCCATGTCGCCGCGATCTCGTTGGAGACAAGCGCTTCATCTGCGCTGTCAAACACTCTGATGCTGATGAGCACATCCGGCCCGCCATCAAACAGGAAGTATTCCCTGAACCCTGGCAACTCTCGCAACAGCGGCACGAAGCTGTCCCGAACTCGTCGCGCAACCTCCTCGGCCGAGCCACGTGTGAGCGTGAACTTTCTGACGATTGTGAACATGTTCCTGCCCCCATGGTCAGCACCTGCGCGACGACGCGCACAGTCACCCCGGCCCCCAGTGGCCGGATGCGCGAGGGGACTTGCCGCGAACGATGCCATCCGCGGCTTCGCGGGCAAAGTGCTCCCGATCGAGGGCGCGATTGCACCCATTCGATGACACGCCCGATCACGACAGCGGCGCAATCATGCGGGAGCCACCTCCGGTCGTGTTCCAGTCGAATGGATGCGCAAGCAGAGCTTCATGGCAAGTCCACGAGCGATTGGCGCGACTCGTCTCCCAACGAACTGCACGCGCGAGACCTGGACAATCACGGGTCCGACAGTTCCTATTGATCGGTGTGGGCGGAGTTCAGATTTGACGATCATGATGAATGGATCGATGTCGGTTGGCTTCGGGGCTGGCCTCGCCGCCGTCCTCGCGCTGTTTGCGCAGACCGCGGCTGCGGCGGACGATGGCGCCTTCCAGTGGCAGACGATCGGCGCGCAGACCTACGCCAACTCTTGCGGCATCTGTCATCAGCCGAATGGCCAGGGTGTGCCGGAAGCCTTCCCTCCCCTGGCGCACCACGCGCCGGAAATTCTGGCGCAACCGGGAGGCCGCGACTATCTCGTGCGCCTTGTGCTCTATGGGCTGCAAGGTCAGATCACCGTCAGCGGCAAACCATTCAATGGCATGATGCCGGCATGGGGCGAGGCGCTGAGCGACGAACAGCTTGCCGCGGCGCTCGACTACGTGCTGCACAGCTGGGACAATGACAAGGCCCTGCCGGCCGGGTTCCTGCCCTTCGTCCCGGCCGACATCGCTTCCGCCCGCGCCACGAAGTTGACCGCCGCCCAGGTGTATGCACTCCGCGGCCAGGCCAATCCTGCGGCTCCGGCGCCAGCAGAGGCATCGGCGCCGCCGTCGTTCACCGAGGAGCAGGCAGATCGCGGCCGCGCCGCGTTTCGTCGCAACTGCCAGGATTGCCACGGCGCCGATCTGAACAACGGCGAATTCGGCGGGGCGCCGCTGATCGGCCAGTATTTCGCCCGGCACTGGGGCAACGGCAGCGTCGCCGCCCTGTATGGCTATATGCGCACGAAGATGCCGCCCGATCGTCCCGGAAAGCTCAACCCGCAGACCTACGCCGATCTGACGGCGTATCTGCTGGCAAGAAACGGCTACCAGGCCGCGCAGGCGGAGCTGCCACCCGACCCGGCGGCACAGGAGCACATGAACCTCAAACGTTAGGTGTGCGATGGGCGACCTGACGCTGCAGCAGGTCGTGCTGCGTATCGCTGCGGTGCTGTTGATCGCCTCGGTGCACGGATTTGCGGTCGCCGCGACGGCCTGCGCGATGGGCGATCCGGGTCCGCGCCACGATCAGCGGCTGGGGCTGAACCCGTTGCGGCATGTCGATCCGATCGGCGGGCTGCTCATGGTGCTGTTCACCGTCGGCTGGATCCGCCCCGTCGCGGTGGATCCGGACAGGCTGCGGTCCGGTCGGGCCGGACTGCTGGCCGTGCTCATCGCCGCGTCATGTGCGACACTTGGCCTCGCAGTGCTGCTGCGGCTCATGCGGCCGATCGTGCTGAACTTGCTGCCGGATACATCGGCGTCGACGTGGTTCATCTTTGTGGAGATCGTCGGGCAGCTGTCGATCTCCTTCACGCTGTTCAATCTCCTGCCGGTGCCGCCGCTGACGGGCGTGCATCTTCTTGTGGCGATCCTGCCACAAAAGCGGGACCTGCTTCGCCGCACCCAGCCCTGGTTCGTCGCGCTGCTCGCGTTGCTGATTGCAACCGGCGTGGTGGCGCGGCTACTCGCCCCGTCCGAGGCGGTCATCGCGCGCGTCGTGCTGGACGGGTGATGTGTCCGGCACGTAGCGTGCCATGATCGCCGCCATCGCACCGCTGCGCTCCATGCGCTGCATCGCGGCCACGATCGCACGCTTCAATGTCAGATCGCCCTTCCACAGCCCCAGGACGACCTGGTAGCGATCGAGCGCAGCCGGCATCCAGCCCACTGACCAGCCGAGTGGGGCTGCCAGTTCGGTGGCCAGCAGGCGTTCCGTGACACCGACATCGAAGCGGCCGTCCTTCAGGCCCTGCACCAACTCAGTCGCGTCGAGCGTGACGGTGACCTGCGCCTTGGCGGCGCGCAACCAAGCCGCCAGCGCGACCCGGTCGAGCCCGGACACCCCGACCAGAACGCCGACTCGCCGACCTTGAAGTTCGGTCTGCGGTTGCGGGGAAAGCCACGCCCAGCCGGTCGTCGCGTAGGCGGGAGTAGTGTCCAGGAACGAGCGCGTCGTCGCGGACCCGACCACGCCGCCGGCGAGCACATCGCACTGCGCCCGGGTGATGCGCCAGGCCCGCGGATTGAAGTCCCTGCCCATGATCGGGTTTGCAACGATCGCAAGGCGTACGCCGAGGTCCCGCGCGATCGCCTGCAGCAGCTCGACATCGATGCCGGGCGTCGCCGGATCGCCGGTGACGAGCGGCGGATAGGATGGCGGCACGCACACCCGCAGCGCTCCTGCCGCGCGCACCTCGCGCAGCGACGTGTCGGGCGGCAGCAGATAGACCGCGCCGAGCAGTCCGAACACGCCGGCAAAGGTAAATAACGTCACGCCGCTGCGGCAGCCACAGCGCCATCGCGCGTTCAGGCCCTGCCGAAGCCGCGCAGCGCCAGAGCGAAGAACACCACCGCCATGCCGACCAGCACCGCAGGTCCCATCCACGGCTCGAACTGATGGAAATGGATGAAGGCGCTGCGCAGCGCATCGACCGCATAGGTCATGGGATTGATCCGCACCAGCATCACCAGCCATTCCGGATAGAGCACGGCGGTCTGCGCGCCGGTCAGCGACGGATCGAGCGGGAACACCGAGCTCGACGTGAAATACAGCGGCAGGATCACGGCGTTGGAGAACACGCCGAACCCCTCGAAGCTGCGGATGTGGCCGGCGATGACGACGCCGAGCGAGGTCAGCCCGAATGGCGAGCAGCGCCATCAGCAGCAGGCCCCAGGCGATGTCGCCCACCGACAGCGACAGATCGGCGAACTGGGCGAGCACCAGCACCAGGCAGCCGTGGAACAACGCCACCGTTGCCCCGCCCAGCACCTTGCCGAGCAGGATGGTCGCGCGCGGCAGCGGCGATACGAGCACCTCGCGCAGAAAGCCGAACTGGCGGTCCCAGATCACCGACACCGCCGATTGCACCGAGGTGTACATGATGTTCAGCGCGATCACGGCGGGGAAGATGAACTGCAGATAGGTGTAACGGCACGACGAAGCGCACCTCGCCGTAGATCTCGCCCCGGAAATACGGATTGAGGCCGATGCCCATGACCAGCACCCACAGCAGCGGCCGGCTCACCCCACCGATGAGCTGCCCACGGTCGCGCACCGCACGCTTCACCTCGCGGAACCAGATCGCATAGAGGCCGCCGCACTGCAGGCGGATGGCCCGCCCGAGCCGATCGTCCGGAACCACCGCTGCACTCTTCATCGCGTGTGCTCCCCGCCCTGCCGGGCGAACGCCAAAGTGCGCTCGCGCGCGCCCGCCGCCTGGTCGCGGATCTCGCGGCCGGTCAGCGCGAGAAAAACGCTTTCCAGGCTCGGCTCCTCGACCGACAGGCGACGGATGCGGCTGCCGTAACGTGACAGGAACGCTTCCGCGAATTCGTCTCCGTCCGGATTGGACGATGATCTCCGTGTCGCGCCGGACGGTCGTGTCGGGATAGGCGCGCCAAGATCTCGGCGGCGGTCGCGTCCTCGCGCGGCACCACCCGCAGGAGCTGCTGGCCGTGCGCAAGCTTCAGTGCGGCCGGCGTGTCGATCGCGAGGATCTTGCCGCGCGTCGATGACGCAGACCCGATCGCACGCCTCGACCTCCTCGATGTAGTGCGTGGTGACCACGACGGTCAGCTCGCGCTGGCTGCGCAGGCGCCCGACATACTGCCAGATCCGCTCGCGCGACTGCGCATCCAGCCCGACGGTCGGTTCGTCGAGGAACAGGATGCGCGAGTCGTGGATCAGCGCGCGGGCGATCTCGACCCGGCGCTTCATGCCCGACGACAATGTCCGCACCAGCCGCTCCCGCCACTCCGTCAGTTCCACCAGCGCCGAGCATCTCCTCGATCCGCTGCCGCCGCTGTCTGAGCGGAACGCCATAGACCAGGCCGTGAAAATTCAGGTTCTCATGCACGGTCAGGCGGTCGTCGAGGCTCGGATCCTGAAACACCACACCGACGTCGCGGCGCGCCCGCGTGGGCTGTGCGATGACGTCGAGCCCGCCGATGTGCACGGTGCCGCTGTCGGGCTGCAGGATGGTGCAGAGGATATGCAGCAGGGTGGTCTTGCCGGCGCCGTTGGGCCCGAGCAGCGCGAACAGCTCTTGCCGCCGTACATCGAAGCTGATGTCGTCCAACGCAAGTGTACGGCCGTAGCGCTTGCTGACGGCAGCGACCTCGATTGCCGGGCTTGGCGTCATCGAGCGGTGATCACGGCACCGGTTCGCCGGGGAATTTCTCGTCCTTCAGGATGGTGGCGATGGTGCCGTCCGCAGTCAGCGAGGCGATCGCCTGGTCGAGGCTGGTGCGCAGGAACGCCTGCCGGCTCAGCAGAATGGCGCCGACATCGGCGGTCGAGACCGGCAGCGGGCTGGGCGCCATCTCCGGCAATTTCGCGATGGCGGCATCGGCCTTGCGCAGCGCCCAGAGCGCAGGCGCCCACACCAGCGCCGCCCCCGTCGTCCCGCTCAGCACCGCGCGCACCGCCGCCTCGTCGGATGCCATCGGATACTTGTCCCAACGCTTGTCGGCGCTGACCGCAAGGAGATACTGCGACAGCCGCATGTCCGCGCAGGTGCCGATGGTGGCGCCGATCGCCCGCGTGGTCGGCATGTCGCCGAGCGACTTCCAGGCGGGATCGGCAGCCACGTAGACATACGTGCTGCGATAATATGGCCGCGTGATGGTGACCCATTGCGGGTAGGCGTCCGGCACCAGCTTGAAGCCGAAGAACACGTCGCAATGCTGGATCAGCATCCGGTAGGTGTCGTCGAGATCCTCGCCCGACATGTCGTCGGTTCGCGGATCATTGCCGATCAGGTATTCCTTCGGCTGCAGCAGCAACGCGGCGGCGACGGCGGCGGCGATCTTGCGCGCGACCGGCCAGTCGGGGTCACGCTCGTCGATGCAATAGCGCAGCGCGGCGTTGGTCTCGTGCGCGCCGAACCGCCACTCGTCCACGACGAACGGGGTGGCGGAGACGGAGGACAGGCAGCCGAGGCACAGCAGAACGGCGCATGGCGGCATCAGGCGAACGCGAGATACTCCCCCTCCCCTTGTGGGCTTGGGCCGCGAAGCGGACCAAGGTTGGGGGGAGGGGTCGAGCCGACGAACAATCACGCTTGGTACCGCTTGAGCCGCCCCCTCCCCCCAACCCCCTCCCGCAAGGGGAGGGAGAGCTAGTGTTCATTTACAGTCCATCTGCTTCCCACTTACGCCCCCGGTCCTACTTCTTGTCGGGCAGGGCGAAGACCCACAACACCGATCCACCGTCCGGCGCAGTAAGCTCCGGCGTCAGCGTGGCAAGCGCCTTGGCCTGGCTCGAGCCGTTGCCGACGGACACCGCCACGTATTGCTTGCCGTTCACGGTGTAGCTGACGGGAAAGCCGTTGATCGCGTTGTTGGTGCGAATCTGCCAGAGCACCTTGCCCGTTGCATCGTCGAAGGCGCGGAAGTTACGGTCCCATGCACCGGCGAACACGACGCCGCCCGCTGTCGGCAGCACCGCGCCGGTGGCAGGCGCACGGTGGCGGAACGACCAGGTGGTCGAGCGGTCGGTCAGCTTGACCGCGTCGATCCGGCCGATATTCCCGTCGCTGTTCGGAACCGGAACGCGGGCGAAGATGGCCCGGCCGCCGCCGGTGTAGGCCTGGCCGGGATCGAGCGGCGTCGGCGTGGTGTTGGAGCAGAATTCATTCAGCGGCAGGAACAGGGTCTGCGTGTTCGGGTTGTACGCCGTCGCCGGCCAGCCGCGCCCGCCCGGGTCCGCCGGGCAGTTCACCGTGGTCTGGCCGATATGCGGCACAGCGGCCTGGTTGATCGTCTTCTCGCCGGTCTTCTGGTCGATGGCGGCGACCACGTTCTGCGGCACCGTCTGCTTGGCCCACAGCCACTCGCCGGTGGTGCGGTCGAGCGCCTCGATGATGCCGAGCTTGCCGGTGGTGACGACCATCTTGCGGGTCGCACCGTTGAACGGCAGGTCGATCAGCATCCGCTCATACACGTAGTCCAGGTCCCACGTGTCGTTCTTGAGATACTGGTGGTACCACTTCACGTTCCCGGTGGCCGGATCGATCGCCAGCGTGGTGTCCGAATAGAGCGCGTCGTTGGTGATGCCGGGGGCGTTCTTCTTCAGCGGCAGCGTGCCACGCATCTCGGCGATCCAGGGATACGGCTGGCCGACGCCGTAATACACCATGTTCAGGTCAGGATCGAACGAGCCGGCCACCCAGGCGGAGGCGCCGAACCGGCTCTCGAGCGGAACGCCGTTCCATGTGCTGAAGTTGGGGTCTTCCGGATGCGCGACGGTCCAGACCCGCCACTTCTCCGCGCCGGTCTTGAAGTCGTGCGCGGTGATGAAGCACCCGCCGGGCTCGGCATTGCCGCAGCCGGTCATGCCCTGCAGCACCATCCCGTCGACGATGAACGGACCGGCGGTGTAGCGCCAGCCCTGCCGCCAGTCGGCCGTCTCATGATCCCAGGCGACCTCGCCGGTCTTCGCGTCCAGCGCCACGAGATGCACATCGGACGTGGCGATCACCAGCTTGTCCTGGTAGATCGCCATGTTCCGCTTGGCCATGTTGTTGCCGGCCTGGTCGATGATCTTCTGCGGCAGATCGCGCCGATACTCCCAGATCAGGTCGCCGGTGGCGGCACTCAGCGCCTGCACCTTGTCGGCGTAGTTCCAGATGTAGAGGATGCCGTCGTGCACGATCGGCGTGCTCTCGGTGGCGCCGTTGGTCAGCGACCAGGTCCAGGCGACCTGCAGGTCCTTGATGTTGTCCTTGGTGATCTGATTGAGCGGGCTGAAGCCGTAGCCGTCATAGGTGCGACGCCACATCAGCCAGTCGCCCGGGTCCGGCTTGAGCAGCATCGCGTCGGTGACCGGACGCATATCCTTCGTCGGATCGACGGCCTGCGCCTGCTGCGCGCGCCCGGGTGCGGCGGCGAGGAACAGCAGTGGAAGCCCGATGATGATCGCGTTGCAGAACCTGAATATCGAGACCTGGCCGCCCGGCATCACTGTTGTCCCCTTCCCGTTATTCCCTGTCCGGCCATACGCTCGGGTTGCGTACGCAACGTCAGGTCTGCTGGCGACCTTAACCGGAGGCGGCACGGCGTCAAGCCGGAGCGACCGATGGTCACACGAGATCGAAACCGGACAGCCGCAATGCCCTGCCGTCGAAGGTGACCGTTCGAGAGCAGCCCGCGGCGATGCCGGGCGCACGGATCAAGGCATCGCAAATGAACCGCGACCTAGTTTCAGGGCGATCAAGATGCGCTCGATGGCCGCTGCCACGTCCGCGGCGGCGAGCCAGTATGGGGGGTTCGCAGGCTGTGGAAAAGCGGCCGTTTGGCTGGTTCATAATGTAACGAAGGAAAGGCCCGGGGCTCTGCCCCTGGACCCCGCCAAGGACAAGTCCTTGGAACCTTGTACTCTTGGTATTGGGGGTCTGGGGCCTCAGGCCCAGCGGGTCCAGAGCCTGCCCCGGACCTGATCCGGGGGCGGAGCCCTGGCCTTCCTTGTTCCGCAGCCTGTTAGACAAGTAGGCGCGAGATCTGACCCGTTATCGTCAGCCCTGCGAGAGCGCGCTGGTATCGCCTGCGTAGCGCAGCCCGTCGCGCTGATAGATCGTGTCCCGAGGAGTGGTGTAAGAGCGGTGGGTAAGTGGCCCGCCGGAGCGACCGCCAAGAGTCTGGCGCAGGCGGGCCAGCTTATCCACCGCGGTGGCTCATCGTGCGTATCTTCGGTAGGGTTTGGTTGCGAACTTCAACGCCAACTCAAGGACCCAACGATGCACCGAGCGAGAACGATGAACCTCGCGTGACCTCGCTGGAGAAGACGGCAGACACCGACTTCCTGCGCGATATGACCTCGGCTTCAGCTGTCGCAGCGCCTGATGGAGTTGGAGGTCTAGAACCGATCAGCGGCGGCGCAGCCCACGCAGGCCAGCTCGTGCGCCCGATCGCCTCACCCACCGCAACGGCTACCGCGAGCGTGACTGGGAGACGCCGCTGCCGGCGACCGTGCGACACTGCGTCTTCCGAAGCTGCGGAGGGGCATCTTCTTCCGCGCAGGCTGTCCTCGATCCACGGCGGATGGCCGAAGAGCCAGCGTATCCCGGCTGTGCGGCGAGATCGATGACAAGGTTGCAGACCTTCCTCAACCGGCCGCTGGCAGGCGATTGGCCCTACGTCTGGCTCGCACGCCACCCTGGCAATGTGCGGCCATGCCAGTCCTTCATCGTCTCGGTCGCCGTCATCATCGCAGTCGGCGTCAACAACGACGGTCGGCGCGAGATCCTTGGCATGAATATCGGTCCCTCCGAAGGTCTCGAGACCTTGTGGGACCGAGTTCCTGCGCAAGGCTCGCTCGCCGCCGGCTGCGCGTTGTTGAAGCTGGCGATCTCCGATGCCCATGAAGGACTGACCGACCGACGATGCGGCCAGGGTGCTGGCATGCCACGTTGCAACGCTGCCGCGTGCATCTGATGCGCAGACCTGCTCGCCCATGCCGGACGGCCAGGGTCGCGGCAGGTCTGCACCTTGTCATCGATCTCGCCGCACAGCCGGGATACCTGGCTCTTGAGAGATGCCGAGACATTCCCATAGCCGCTGGCGCGAGGTCATCGACCGAGCGCGTAGAGGCCCTGGACGTAGGCTTCCTGGATCACCGCGGTGAGTGCCTTCTCGGCCATCCGCCGTGGTTCGACGAGCTGGCCTGGGACAGTAGACTGCCCCGCCGCACTTCGGAATACGCAGTTCGACGGTGCCGGCGCGGGTCTCCCAGTCACGCTCGACGGCTCAGCCGTTGCGGTGGTCAGGCGATCGGCGCACCGAGCGCCGTGCGGGGCGCCCAGTGAGGTTCGACCTCCAACGTCCATCAGGCGCATGCGCAGCTCGAAGCCGATCATATCGCGCATGAAGTCGGTGTCGGTGCAGTCGAGTTCACGCTGCAGTGATCGCTGGAAGCGTTCAGTTCGCGCCCCTCGAGTCGATGATGTCCATCGTCGGCGTTGCCCGCCGTGGCCAGACTCGACAAAGCTCCGCGGGCCACCCCCGCCGGAGAGCGTACTGGACCAACCTCTGCCCTTACGTAGCCCTGCGTCAGGCGGGTACACTGATCCAGCCCTCGCACTGATACTTGAAGCGCGTGATTTCAGTCCAGGCCATGGCGTGACACCTGTGTGTTCGCAACCGCGAGAGAATCGCAGCCGCTGCGATCACGCAACCCCTGTCCGCCGGGTGCCGACCAGATCGCTGGAATCGACCGCCATAGTTCGGCAACAACGTTGCAGTGACTCGAACTATCGTTCGGAAATCGTTCCGGGTCAGCCCTGAGCATCGTCCATCATGACAGGCCTGCCGCAGGCGAGGGAACGCAACCACCATGGAGTGTGGACTCTCAGACGGGTGCGCGGCAGTTTGAATCCCGGCTGTCTCGTCGAAGCGGTCAGGCCCGAAGGGGATGACGATCGCGCAGCCGCACCGCTCTCAGTGACGCGCCTCCGCGGTGGCCCAGAGAATTCCTTATGCTTCGCTCTCGCATTTCTTCATAAAGCTGGCCTTCGCGGCACCGGCGAGCGGCTTGCCATTCTTGTCGATCGCTTGAGGCTCGCAGGTATCCTTCACACACTTTGTGGTGAAGCTCTTCAGCGCCGCTCCGGCGAGAGGCTTGCCGCTTTTGTCGATTGCCTTGCTTTGGCAAGTACCTTCCGCCATAGCCGAGCTCAGAGCAAGCACCGTCAGCAGCACTGCGAGGGCAACTCGTTTCATATTTACCTCCATTCAAGTCTAGCCACTTGAGCTGGAACAAAGTTGAGGCGGTGTCAAAACGGTGTCGTACGGTCTAACGGTTGGTTGGCCCGCCGCCCATCATCTGTTTCACAGCGCCGATGATCGCCATCAGCACGCCACCTCCAACGCCGCCGGCAGCGACCTGTCCGATGATCGAGCCGATGTCCAAACCACCGGACGCCGTCGCACCGCCGCCCAGCACAGCGCCGAGGATCTGGCCGCCAATGCAGCCGCCGACGATGCCTGCAACGCTGTTCCAAACCGTGCCAAGATCGAGCTGCTTTGCAAGTGCCCCAACGATATTGCCCCCGACCGCTCCTGCAATCAGCTGGATGATCAGTCCAACAATTCCTCCAGACATTGCTTGTCCCCCATCTAACGCGCGTTTCCCCCAATGGGCGGTCTGTTCGCCAGCCGCGAGTGGACCGTAGGCTCCGATACCCGCGTGCTGCAAGAGTTGGGTTGCCAGGAACTACCGGCCTACCAGTCCCAGTACGTGTTCGAGTCGGTGTCCGCCCGCTTGAACGGGTCGGTGCGCGGATTGTAGGTCCAGAGGATGCGCGTGTGCACGAAAGGCTCGCTCCAGACGGCCAGCGTGCCAGGCTGCCGCTGCTGCGCAAACACCATCTTCCAATTGTCGAATTGGACCCCGGTCAGGTCGCCATCGTCGGAGAACTAGATGAAGCGCGGGCGCGCGCTCTTGGCCTCCTGCCCGGTCAGGTACGGCAGCTGATTGTAGCCGTCGATGTGGACTTTGAACGTACGGTCATCGACCGTATAGCCGGCGAGGAGGCGTTCCTTGACATCGGGCGAGCGGCCGCTCGGCGACGGTGCGGTAGCCGATCGCCGCAACAAAGCCGGAGAAGTCGCGATTGGTGACGGGATGCGGATCGATCGTGAACGGTCCGACCTCGACCGCATGCACCGGACCCTCCTCCGGATAATGGCGATCGGAGCCCATGCAGAATTTCCCCCGCTGAGCACGACCGGGGCGAACGGCGTCCGGGCCGCCTGGCGCCTGGTCGCATTGGTCCGCCGGGACAGAGCCTAGTTGCGCACTATGCTAGCCCTAGGAGCTGACCATAACAGCCGCCGTTGCTGGATCGCCCTGGCACGAACGGACCGCGCCGAACGCATGTGTCCGCCTCACCATCACCCGATGGGCGCTATTCCTGACGCGAACCAGTATGGCGCCGCCGCGCCGGTTCGCCAAACGCCGGCATTCCCGGCTCTCCATGCGTGCCTTCGGTCGGATGGTCGGTTGCCTGCGCAACGCGCGACGTGGTGCTATCGGCGTCCATCGGAACGACGCAACGTCGGTTGCGACAGTCGATGACGGCGGGGCTGACCAAGGGGGAACATTTTGCATGTCGAACCGGCCGAGGCCTTTGCTTCACCCGTGTTCCAGCCTTGCGCGCCGGCACATGTTCGGTCTTGCCGCGGCGGGCGGCGTCTCATCCCTTCTGCCCGGTTGCGCCACGCCGGTGCGTGGGCCGGCGGTACCCACGGGCCAGTCCGCGCAGGCCAGCGTGCTCGGCGTGCCGAATGAGCGCTTCTACCCGGTCATGAGCGTCCAATCGCTGGAGGCGGAATTCATCGCCGCCATCGAGCGCCAACGCCGGACGCTGGGCCTGGCACCCGGCGCACCAATGCCGCAGATCGAGTTGCTCGCCGTCTCCGGCGGCGGTGAGAACGGGGCCTTCGGCGCCGGCCTGCTGTGCGGCTGGTCCGAAAATGGCACCCGTCCGGTCTTCGCACTGGCCACCGGCGTCAGTACCGGCGCGCTGACCGCACCGTTCGCTTATCTCGGTTCGAGTTATTAACCTTCCCAAAGTAGTTGCCATGACGACGGGGACATGTGCTAATCCGCGTGCTTATGAAAACCGATGCTCGTGCTCTGGACCATTCGACGCTGACCGAGCTGCGCAAACGCGGCGTTGCGGCGGTGCAATCAGGTGAAAGTCCCACCCATGTTGCTGCCGCGCTCGGGGTCAATCTGCGCACCCTATTCCGCTGGCTCGCACAGTATCGGCGCGGCGGATGGGGTCAGCTGGAAGCGCGCAAGCGCGGAGGACGTCCACCGAAGCTCGATGGCCGTGCCCTGCGCTGGATCTATAACACGGTGGCCAACAAGAACCCTCTGCAGTTGAATTTTCCGTTCGCGCTATGGACCGCGGCGATGGTGCAGACACTGATTGCCGAGCGGTTCGACATAGATCTGAGCCACAGTTCAGTGTGCCGGTTGCTGAACCAGCTCGGGCTAACCGCGCAACGCCCGCTGTGGCGGGCGTACCAGCAGAACCCTGAGACGGTGCAGCGCTGGCTGGAGACGGACTATCCGTCGATCCAGCGTCGCGCAAAACGCGCAGGCGCACGGATCTTCTTCGCCGACGAGGCCGGCGTCCGTTCGGACTATCACAGCGGCACAACCTGGGGGAAACGAGGCCAGACGCCGGTGGTCTCCAGCACTGGCGCACGGTTCGGCGCCAACCTGATCTCGGCGATCAGCGCCCAAGGCGAGCTCCGCTTCATGCTGACCAAGGGGCGGGTCACTGCCGCGGTGTTCATCGAGTTCCTCCGGCGATTGCTGGTCAACGCGACGAAGCCGATCTTCGTGATTGTCGACGGGCATCCGACGCACCGAGCCAAGTCGGTCGCGAGGTTCGTGGCAGAACAAGCGGGCATGCTGGGGCTGTTCTTCCTGCCGCCCTATTCGCCGGAGCTGAACCCCGACGAATATGTATGGAATGATCTGAAGGCCCAGTGCACCGGGCGCAAGGTGATCAACTCACTCACGCAACTGCGTCAAATGATCATCTCACATATGCGGCAGCTACAGAAGTTGCCTATGCTGGTACGCAGTTTCTTCCGTGCACCCACGACGCGCTATGCGCATGCTTGAATGGCAACTATTATGCGGAGCTTAATACGATCCGCAGCTGCGAGCGGTCTATATGGAGCTGTCGCCGGACCGCGTTCTGAAACGGCGCCGCTTCACCGCGGCGCTGTTCGACGACGCGATGACCGACAACTCGCCGCTGTTCGAAACGATCTCCGAGTATCTGAACGAGGCGATGCTGGCGGCCATCGCCAAGGCCTATGACGACGGGCGCCTGCTGCTCATCGGCACCAGCAATCTCGATGCGCAGCAGCCGGTGATCTGGAACATCGGCGCCATCGCCAAGAGCGGCCATCCGAAGGCGCTGGACACGATCCGCCGCATCCTGCTCGCCTCCGCCGCGATACCAGGAGCCTTCCCACCGACCATGTTCGACGTGACGGTGAATGGCCAACGGTTCCAGGAGATGCACGTGGACGGCGGCGCCTTCGTGCAGGCGTTCCTGTATCCCGCCGCGGTGATGCGCCTGCGCCTGGAACGGCTGCGCAGCGGCCGGCAGGTTGTGCCGGCGACCGCCTACATCATTCGCAACGGTCGGCTCGACCCCGAATGGGCGGCCACGGACCGGCGCACCATGGGCATCGCCGCGCGCGCCATCTCCACCATGATCGCGGTCAGCGGCTACAATGACGTGCTGAGGATGTACGCGAGCACCCAACGCGACAACATCGGCTTCAACCTGGCTTATATCGGAGCGGACTTCACGAAGGTGCTGCCGTCGCCGTTCGATCCGGACTTCATGCGAGCGCTGTTCGACTACGGCTACGAGCGCGGCAAGCGTGGCTACGACTGGGCGCACGAGCCGCCAGTCTAGCAGTGCATAAGCCTGCCCTGAATCGCTTGTGCCGGTGTTGCTGTGGATCAGGATTTGCCGCGAATTAACTGCGCCTGTTGCGAACAGCCTTCGGTTCCCACGGTCATCCCCGCCTTCGCGGCGATGACGACAACAGGCGCCGTCCCGCATGACCTGATTCGATTAGTTCAAGGCGAGTCTTTAGTCTGGCGCACCACTCTCACAAGGGCTGCTTGCCCGGATCGAGGCCCCGTGTCCCTGTGCTTCTCACGGTGATCGGGCGCGGCCACTTGGGGCCCCTGATCCGCCGCAGCCCCGCCAGCACCGTCACCGCCAGCCCGATCAGCGCCACGTAGTGCGCCGGGCGCAGACCATACGAAAGCGTCTCGCTGGCCGCCAGGACCCGCCACGGGTTGATCCCGCTCGTCAGCCCGTACCAGCCGAACTCGATACCGACCGCCGCGAACCCCGCCCCCACGGTCAGCGCAAGCTGCGCAATCGGGCTGCGCTGCCAGCCCATCGGCAGCAACCGCCACACCATCAGCCAGACGAACAGGCCGGCCACGAACACCGGCTCCGACACGTTCGACTTCGACTGAATGAAGTAGTGCAGCAACGCCACCACGCCGAGCCCGTAGATCGCCCGATGCAGCCGCTTCCACCCGCGCCCGAGCCGGCGTGTCCACCCATCGGTCGAGGTCGCGCCCAGCACGCCAAGCCCGAGCAAGGTGCCGAAGCCGATCGTGAGATAGAACCGCCGAACGATCTCCGAGGCCACAACGAGCAGGCTGTAGTTCTGGTCGACGATGTAGAGACAGAGATGCGCCACGGCATAGGCCAGCGCGGTCAGCCCGACGATGCGCCGCACCAGCAGCAGGCGCGGCCAGTCCAGCACCCGCGCCGCCGGCGTGATCGCCAGCGAGATCAGCAGGAACCGGATCGCCCAGTCGCCGGCGCCGTGAATGACCTCGGTCACCGGGCGTGCGCCCAGCGCTCCCGTCGCCCACCAGAACGCCAGCACTGTGCCCGGGATGAAGCCGGCGAACAGCACTGCCGCCTTGAGCGGCAGGAAGCGGCCATGCCGGTTGCGCCACGGAACGATCGTCGCAATCATCGAGCTGTCTGCCTCATGTATCCTCTCATGCGTCTCGCGACCTGCTCGATAGTTACAACTGGCCGCGGGCGCCGCGACGCGCGGCTGCTTCGCCTCAGCGAGCCGCCAGGGCGCGAAGCTCCGCCGCCAGGGCCGCCGGGTCCGGTGCGGCGATCAGCAGCCGGGCCGGGGCCTCGAGCGCCGCCGCCAGCCGCGCCTTGTAGTCCTCGCGCGGCACCTCCTCGGCGCCGAACTGTGCCAGGTGAGCGGTGACGAACTGCGTGTCCAGCAACCGAAACCCACCCAGGCGGAGCCGCGCGACCAGGTGCACCAGCGCCACCTTGGAGGCGTCGCGTCCCTTGCTGAACATGCTCTCGCCGAAGAACGCGCCGCCGATCGCGACACCGTACAGTCCGCCGACCAGGCAGCCGTTCTGCCGGCTCTCCACCGAATGGGCGTAGCCGAGGCGATGCAGTTCTCCGAACAGGCGTTCGATCTGCGGATTGATCCAGGTGTCCTCGCGCCCCGGAGCAGCAGAGGCGCAGCCGGCGATGGTGGCGGCGAAATCCTGGTCGACCGTAACAGTGAACGCGTCGGACAGAACCGTCCGGGCCAGGCGGCGCGACAGATGGAACCTGTCGAGCGGCAGCACGCCACGCCGCTCCGGGTCCAGCCAGTACAGCCGCTCCCCCCGCCGCGTCTCCGCCATAGGGAACAGCCCGTGTCGATAGGCCCGCAGCATCAGGTCGGCCGTGATCTCCACCGTGCGTCGGGACATGCGCGCATTGTGCGGCGGACCGGGCGGGCAAGGGAAGCGCTGATGCATCACGCGTGGCGGCGCCGGACCGCACTTGCCGGCGGCATGGTCTGGTGGACTAATGGCGGCAGGACATTTCCAAGCAAAGGGGACCGCGGGCCATGACGAAGTATACCTGGGAACACATCCACCTGCGTTCGCCGGACCCGGCGGCGACAGCCTCCTGGTACCAGGACAAGCTGGGTGCCGAGGTGATTCGCACGCCGCAGCCGGACGGCTCGACGCGGTTCGATCTCGACCTGACCGGGCAGAAGGTGTTCATCGCCAAGGCCGATCCGGCGCAGACCGGCGCCCCGCCGGCCATCCCCTATATGGGCCTCGAGCATATCGGCCTGACCGTGGAGAACCTCGACGCGGCGGTTGCGGAGCTGAAGGGCAAGGGCGTGAGCTTCACGATGGAGCCCAAGACGATCCGCCCCGGCGTGCGCATCGCCTTCCTGACCGCGCCGCAGAACGTCTCGATCGAGCTGATCCAGCGCGGGTAGGCCCGGGCGACCGGCTGATGGCGTCGCTGCCGAACCGCCTCCCGGGACTGAACTTCGACCTCGGCGAGACGGCCGACATGCTGCGCGGCACGGTCGAGGCATTCGTGGCCGACGAGGTGGCGCCGCGGGCCGCCGCCATCGATCGCGACAACGCGTTCCCGATGGATCTTTGGCGCAAGTTCGGCGACCTCGGCGTGCTCGGCATCACGGTCGAGGAAGAGTACCGGCGGCGCCGGCATGGGGTATCTGGAGCACGTGGTCGCGATGGAGGAGATCTCGCGCGGCTCCGCCTCGGTCGGCCTTTCGTATGGCGCGCATTCCAACCTGTGCGTCAACCAGATCCGCCGCAACGGCAGCGAGGCGCAGCGGCGGCGATATCCTGCCGAAGCTGATCAGCGGCGAGCATGTCGGGGCGCTCGCGATGAGCGAGCCGGGCGCGGGCTCCGATGTGGTGGGAATGCGCACGCGCGCGGAGAAGCGCGGCGACCGCTACGTGCTGAACGGCTCGAAGATGTGGATCACCAACGGGCCGGACGCCGATGTGCTGGTGGTCTACGCGAAGACCGATCCGCAGGCAGGTCCGCAGGGCATCACCGCGTTCCTGATCGAGAAGGGTTTTGCCGGATTTTCCACGGCGCAGAAGCTCGACAAGCTCGGCATGCGCGGGTCCAACACCTGCGAGCTGGTGTTCGCCGATTGCGAGGTGCCGGACGACCACGTGCTCGGGCGCGTCAACGACGGCGCGCGCGTGCTGATGAGCGGGCTCGACTACGAGCGTGCGGTGCTGGCGGCCGGGCCGCTTGGGATCATGCAGGCGTGCATGGACGTGGTGTTGCCGTATGTGCACGAGCGGAAGCAGTTCGGCCAGGCGATCGGCGAGTTCCAGCTCATGCAGGGCAAGCTCGCCGACATGTACACCACGATGAACGCCGCCAAGGCCTATGTGTACGCGGTGGCGAAGGCGTGCGACCGCGGCGAGACGACGCGCAAGGACGCGGCGGGTGCCATTCTCTACGCAGCGGAGAAGGCGACCTGGATGGCGCTGGAGGCGATCCAGGCGCTGGGCGGCAATGGCTACATCAACGACTACCCCACGGGGCGGCTGCTGCGCGACGCCAAGCTGTACGAGATCGGCGCCGGCACCAGCGAGATCCGCCGTATGCTGATCGGCCGCGAGCTGTTCCGCGAGACGACGTGATGGTCGTCCCGCCGCGCCGCAAATTCCTCCCCCTCCCCTTGCGGGAGGGGGTAGGGGGAGGGGTGCCTGCGGCACGCTGTTCCATTCGTGCCATCCCCTCCCCCCAACCTTGGTCCGCATCGCGGCCCAAGCCCGCAAGGGGAGGGGGACTAATTATTGCAGCGGCCAGGCTCGCCACATGACGCTGCTGCGCTCCGACATCGACGCGCGCTCGCCCGAATTCGCCGCCAATGCCGCGGCGATGCGCACGCTGGTCGCCGACCTGCGCGCACGCGTCGCCGAGGCCGAGCAAGGCGGCGGCGAAGCGGCCCGCAAGCGCCACCTCGCGCGCAACAAGCTGCTGCCGCGCGATCGCGTCGCCGGCCTGATCGACCCCGGCTCGCCGTTCCTCGAACTGTCGCAGCTTGCCGCTTATGGTCTCTACGGCAACGAGGTGCCATCCGCCGGCATCGTCACCGGCATCGGCCGCGTATCCGGCCGCGAGTGCGTCATCGTTGCCAACGACGCCACGGTGAAGGGCGGCACGTATTTTCCGATCACCGTGAAGAAGCACCTTCGCGCCCAGGAGATCGCGCGGCAGAACCGGCTGCCCTGCATCTACCTGGTGGATTCCGGCGGCGCCTTCCTGCCGATGCAGGATGAGATCTTCCCGGATCGCGACCATTTCGGCCGCATCTTCTTCAACCAGGCCAACCTCTCGGCGCAGGGCATCCCGCAGATCGCCGCCGTCATGGGCTCGTGCACCGCGGGCGGCGCCTACGTCCCCGCGATGAGCGACGAGTCGATCATCGTCCGCAAGCAGGGCACCATCTTCCTCGGCGGCCCCCCGCTGGTGCAGGCCGCCACCGGCGAAATGGTCAGCGCGGAAGACCTGGGTGGTGCGGACGTGCATGCCCGTACCTCGGGCGTGGTGGACCACTATGCGCACGACGATCGCCATGCGCTCGCACTGTGCCGGCGCATCGTCGCGGGCCTGAACCAGGTGAAGCAGCCGCAGATCGAACTGCGTGCGCCACGGGCGCCGATCTACGATCCGGGGGAACTCTATGGCGTGGTGCCGGTCGATCTGCGCGCGCCGTACGACGCCCGCGAAGTGATCGCCCGCATCGTCGATGGCAGCGAGTTCGACGAGTTCAAGCACTTGTATGCCACGACATTGATCTGCGGCTTCGCGCACATTTTCGGCTACCCGGTCGGCATCCTGGCCAATAACGGCATCCTGTTCTCGGAATCCGCGCTGAAGGGCGCGCACTTCGTGGAACTGTGCAGCCAGCGGGGCATACCTCTGGTGTTCCTGCAGAACATCACGGGCTTTATGGTTGGCCGCAAATACGAGGCCGGCGGCATCGCCAAGGACGGCGCCAAGCTGGTTACCGCCGTGTCCACCACGTCGGTGCCGAAGCTGACGGTGATCGTCGGCGGCAGCTATGGCGCCGGCAATTACGGCATGTGCGGCCGCGCCTACGAGCCGCGGTTCCTGTTCATGTGGCCGAATGCGCGCATCTCGGTGATGGGCGGCGAGCAGGCGGCGACGGTGCTGGCGCAGGTCCGCCGCGGCGAGCCGCAAAGCATGGAACAGGAGGAGGCATTCAAGGCGCCGATCCGCGCGCAGTACGAGACGCAGGGCCATCCGTATTACGCCACGGCGCGGCTGTGGGATGACGGCATCATCGATCCGGTCGATACACGGCGTGTGCTGGGGCTGGCGCTGTCGGCGGCATTGAATGCGCCGGTCCCACGGACGCAGTTCGGGGTGTTCCGGATGTGAAGAAAGCAAGGTTCACCGCAGAGACACAGAGGCACAGAGAAAAAGCAATGCGCCGCGCGCGAAGCGCCGGATTCCTTTCTCCGCGGTCTCTGCGTCTCTGCGGTGAATTTAAGAGCGGAACGAACCGCACGGGCGCTGGATGTTCGGCACGCTGCTGATTGCCAACCGCGGCGAGATCGCCTGCCGCATCGCGCGCACCGCGCGGCGCATGGGCATCGCCACTGTTGCTGTCTATTCCGATGCTGACGCCAATGCACTTCATGTAAAGGCGGCTGACCGAGCAATTTCGATCGGCCCTGCGCCGGCCCGAGACAGCTACCTTAGCATTCCCCGCATCATCGCCGCGGCACGCCAGTCCAATGCCAATGCGGTCCACCCCGGCTACGGCTTCCTCTCCGAGAACCCGGCATTCGCCGAGGCCTGCGCCGAAGCCGGACTGATCTTCGTCGGCCCGCCAGCCGCGGCGATGCGCGCGATGGGATCCAAATCCGCGGCGAAATCGCTGATGGAGCGGTCCGGCGTGCCGCTGCTTCCCGGCTATCACGGCAACAACCAGGACGCGGGCTTTCTCGCCGACCAGGCGGTCCGCATCGGCTTCCCGGTGATGATCAAGGCCGTCGCTGGCGGCGGCGGTCGCGGCATGCGCATCGTCACCGCTTCCGACGATTTCGCCCAGGCGCTGGCCGCCGCGCGCCAGGAGGCCGCATCCGCGTTCGGCGACGACCGCGTGCTGATCGAGCGCTACCTGGACCACCCGCGCCACATCGAGGTCCAGGTCTTCGCCGACACGCACGGCAACGTGGTGCACCTGTTCGAGCGCGACTGCTCGGCACAGCGCCGCCACCAGAAGGTGATCGAGGAAGCGCCGGCGCCCGGGCTCGCCGCGCCGCGCCGCGCCGCGATGGGCGAAGCCGCCGTGGCCGCCGCGCGCGCCGTCGGCTATGTCGGCGCCGGCACGGTGGAGTTCGTTGCCAACTCGGACGGGTTTTTCTTCCTCGAAATGAATACCCGCCTGCAGGTCGAGCATCCGGTCACCGAGATGATCACCGGCCTCGACCTCGTCGAATGGCAGTTGCGCGTGGCCGCCGGCGAACGTCTGCCGCTGGTCCAGGACGCGATCCGCATCGACGGCCACGCAATCGAGGCGCGCATCTATGCCGAGGATCCGTCGCGCGATTTCGCACCCTCGACCGGCCGCCTGGCGCTGTTCCGCGCGCCCCCCGCGTCCGACGCCGTGCGCATCGACACCGGCTTCGCCACCGGCGACGACGTCTCGACCCACTACGATGCCCTGCTGGCCAAGCTGATCTGCCGCGGCCGCACGCGCGACGAGGCGCTGCGCGTGCTGCGCCGGGCGCTGGCCGACACCGATGTGGTGGGCGTGACCAGTAACGTCGATCTGCTGTTCCGCATCGCCGCGCATCCGGATTTCGCTCGCGGCGGCATCGACACCGGTTTCATTGCTGCCCGCGCAGACACGCTGCTGATGCCGCAGCGCGCGCCGCCGGCCGATGTGCTCGCCGCCGCCGCGCTTGCCATGTTGCACGATGAGGCCGATGCCGCCTCTCGCGAGGCCGCCGCGAGCAACGACCCCTTCTCGCCGTGGCAGGCGCGCGACCAGTGGTGGCCGAACGCCTCGCCCCGTCGCGCTCTGCACTTCATCGACGGCGACACGGAATGTCCGATCGGCGTGCAGCGCGATGGCGCGGCATGGCTGCTTGCGATCGGCGATCGCGTGATGTCCGGTTCGGCGACGCGCACACCGGACGGCCGCCTCGATATGACACTGGAAAAAATCCGCCGGCGCATCTCCGTCGTGCGTCAGGGCGAGATCGTCACTGTGCACGAGCGCGGCGAGACCTGGCGCCTTCGCCTGCCTGATCCGATCAGTGCCGCGGCCGAGGCGGACGATGCTGGCGGCCGGCTGGTCGCGCCGATCCCAGGGCAGGTCACGCAGGTCATGGCGCAGTCTGGCATGGTGGTAACCCGCGGCCAAATCCTTGTCGTGCTGGAGGCCATGAAGACGGTCTTCCGCCTCGCCGCGCCGGCCGATGGCATCGTCGCCGTGGTATCGTGTCGGGTCGGCGATGCCGTGATCGAAGGCCAGACCTTGGTCGCGTTCGCCGAAGCGGCCGATGCCGCGGAACCGCGGCCGGCTTAGGCTATGTGCACGCGTGTTGCGTCGCCCGGCCAGTCATGCCCAGAGTGCGCGGCCTGGCGACCTGTTGGGTATTTGCGGACGGGCAGGCGGGCAGAGATTCCGGCAGGGAGAAAGGAAGTTCCATGATACGACTGGCAGGTATGGCGGCGGGCGCATTGGCCGTGGCCCTCGCGAGCGGTGCAGCACTGGCGGATACGCCAGGCGTGACCGCGACCGAGATCAAGATCGGCAACACGGTTCCCTATAGCGGTCCCGCATCGTCGTACGGCGTGCTCGGCAAGCTGGAGAGTGCGTTCTTCGGCATGGTGAACGAGCAGGGCGGCGTCGCCGGCCACAAGATCGATTTCATCTCGCTCGACGACAATTACAGCCCGCCCAAGACGGTGGAGCAGATCAGGCGGCTGGTCGAGGAGGAGAAGGTCGCCTTCACCTTCGCCACGCTCGGCACACCGACCAACAGCGCGATCGTGCGCTACATGAACCAAAAGAAGGTGCCGCAGCTTTTCGTCGCGACCGGGGCCGACAAATGGGGCGACTACCAGCATACGCCGTGGACCATCGGCTGGCAGCCCAGCTACCGGACGGAGGCACAGATCTACGCGAAGTACATCCTGCAGCAGAAGCCAGACGCGAAGATCGGCGTCCTGTATCAGAACGACGACTTCGGGAAGGATTACCCGGCCGGCGTGAAGGACGCGCTCGGCGACAAGTTCGACAAGATGGTGGTCACGGCGACCTATGAGGTGACCGACCCGACGATCGACAGCCAGATCACCACGCTGCAGGGCCAGGGCGTGAATGTGCTGCTGGTGGCGGCAATTCCCAAATTCGCGGCGCAGTCGATCCGCAAGGTGCACGATCTCAACTGGAACCCCATGTTCTTCATGTCGAATGTTGCCATATCCGTCGGCGCGGTGATGACTCCGGCCGGACCGGAGAATGGCATTGGCATCATCAGCGCCGCCTATATCAAGGATTCGTCCGATCCTACCTGGAAGGACGACAAGGGCATGAACGAGTGGCGTGCGTTCATGACCAAGTATATGCCGGGCGCCGATCAGACCGATGCCGGCTACATCGCGGCCTATGGCCTGAGCCACACGATGCTGCAGGTGCTGCAACAGTGCGGCGGCGACTTCACGCGTGAGAACATCATGAAGCAGGTCACCAGCCTGCACGATGTCGAGAACCCGGTGCTGCTGCCGGGCATCAAGATCAACACCGGCCCGACCAACTTCCACCCGATCCGGGCGATGCAGTTGCAGAAGTGGGACGGCAAGACCTGGGTGCTGTTCGGCGACGTGATCCAGGGCTCGCAATCCTGAACGCCGCAATGACGCCGCGGCACCCGCATGGGTGTCGCGGCTTCATTGTCTGCGTGTGCGACAGAGGAGACTGAGCGATGGCCGCTGATGATGGCAACGGCAGGCGCCTGCGTTCGCGGCGGTGGTTCGACAACCCTGCCGATCCGGCGATGACGGCGCTCTATCTCGAGCGCTACATGAACTACGGCATCACGCCGGAGGAACTGCGCGGGGGAAAGCCGATCATCGGGATTGCGCAGACCGGGTCCGATCTCTCGCCGTGCAATCGCCATCACATCGAGCTGGCCAGCCGCGTGCGCGACGGCATCCGAGCCGCCGGCGGCGTGCCGCTGGAGTTCCCCGTGCATCCGATCCAGGAGACCGGCAAGCGGCCGACTGCGGCGCTGGATCGCAACCTCGCGTATCTCGGCCTGGTCGAGGTTCTGCACGGCTACCCGATCGACGGCGTGGTTTTGACGACCGGCTGCGACAAGACGACGCCAGCCTGCCTGATGGGCGCGGCCACCGTGAACATCCCCGCCATCGTGCTCTCCGGCGGACCGATGCTGGACGGCTGGTGGCAGGGCCGTCTGTCCGGGTCCGGCACCATCATCTGGGAGGGCCGCAAGCTCCACGCCGAGGGCAAGATCGACTACGACGAATTCATGGAGATGGTGTCGTCCTCAGCGCCCTCGATCGGCCACTGCAACACGATGGGCACCGCGACATCGATGAACTCGCTGGCGGAGGCGCTGGGCATGTCGCTGCCAGGCTGTGCGGCGATCCCCGCGCCGCATCGCGAGCGCGGCTGGATGGCGTATGAGACCGGCAAGCGGATCGTCGCGATGGTGCACGAGAACTTGCGCCCGTCCGATGTCATGACCAAAAAGGCGTTCGAGAACGCGGTAGTTGCGGCAGCGGCGCTGGGTGCGTCGTCCAACTGCCCGATCCACATGGTGGCGATCGCGCGCCACATGGGCGTGGACCACAGCATCGATGACTGGCAGCGACTTGGTCCCGAGATCCCGCTGCTGGTGGACCTGCAGCCGGCAGGCCGGTTTTTGGGAGAAAAATTCCACCGCGCCGGAGGCGTGCCCGCGGTGCTGAAGGAGTTGCTGGCGGCCGGCAGGCTGCATGGCGACGCGATGACCGTCACCGGCAGGACGCTGGCGGAGAATCTCCGTGACGCGCCCGACGGCGACCGCGAGGTGATCCGCGCCTACGACGCGCCGCTGAAGGAAGCGGCGGGCTACGTGGTGATGTCGGGCAACCTGTTCGACAGCGCGGTGATGAAGGTCTGCGTCATCGACCAGGATTTCCGCAGGCGCTTCCTGTCAAATGCCGACCGGCCGAACGTGTTCGAAGGCAAGGCGATCGTGTTCGAGGGGCCGGAGGACTATCACCACCGCATCGAGGATCCCGCTCTCGGCGTGGAAGACCAATCGGTGCTGATCATCCGCAACTGCGGTCCTGTCGGCTATCCCGGCAGCGCCGAGGTGGTGAACATGCAGCCGCCGGCTGCGTTGTTGAAGCGTGGCATCGACGCACTGCCGACGATGGGCGACGGGCGACAGTCGGGCACGTCGGGCAGTCCGTCGATCCTGAATGTCTCACCAGAGGCTGCGGTCGGCGGCGGCCTGGCGCTGCTGAAGACCGGCGATCGCATCCGCATCGATCTCAACACGCGCAAGGTGGACGTGCTGCTGCCGGCGGGCGAGTTGGAGGCGCGGCGTGAAGCGTGGCAGCCGCCGAAACTGCAGAACATGACGCCGTGGGAGGAGATCTATCGCTCCATGGTGGGACAGCTCGGCACCGGCGCCTGCCTGGAGTCGGCGACGCTGTATCTCAACGTCATCGAAACGCGCGGGGAGAGCCGGAACAACCACTGACCCGGACGCTCACTCGTGCTAGGCTGCGGTGATGCAACGGGAAGCAGCCATAGCCAGACTGAAGGCGCACGAAGCCGAGCTGCGCGGACTCGGCGTGCAGCGCCTTTACCTGTTCGGCTCGACGGCACGGGATGAGGCCAACGCCGAATCCGACATCGACCTGTTCTTCGATTACCCGAAGGGGGCGTTCGGGCTGTTCCAGTTGATGGAGGTTCAGGAGGTCGCGTCCAGAATCCTCGTCGGCCATGCCGATGTAATGACACGCGACAGTATCCATTGGACTCTTCGTGACCGCATCGAGGCGGCGGCGCTTCAGGTGTTCTGATGGCCTTGCGATCGCCCATTCCGCGCCTCACCGATATAGTCGAGGCCAGTGAACGTGTTCGAGCGAAGCTGGCCGATGTATCACTGGATGTGTTCGAGCAGGACTGGGTGTCGCGCTGGATCGTCGAGCGGGGTATCGAGATCATATCCGAGGCAAGCCGCCGCCTGCCCGACGAGATCAAGGCGCGATACCCCGACATTCCTTGGCGGAAGGTCCCCGGCATTGGCAACGTGATGCGCCACGATTACGACAGCATTTCGTCGCCCGTGCTCTGGGCACTTGTCAGGCACGACCTCGCGCCACTGGAGGAGGCCTGCCGCACCGAACTCGCCGCGGAACAGGCCCGGCAACAGGAGCGCTGAGACACCATGCAATTCGGCATCGCCATCCCCACAGCCGCCGACTCCTGGCGCCTCGTCCGCCGCGCCGAGGAACTCGGTTTTTCCACCGCCTGGTTCTTCGACACCCAGATGCTCAGCGCCGACCCGTTCGTCGCGATGGCCGCCGCAGCGATGAAGACCACGCGGATCAAGCTCGGCACCGGCGTGCTGATCCCCTCCAACCGCATCGCGCCGGTCGCCGCCACCGCCTTCGCCTCGCTCAACAAACTGGCGCCCGGCCGCATCGTGTTCGGCGTCAGCACCGGCTTCACGGGGCGCCGCACCATGGGGCTCGGCGCCGTGAAGCTCGCCGATATGGAAGAATATATCCGCATCGTGCAGGCGCTGTGGCGCGGCGAGACGGTCGAGATCGCGCTGGAAGGCAAGCGCCGGCCGATCCGCCTGCTCAACCCCGAACTTGGCCTGATCAACACGCATGACCCGATCCCGCTGTGCATCGCGGCATCCGGCCCGCGTGCGCGCAAGCTGACGGCGAAGCTCGGCGCCGGATGGATCGACAACGTGGCCGACGTCGAACGCGGCATCGCCACATTGGAACAGATGCGCACGGCCTGGCGGGACGCCGGACGCGCCGGCGATGACCTGACCGCGATCGCCTGGCTCGGCGGCGCGGTGCTGGACGAGGGCGAGCCCGCCGATGGCCCGCGCGGCATGGCGCTGGCCGGGCCGCGCGCGGCGATGCTGCTGCACCGTGCGGCCGACACGGCACTGGCCGGCTATCCCGCGCCGCTCGCCATGCTGCCGGAGTTCGCCGACGCCGTCGCCCGCTACATCGAACACGCGCGGCGTTTCGAGCCGGCCGACGCCTACTACCTGTCCAATCATCGCGGCCACCTGATGTTTGTGCGTCCCGACGAACGCGCCTACATCACCGCGGAGATGATCCGTCGCACCTCGTTCATCGGCACCGAGTCCGACCTGAAGCAGCGCATCGCCGCGCTGGCGGCGGCAGGTTTCAGCCAGGTCGTGTTCTCAATCCCGCCGGGACAGGAGCACGCGATCGAGGACTGGGGTCGCATCCGCCGCGCCTTCTGACCGACCAGGGAGGTTTTCATGCCCGGGCACCTCGCCGACAGGACCGCCTTCGTCACCGCCGCCGGCCAGGGCATCGGCCGCGAGACGGCGCTGGCATTTGCAGCGGAGGGTGCGCGCGTCATCGCGACCGACATCGACGAGTCCAAGGTGCAGCAGATCGCATCGGAGAGCATCCACGGCGCGAAGCTCGACGTGCTGCACGCCGCCGACATCGCGCAGGCCGAGATCGATGCCGGCCCGATCGACATCCTGTTCAACTGCGCCGGCATCGTGCACCAGGGCGCGCTGCTCGATGCCACCGAGGATGAATGGGAGCTGGCGTTCGACCTGAACGTCCGCTCGATGTTCCGCACGATGAAGGCGTTCCTGCCGGGCATGCTCGTGCGCGGACACGGCGTCATCATCAACATGGCCTCGGTCGCCAGCAGCGTCAAAGGCGTGCCGAACCGCTTCATCTACAGCGCCACCAAGGCGGCGGTGATCGGCATGACGCGATCGGTGGCGACCGACTACATACGGCAGGGCATCCGCTGCAACTGCATCTGCCCCGGGACCGTGCACACGCCGAGCCTCGAGGAACGCATCGCGGCCAACGCGGCGCAGGCGGGCTCGGTGGACGCGGCGCGCCAGGCGTTCGTCGAGCGCCAGCCGATGGGAAGGCTCGGCACGCCCGAGGAGATCGCGGCACTCGCCGTCTATCTTGCCTCCGACGCCGCACAGTTCGTCACCGGACAGGCCGTCATCATCGACGGCGGACTCACGTTATAGGGAGACACACTATGAAACTGCTGCGCTATGGTCCGCCGGGCGCCGAGAAGCCCGGACTGCTCGATCGCGACGGCACGATCCGCTGCCTGGCCTCGGTCGTGCGCGACATGGACGGGTTCGCGCTGTCCGATGCGGCGCTGAAAATGATCGCCTCGATCGATCCGAACACGCTGCCGAAGGTCGATGCGGGCGTGCGGCTGGGCTCCTGCGTGGCGCGGCCGGTGAACTACATCTGCATCGGGCTGAACTACGCCGACCACGCGGCGGAAGCAGGCATGCCGGTGCCGAAGGAGCCGATCATCTTTCTGAAATCGCTCGGCGCGCTGTGCGGACCGAACGACGACGTGAAGATGCCGCGCGGATCGAAGAAGCTCGACTGGGAGGTCGAGCTCGGCATCGTCATCGGCCGCAAGGCGAGCTACGTGTCGGAGACCGGACGCGATGCGCCACGTCGCCGGCTACTGCGTGTGCAACGACGTGAGCGAGCGCGAATTCCAGCTCGAGCGTGCGGGGACCTGGGACAAGGGCAAAGGCTGCGACACGTTCGGTCCGACCGGGCCATGGGTGGTGACCAAGGACGAGATCGCCGATCCGCAGAACCTGCCGCTCTGGACCGAGGTGAACGGCAAGCGGATGCAGAACGGCACGACGAAGACGATGATCTTCGGCGTGGTGAAGCTGGTCAGCTATGTCAGCCACTTCATCACGCTGTATCCCGGCGACGTGATCGCCACCGGCACGCCGCCTGGTGTCGGGCAGGGCGTGAAGCCCGAGCCGGTGTTCCTGCGCCCCGGCGACGTGATGCGGCTGTCCGTCGAAGGCCTCGGCGTGCAGTCGCAGCGCGTGGTGGAGACGGCATGAGGACACCGCGCCCGCCCGCGGACACCGTTCACGCCTGACGCGCCATTCGCATTCCGCCGATCGCGCTGCTGATCCTCGGCACGGCGCTGCTGCGCATCGCGTTCGGTGCGGCGCTGGGCCTTGGCGTCGACGAGAGCTACATGGTCGCGGCCGGGCGCGTGCTCAGCCTGGGCTATTACGACCATCCGCCCGCGTCGTGGTGGCTCGCCTGGGGTGCGGCGCATCTGGCCGGCAGCGAGGCGCCGATCATCGTGCGCCTGCCGTTCATCAGCCTGTTCGCCGTCGCCACCTGGCTGATGTATCGCCTGGGCGCCGCGGTGACGGACCGGCACGCCGGGCTCTGGGCTGGCGTGCTGCTGAATCTTTCGCCGGTTTTCGGCGTGACCACCGGCACCTGGGTGCTGCCGGATGGACCGCTCGACTGTGCGCTGCTGGGCGCGGCGCTCTGCCTGGTGCACGCGTTGAACCGCGGCGCCGTGCGATGGTGGCTTGCGGCCGGACTTTTTTCCGGACTTGCGCTGTTCTCGCAAATACTCGGCGATTTTGACGATCGCGGGCGCGCTGCTCTACCTGCTCTCGAGCCCGCAACATCGGCACTGGCTGGCACGCCCCGCGCCATATCTCGCCGCGATGATTGCGTTGTTGGTGTTCGCGCCGGTGCTGTATTGGAACGCGACGCATGGCTGGTCGTCGTTCGCGTTCCAGGGCGCGCGTGCCGGCGGCGCGCATATTCCGTCCGTTCGCGCCGTTCGTCACCCTCGCCGGTGAGGCCCTGTTCGTCCTGCCGTGGATCTGGCTGCCGATGATGGCGGTCTTCATCGCCGCCATCCGTCGCGGCCCGGCCGAGTGGCGATCCTGGCTGCTGTGCTGCCTTGCGGCGCCGCCGATCCTGACGTTTGCACTGATCTCCGCGTGGTCGAGCCAGCGCGTGCTGTTCCATTGGGCCGCGCCCGGTTATCTGATGCTGTTTCCGTTGCTCGGCGACGCGGTCGCGCACCGGCTCGATCAGCCGATGGTGCGCCGTCTGCTGTTGGGCACGGCGGCGTTTACCGTCGTCGCGGTGATGCTCGTCGCCACGCAGGTCCGCTTCGGATGGCTGCATTCCGCCATCGCCGCGATCACGCGCAAGGACCCCACCATCGAGGCGATCGATTGGACCTCGTTGCGTGACGACCTCGCTGCGCGCGGCCTGCTCCGCCCGGGCACCGTGATTGGTGTGCCGAACTGGCGCGACGCCGGCAAGATCGCCTATGCGCTCGGCGCGGATGTCACGACGCTCTGCCTGAACCGTGATTGCCGCCAGCTTGCCATCGCGTTTCCACCGCGCGAACACATCGGCGCCGACGGGCTGATCCTCGCCCCGGAACACGCCAATCGGGTGCGGGACGAACTGTCGCCGGTGTTCGACGACATCGAGCCTCTCCCCGGCATTGCAATCCGCCACGCTGGGCGCACGCTGCAACAGGTCCCGGTGTTGCTCGGCCGCCGCCTGCGCGACCGGCCGCCGCCATAGCGCTACATCGTCGCGCCGAGCACCCACGGCGCAAACTCGGCCGCCCCGAAATCGAATTCTTCACTTTTCGTCCGCTCGCCGGACGCCACGCGCAGCATCAGTTCGAAGATGCGCTGGCCGCATATCTGCACGCTCTCGTCGCCGTCCAGGATCGTGCCGCAGTTCACGTCCATGTCGTCTTCCATGCGCTGATACATCGGCGTGTTGGTCGCGAGCTTGATCGACGGCGACGGCTTGCAGCCGAACACGCTGCCGCGGCCCGTGGTGAAGCACACCAGATTGGCGCCGCCGGCCACCTGACCGGTCGCCGCCACCGGGTCGTAGCCCGGCGTGTCCATGAACACGAACCCCTTCGCCGTCACCGCCTCGGCATACTGCACGACATCGACAAGATTAGTGCTGCCCGCCTTCGCCATCGCCCCGAGCGATTTTTCCAAAATTGTGGTCAGCCCGCCCGCCTTGTTGCCGGGCGAGGGGTTGGCATTCATCTCGGCACCTTCGCGCCGCGTGTAATCTTCCCACCAGCGCATCAGCGCCACCAGTTTCTCGCCCACCTCGCGCGACACCGCGCGCCGCGTCAGCAGATGCTCGGCGCCATAGGTCTCGGGCGTCTCCGACAGGATCACCGTGCCGCCATGCCGCACCACGAGATCGCTCGCCGCACCAAGCGCCGGATTGGCCGACACGCCCGAATACCCATCCGAACCGCCGCATTGCAGCGCCACCGTCAGTTCGCTCACCGGTACGGGTTCGCGGCGAACCTCGTTCGCCTCCGCCAGAACCTCCTTCACGAAGGCGACGCCCGCTTCGACCGTTTTGCGCGTGCCGCCCATCGACTGAATGTCCATGTTGCGGATGCGCCCAGTCAGGCGCTGCTCCTCCATCAGCCCGCGGATCTGGTTCACCTCGCAGCCAAGCCCCAGCACGATCACGTGGGAGAAATTCGCGTGCCGCGCGTAACCCGCCAGCGTGCGCCGCAGCACGCGCAGCGGCTCGGCCTCGGTCATGCCGCAGCCGGTCTTGTGGGTCAGCGCCACCACGCCATCGACATTGGGAAAATCCGCCAGCGGATCGTCGCCGGTGAACGGGTTTCGGCGGAACATGTCGGCGACCAATCCCGCCACATGCGCGCTGCAGTTCACCGAGGTCAGGATGCCGATATAGTTGCGCGTCGCGACGCGACCGTCGGGCCGACGAATGCCCTGGAAGCCGGCCGGCGTGTTGGCATAATCGGTCGGCCTCGCGTCAACGCCGTAGGCATAGTCCTTGGCGAAGTCGCCCATCTCGCAGTTGTGCACATGCACGTGCTGGCCCGGTGCGATCGGCGTCGCGGCGAAGCCGATGATCTGGCCGTAGCGCCGCACCGGCTCGCCCGCGTTAATCGGCCGCACCGCGACCTTGTGCCCCGCGGGAATACGTTCCGCCGCAACCACAGCATCGGCAACGGGCGCACCGGCCAGCAACGTTGCACGCGCGATCACCACGCAGTCGTCCGGGTGCAGGCGGATCACGGGCGGCGGTGCCATGGCAATCACTCCCTGGAATCAAATCGGCCGCGGGCAATCGCACCCGCGGCCGTCGAGATCGATACTCAGCTTGCGACGTGGCCGCCCGCCTTGCGCGTCGCCGCCACCGCCTCGCGCGCCGCGCGCGCCATCAGGCCGCTGTCGTTGGCAATGGTGACGAAGCGGAAGCCCATCTGGATCATCCGACCGGCATAGGCGCCGGTACCATTGTGGATGCCGGCGAACTTGCCGTGCTTTTTGCACGACGCGAGCAGCTTCTCGTAGATCCCCAGGATCACCGGCTCCTCGCGATCCAGGATGGGGATCAGGCCGAGCGACAGGCCCATGTCGGAGGGCCCGATATAGATGCCGCTGATCCCGGGCACGGACAGAATCTCGTCGATGTTGTCGATGCCTTCCTGCGTCTCGATCATCGGGATCACCAGCACTTCGTCGTTGGCCGTCTTTTGATAATTGGACGCCTCGCCGTACATCGCAGCGCGGATCGGGCCGTTGCTGCGCTTGCCGGCCGGAGGATACAGACAGGCTGTCGCCAACGCCTGCGCCTCCGCCTTGTTGTTCACCATCGGGCAGATGACGCCCCATGCACCGCCGTCCAGCACCTTGCCGATGATGCCCGGCTCGTTCCACGGCACGCGCACCAGCGGCGTGATCGGATGCGCCGTCATCGCCTGAAAGCATTGCACCATCGACAGGTAGTCCTGCACGCCGTGCTGCATGTCCACGGTCACGCTGTCCCAGCCGCATTGTGCCATCACCTCGGCCGAAAAGCCGGACGGAATGGCGAGCCAGCCGTTGACGGCCGCTTTCCCTGACTGAATGCGTTGCTTGAGCTTGTTTGCCATTTAGGCGTTCCTTCTGTCCCGAAGATCGGGCGCACGCTAGGCGTGAGGCATCGGGGCGTCAACGCGCCGAAGGGTTAGATTTGCAAGACCGCCGCACCTTGCAGGCGTCCCGCGCGCAGATCGTTCAACGCCTCGTTCGCCTGTTCGAGCGCATAGGGCAGCGGACGCGTCTTCACCGGAACCTTCGGCGCCAGTTCGAGGAATTCGTCGCCGTCGCGGCGCGTGAGGTTGGCGACCGAACGCACCATCCGTTCGCCCCATAGGATGTCGTAGGGAAAACTCGGGATCGGACTCATATGGATGCCGGCGCATACCACCGTTCCGCCACGCTCGACGGCCCGCAGCGCCGCGGGAACCAGCGGACCAACGGGTGCGAAGATGATTGCCGCATCCAGGCGCTGCGGCGGCGACTGATCGGAACCGCCGGCCCATACCGCGCCAAGCTCGCGGGCGAAGGCCTGTGCCGCTGTGTCACCGGGACTTGTGAACGCGTACACGTCGCGGCCCTGCCAGCGTGCGACCTGTGCAATGATATGCGCCGCGGCGCCGAAGCCGTAGAGGCCGAGCCGGCGTGCCTCGCCGGCCATGCGCAGCGAGCGGTATCCGATCAGGCCGGCACACAGCAACGGTGCCGCTTCCGCGTCGCTGAAGCCAGATGGGATCGCGAAGCAGAAGCGCTGATCAGCCACGGTGTGGTCGCCGTAGCCGCCATCGATCTGGTAGCCGGTGAAGCGCGCCTGCGCGCACAGATTCTCCCGTCCAGATCGGCAGAATTCGCATATGCCGCAGGTCCAGCCCAGCCATGGCACGCCGACGCGATCGCCGATGCGGAACCGATCCACATCCGCCCCGAGTGCCGCAACGCTGCCGACGATCTCATGGCCCGGCACCAACGGCAGTTTTGCCCCCGCGAGTTCGCCGTCCACCACGTGCAGGTCGGTGCGGCACACGGCGCAGGCGTGCACGCGGATCAGCACCTGGCCCGGACCCGGCGCGGGCACCGCGACGGCAGCTAGTCGGAGCGGCTGGTGCGGCTGATCGAGCAGCATGGCGCGCATGGGCAAACCCTACCCCGCCAGTTCCAGCACGGCATCGAGCAGCACCTGGGCGCCGCGCGCCACCTGCTCCGGCGTCGAGTATTCGCGCGGATTGTGGGTGATGCCACCGACACTCGGAACGAACAGCATCGCACTCGGGCACAGCTTCGCGATCAGCACAGAATCGTGGCCGGCGGCCGCAATCATGTCTTGCGTCGCGAGTTGGCGCGCTTCGGCCTTTTGCCGCAGCACGGCGCCGATGGTCGGATCAAACGAAATAGGCCCGAACGTTGCGTACGCATCGACATCGATCGTGACACGCCGGCGCTTCGATATGCCATTCAGCATGTCGCGCAGTTCGTGCTCCATCGCGATGGCGCGCTCGGCATGCTCGTGACGCACATCGCAATGCAGACGGGTGATGTTGGCGACATTTCCGCGGGCATTGGGAAAATTCTCGATCCACGTGGCCGATGCGCGGCCCGAGGGTTCCGCCGCGTGTGCGATGCGCTCGATGGCCAGGATGATTTCCGCCGTCGCGGCCAGGCTGTCACGCCGCCGATCCATCGTTGTTGGGCCGACATGGCTCGGATCGCCGGTCACGGTAAGCTGGAAGTAGCGCGCATGCACTGTGCCGGTGACGATGCCGATATCCGTCCCGGTCGCCTCCATCACCGGAGCCTGCTCGATATGCGCCTCCAGCCAGCAGGCCCAGCCGCGCGGGGCGGGCGCGAGCGGACCTGCCTGACCACTCGACCGGAGGGCCTCGCGCACGCTGATGCCCTTGTCGTCGGTGATGGCCAGCGCGTCCTCCAGCATCATGTCGCACGCGTGCACTCGGCTGCCCATCATGGCGGGACGGAAGCGGCTGCCTTCCTCGTTGGTCCAGTTCACCAGTTCGAGCGGCGCGCGTGTCCGGACCTTCGCCTCATCCAGCGTACGCATCACCTCCAGACCGGCCAGCACTCCGAACACGCCGTCGAATTTTCCCCCGGTCGGCACCGTGTCGAGATGGCTGCCGAACGCGACGGCCTGCGCTGCCGGATCATTTCCTTCCCGGCGGACGAACATGCTTCCCACCGCATCCTGCTCGAAGCGAAGGTTGAGCGGCCGACACCACTCCAGCAGCAGTGCACGCGCCTGCGCGTCCTCGGGTGAAAGTGCGAGGCGGCAACTGCCGCCTTCCGGTGTGGGCCCGATGCGCGCCATGTCCATGATCGACTGCCACAACCGGTCTGCATTGATCGATGGTGTCATGCATCCCCCGGCAACAAGAGCTTCGCCGTTTGCAACACCCCTCAGTCCACGATCGCCTGGTAGGTCAGCACCCGCAGTTCGCGGCGGATCGGATAGGTGGACGACGGCATGAGCTGGGTCAGCATGATCACCGCCATGTCTTCGGCGGGATCGATCCAGAATGCAGTGCTGGCCGCGCCGCCCCAGGCATATTCTCCCGCCGAACCGAGAATCTGCGCCTTCGCCGGATCCAGCGTAACGGAGAAGCCAAGGCCGAAGCCGATGCCGTTGTAGGATGATTCGGAAAAGCGCGGCTGACCCATATCCGCCATGTCGCCGCGCAGATGGTTCGACGTCATCAGTTCGACCGTCTTGCGGCCAAGCAGTCGGACGCCGTCGAGCTCTCCCTTGTTCAGCATCATGCGGCAGAAGCGCATGTAATCGCCGGCGGTGGACAGCAGGCCGCCACCGCCGGACGCGATCTTCCGCGGCGCGCAAAAGATGCTCTTCTCCGGATCGTCGATCAGCAACAGGCGGCCATCCGCCGCGCAGGTATAGTTTGCGGCAAAACTAGAATTCTTGTCGGCAGGCACATGGAAATCGGTGTCCGCCATGCCCAGCGGTCCGGTTACGCGCTCGCGCAGGAACTGCTCGAATGGCATGCCGGAGATCACCGCGACCAGATGGCCCAGCACGTCGGTCGCAATGCTGTAGTTCCACTCTGCGCCGGGCTGCGCGATCAACGGGATGTCTGCCGCGATCTCGACCACCTCGGCGAGCGTCTTGTCGGAAGTCTGGAAATCGACGCCACGGTCGCGGTACTGCGCATCGACCGGTGTCGCCTCCATGAAGCCGTAGGTCAGGCCCGAGGTGTGCGTGAGCAGGTCACGGAACGTGATGTCGCGCTCCGCCGGCGCCGTCTCCAGCTTGCCGCGCATGCCGCCGACGGCAACGCGCATGTCCTTGAAGCACGGCAAAAAGCGAGAAATCGGATCGTCGAGCTGGAAGCGACCCTCCTCGTACAGCGTCATGATCGCAGTCGAGGTTAGCGGCTTGGTCATCGAGTAGAAGCGGAAGATCGTATCCGGCCCCATCCGCTTTTCCCGCTTGATGTCGGCCAGGCCGCAGATATTGAAATGCACCAGCTTGCCGCGGCGCAGGACCATCGTGATCATGCCAGGAAGCCGGCCGTCGTCCACCAGGCGCTGTGCCCAGCCGTTCACGCGTGCCAGCCGCTCGGACGAAAGGCCGACGTCTTCCGGTTTCGCGTCCATCACATTCCCTTTCGTTCAGGCAGGCGCCATCCGCCTGGCACTGCGTGTCAACAACGCGACCGCAATGCCGAGATTGAGCAGGTTCCACAGCGCGCCGTTGGCGAAGGCGGCGCTGTAGGGACCGGTGGCATCGAAGATCACGCCGGATATCCAGCCACCGAATGCCATCCCGAACAAGGTGGCCATGATCACCATGCCGAACCGCATGCCCGCCTCGCGCGCGGGGAGTACTCGCGGATGATGATCGCGTAGCTCGGGATGACGCCGCCCTGGAACAGGCCGAACAGCGCCGAGATCACATAGAGCGATGTCAGGCTGCTGAAGCCGAGATAGAGCAGCAGCGCCAGCATCTGCGCCGCGGATCCGAGCAGCAGCGTCGGCAGGCCGCCGAACCGGTCGGCGAAGAAACCCGAACCGACGCGGCTGACGATGCCGAGCCCGAGCATCAGCGACAGCATCTCCGCCCCGCGCGTCATGCCGTAGCCGAGGTCACTGCAATACGCAACGATATGCACCTGCGGCATCGACATCGCAACGCAGCAAGCGAAGCCGGCGATGGACAGCAGCACCTGCAGCGTCGCCGGCGACAGGCCAAGCGTGACGTGCGCGTGCCGCACGAGTGGGGCGGTCGCGTCGAGCCGATGCGCCGGAGGTCTGCGGCGCAGCGCGAGCGCAAGCGGGATCATGGTGACGGCGCACAACACGCCGATGCCGATATGCGTGTGACGCCAGCCGACGGTCTGGACGAAATGCTGCACGAAGGGCGGCCAGATGGTGCCTGCCAGGTAGTTGCCCGATGCGGCGGTCGCGACCGCGATGCCGCGACGGCGGGTGAACCAGTGCGACGTGTCCGCGACGATCGGCCCGAATGTCGCGGCCCCGCCGAGCAGTGCGATCAGCAGTCCGTGTGCCAACGCGAACTGCCAGAGGCTGGTCGCGTAGCCCGCGGCGACATAGCCGATACTGGGCGCGACCGCCCCGATGAGAGCGGGAAGCATGATGCCGAACCGGTCCGCCATGCGGCCCATGAGCACGCCCCCACCGTGAACCCCACCATCGTCAAGGTGTATGGCAACGACGCAGCGGCGCGATCCACTCCAAATTCCGCCTGCACCGCGGGCAGCACGACCACCACTGACCACAGGCTGATGCCGCCGAGCGTGGAGAGCAGCACGGATACGCCCAGGCGCACCCATGCGTACGCGGACTCGGGTTCGGTGGTCACGGATGAACGTCCTTCCCGCGCGACCTGGTCGGTGTCGCCGGTCTGCTATGCGAACGCCGCCTCGCCAGCCGCGTTGGCCTCGCGGCTCCAGTCGCACAGGGATTGCATACCCGCCACCGCGCCGGCCGAGAGGCGCAGAACCCGCATGTCAGGATTGCCCTTGTTCGGGTTCACTGGCAGGTCCATCGGACCTGGTCAGTTGCATCAACCCGAGTTCCGCCTGCATCTCGCCAAGTTGCGAGAGAACGCGCAACGTCTCGGCCGCCTCGGCCTCGTCGATCCTGCTCATGGCAAACCCGACATGCAGCAATACCCAGTCGCCAACGCAGGACCCCAGCGGATGGTTGGCATCGACGACGCACATGATGTTCACCTGGCGTCGAACGCCCGTCACTTCGACGGTCGCAAGCATCGCCTCTGCATCGTCGATGCGCACGATCTGTGCTGGAATGCCAAGGCACATGGGGCTGCTCCTGAAATGCGTCTGCGGCAATGACAGCTTGCTCCAATCCGGGGCCGTCGTCATTGGTGGATACCCAAAGTCTTGCGGAACCCGTGCAAGGCTTGCCAAGCTCTGCCCAGGCCGCCGACCAGAAGGCAATGATCGGTCGCCACCGATCGAGCGCGACAACGCCAACCACAGCACGGGAGGACAATCCCTTGGCAACCAGCGGAGCAAACGACCAGCGATCCCACATCTACCTCGGTCTGGCCGGCGAAACCGGACGCGGCCGGGTGGTGCAGTCCGGCCTCTACCGCATGGCCGACGGCAGCGACGAATGGGAGACGCTGCAGCGCGGCCTCCCGGAGGCGCCCGCGGTGCGCGCGCTGGCGGTGCACCCGCTGAACCCCGACATCGTCTACGCCGGCACGCAGTCCGGCCCCTATCGCAGCGGCGACCGCGGCGAGCACTGGGAGAAGATCGACATCCAGGACCACGGCCTGCCGGTCTGGTCGTTCCTGTTCCACCCGTACGATCCCGGCACGTCGTCTTCATCGGCTATGAGAACTGCGAGATCTACCGTAGCGACGATGCCGGCGAACGCTGGACGCGCCTGCCGGTGAGCGTGCGCTTCCCCGAGATCACCACGGCACCCGGCGCCAACCCGGCGAAGCGGGTGCTGATAGCTGGACGCCAGCGTCAACGAACCGGACCACCTGTACGCCGCGATCGAGGTCGGCGGCACCATCCGCTCCACCGACGGCGGCGAGCACTGGGAGAACCTGAGCCACGGCCAGTATCTCAACGACGACGCGGTCGACATGCACGGCGTGCTGGCCAGCCGCTGGCGGCCCGGCACGGTGTTCGGCATCGGCCGCGCCGGCATGTTCCACAGCGCCGACGGCGGCGACCACTGGCGGCACGTGAAGCTGGAGCCGATGAACGCCAAGGGCCAGATCTATTGCCGCGACATCCGCGAGGTGCCGGGCAATCCGCGCAAGCTGTTCGTGGCGGCGGGCAGCAATTTCCAGAGCGACCGCGGCGTGCTGCTGTACAGCGGC
Organism: uncultured Alphaproteobacteria bacterium; assembly: GCA_963794185.1. Classification (GTDB taxonomy): domain Bacteria; phylum Pseudomonadota; class Alphaproteobacteria; order Acetobacterales; family Acetobacteraceae; genus JAMXLO01. The sequence continues at coordinate 531 of CAWCDM010000105.1, read as the reverse complement.
GACGGCGGCGATACCTGGACGCGCGTGGATATGGGTGTGCAGCCGCCGCACACGATGTTCGCGCTCGCCTTCGACGAACACCGGCCCGCGCTGATGTCCTGCGCCACCAATGGCGGCGAGGTCTACAGCAGCCACGACGGCGGCGAGAGCTGGACGGCGCACAAGCCGCCGCCGGGAGGCACGCAGATCTACGCGCTCGCCCGCGGCTGAGCACGGCGCAGGGGACGGCGCGTGGATTTCGCGCTCACCAAGGACCAGCAGCGCCTGCAACGGCGCTGCCTGGACCTGGCCGCCGATTTTGCCACGCGCTCGGCCGACCACGACCGCGACGCTTCGCACCCGATCGAGAACTACGACCGCCTTCGTCAGGAGGGGTTTCTTGAACTCACCATTCCCCGGTCATTGGGCGGAAGGGGCGCAAGCTTTCTGGACCACACGATCGCCTACGAGGCGTTGGGCCAGGGCTGTCCGTCCACCGCGCTCGCGTTCAACATGCACGCCTCCGTCGTCATGCCGGTATTGGAGAGCCGA
>CAWCDM010000104.1:0-48963 GCA_963794185.1 uncultured Alphaproteobacteria bacterium | reverse complement strand
CATTGAGATACCGGGTCATCCCGTCCGCATAACACACGCCGGGCAGCGTCCCGGTGATTACCACGCGGTCGTAGCACGACAGCACTCGGGCGATCCGATCGTCGTAACGGTCCGTCAGAGATTGGCTCATGTCGTCCCCCAGCCAGATGACACTCCCGACCGGGAAGGCCACAGCAGACCTATTGGTTCCGGCTGCGCCGGCTTAGGTCCACCACAAAGACACGAAGACGGGATCATGTGCGGGCCGCAGCCGGCCCGGGACCTACTTCGCGCAAAGCACCGCCGCTGTCCGCTTTGTGTCTTCGTGTCTTTGTGGTGAAATCCTTTGCGTGCTGCCAGCGGCCAGGAAGGATCGAGCCATGACCGAGCCGACGCATCGCTTTGTCGAAACAAACGGCATTCGCATGCACGTGGCCGAGCAGGGCACGGGGCCACTTGTCCTGTTGTGCCACGGGTTTCCCGAGTCCTGGGGACTCCTGGCGCCATCAGCTTCGCGCTCTGGCCGAGGCCGGGTGCCATGCCGTGGCGCCGGATATGCGCGGCTACGGCCAGACCGATCGGCCGGACGCGATAGACCGGTACACGCTGCTGCATCTGGTCGGCGACATGGTGGGGCTGCTCGATGCCTTGGGCGAGGAGCACGCGGTGATTGCCGGCCACGACTGGGGCGCCCCGGTCGCGTGGCACGCCGCCCTGCTGCGGCCTGACAGGTTCCGCGCTGTTATCGGGCTGAGCGTGCCGTACCGGCCGCGTGGCCCGGTGCGTCCGACCACGGTGATGCCGCGGACGGACGATGCGGTGTTCTACCAGCTTTACTTCCAGACGCCAGGTGTGGCGGAAGCGGAACTGGGGCAGGACGTGCGGCTCTCCCTGCGCGGCATCCTGTTCTCGAATTCTGGCGACGGACCGCTGCGCGAGGGCGGACTTTCGGAGGGTGATATCGGCATGGTGCCGCGCGCGGGTGGGCTGCGCGCACGCATGGGAGCGGACATGGCGACGCCCGGATCGCTGCCGTCCTGGATCACCGAGGCCGATGTGGATGTCTATGCGGCGGAGTTCGCACGCACCGGATTTCGCGGCGGCCTTAATTGGTACCGCAACATCGACCGCAACTGGGAGCTGTTGGCGCCGTTCGCCGGTGCGAAGGTCACTGTGCCGGCGCTTTATGTTGTCGGCGAGCGCGACCTCACGCTGGGCTTTCGCGGGTCAAAGGAGTTGGTCGCGAACCTGTCGACGTTTGTACCGCGGCTTCGCCAGACGATCATGCTGCCTGGCTGCGGGCACTGGACGCAGCAGGAGCGGGCAGCGGACGTGGACAACGCGATCATCGAATTCCTGCACGCGCTGTGAGGCTGCACGCGCACGCCTCAGCAGGCAGGTCCGCGAATTGTGCCCATTGTACTCCTCGCCCGCCTGCGGGAGAGGTCGCTGCGCGCCAGCGACGCGGGAGAGGGTGCATCCCGGCGGCACCAAACGACTGTGGCACCCTCACCCGTCGCGCTTCGCGCTCCGACCTCTCCCGCAAGCGGGCGAGGTGTACTTACGACGGGATGTGTCCGACCAGTGAACCCGCCTCAGAATATCCCGCTCAGCCATCCCTTCTTCGCGGGCTGGCTCAGCGGCGTGGAACCCGGCGGCGGAGTCCAGTTCATTAGCCGGTCGGTGAACTCGGGACCGGGGTCGATCATCCCGGAATTCTCGTTGATCAGCTGGCGGATATCGGCGGTGGCAGATGGTCCGGCTGCCTGCAGCAAGGCGTCCTGCCCGGCGCTGCCGACCACCTGTTCCGCCGGCGCGGTCTGACGCGGCGCCTGACCGCCTGGGCGGGTGGGCCGCAGTGCCAGACTAGGCGGCGTGGACAGGGGCGTCTGCGTCGCTGCCACCGTATCCGGCGCGGCATCGCGGGCGAGGCCGAAATTCCGGGTCAAGCCGTCGTCGCTGCAGGCAGCGAGCGACAGCACAGTCAAAATCAAGCCAAAACGCATCGGCACCTCCGGGATCGATCGGCTGCAATGACCATCATGCTGGATTCTGCTATGCGCCGTCACGCCGCCGGATCAGGCCGTGCGCAGGCGTGGCAGGATGCGAAGCGCGTTCTCACGGTCGATTGCCTTCAATTCGCCCGCGTTGAAATTGGCTGCGAGACCCTTCACGTGCTCGGCACCCGTGCGATACGGGTAATCGGTGCCGAACACGATCTGCGATACCGGAACCAGTTTCGCCAGCGCGCCGATGGTCACCGCGTTGGAAACCTGGGCAGTGTCGTAATAGAAGCGCCGCAGCTGCCCATCGACGGTCTCGCGTGTGAATTTGTCCTTGTAGGGCGGCGTGCTCACCATCTGGATCTGTAGCCGTTCGGCGACCGCGGTCAGCACGCCGCCGCCGTGCGAGAAGATGAAATTGATGTCGCCGTAACGTTGCGCGGCGCCGCTGAAGACAAGACTGACAATCGTGCGCGTGGTGTCGGCGCCCAGCTCCACTGTTGCATCCGAAACGCCCTGGACGAGGTTGACGCAGCAATTGGCGCTGGTCGGGTGCGTGTAGACGGTCGCCTTGCGGCGATTGAGCTCCTGGAAGACAGGCGCGAACTGCGGATAGCCGAGCCATTTGTCGCCGTAGCTCGTCATCATGCCGATGCCGTCGGCGTTGAGCGTGTCGAACACGTACTCGATCTCCTTCAGGCTCTCGTCGATGTAAGGCATCGGCAGCATGGCAAAGATGCCGAAGCGGCCGGGGTGATCGGCCATCAGCTTCTTGGCATATTCGTTTGACTCGCGCGAGATCCGGGCAGCGTCCGCAGGTGGCAGGAAGCCGACCTGCGGCGTGGTCGGCGAGGTGATGGACGTGGCGATGCCCGCCTTGTCCATGTCCTCGATCGAGCGCTGCGGGGTCCAGCCCGACATCGGCGGATTGTCGAGCTTGGCTTTCTTGAGTGCGTCGAACCAGGTCGGCGGCACGATGTGATGGTGCACATCGATGCGGTGCGGTTTTTCGCCCGTCTGTGCATCGGCGGCGCCGGTCGCGGCGAGTGCCGCCGTTCCCGCGAGGAAGCCGCGGCGGCCGATCGTGACCGTGTCGCAGCAAGAGCATCGGGCCGGGAGCGCGTGGTGATCGTGTCTGCGGATCATGGTGTTGCCTCCATCCGTCCTGCTGTCATCGCCCTACGGTCTCGCCGCCGAATACGGATAGATCAGCGTACCCGATTTGAACTCGGCCGGCAGCACGACCACCTCCGTCGCCGGGTCCTTGAACTGCTCCAGATCATTCCCCTTGATGTTCTGGAACTGCGTCCAGACGATCCGGGGCGCCGCCCATTCGCCATCCTTGCCGAACGCCACATCGCCGATGATGGTGTTGAACGTGTGGCCGCGAAAGTAATCGGCGAGCTTGCCATCGTCGACGCTCTGTGTGCCCTCGATCGCCTGCGCCAGCAGCTGCATCCGTGCATACGCCCAGGGCGGCAGGAAATAGCCGAGCGGATCGACGCCTTCGGCCTGCGCCTTCGCCTGGTACCGCTTAAGGAACTCGATCACCCCGGGAAACTGCATGGACGGCGCCGGCAGCCAGTTCTCGTTGATGACGATGCCGTTGAGCAGCGGTCCAAGCTGTGTCTTCAGCGCGGTCGTCTGCAGGCCGACCATATTGCCGCCGAACAGCTGCGCCTTCAGGCCGACCTCATTGGCGGCACGCAGGATCCCCGCCGTGTCGGTCGGATATGACGCGACATAGATGACATCAGGATTGGTGGCGCGCACCGCACGCACGATCGGCGTGTAGTCGGTGGTGGTCGGCGGATAGGTGCCGTCGTAAACGATCCGGAGCCCGGCCTCGCGGGCGTTGTCGCGCGCGCCGTCCGACGCATTGCGCGCGAATTCCGCATCGGCTGCCACGATGGCGATGGTCTGCGGCTTCGGGCTCTGCGCCACGGCAATATCGAAATAGCCGTGCGAAAAAGCGTGCTTCGGATCGGGTCCGGTCGGCAGCATCGAGAAATATTGCGGATAGTGGAACTCGCTGTTGACCGCCAGGCAGAACAGGCTGACGAACAGCTTGTTGTGCGCCATGGCGATCGGCATCGCCGGCGCAACCATGTTCGTCGCGTAACCCGAGATGATCAGATCGACATGGTCGACGTCGAGCAGCTTGGTATAGATGCCGGGCACGTTCGCGGCGTTGCTCTGGTTGTCGTAGAACACCAGCTTGACCGGACGCCCCAGCAGTCCGCCCTTCGCATTGATCTCGTCCGCCCAGATCTGCTCCGCCAGGACGCCCGACTTGCCGACCACCGCAAGGCCGCCGGTGAGCGCGTCGGCAAAGCCGATGGTGATCGGCTCGGCGGCGCGCCCGGTTGCCGGGATGCAGGCAAGCACCGCGGCCGCAAGCAGCGCAGCAACGCCACGGCTGGCGACGATTGGCCCCATTGTTGTTGCTCCCTTGCCACGCATGGCACAGTGCAGCCTACCCGTCAGTTCGAGCCAATCCAACCGGTCGAGGTCACACCATGGCGAATGGCATGCATTGGGTCGGCACCTGGTCTACAGCCCCCGCGCCCGCGGAGGGTGCCGCATTCAGCAACCAGACGCTGCGGATGAATACGCGCATCAGCATCGGCGGGCACACGCTGCGTGTGCGGCTGTCAAATGCGTACGGAACCCGGCCGCTGGCCATCGGCGCGGCGCATATCGGCTTGCGTGCGAGCGGCGCCGGAATTGTGCCGGGGTCCGACCGCAGGCTGACATTCGGCGGCGAGCGTTCGGCGACCATCGCAGCCGGGGCACTGCTGGTAAGCGATCCCGTCGAGCTTCAAGTGGCGCCGCTGGCGGACGTGGCAATCAGCATCTACCTGCCGGGCGACGTGACGGCGAGTTTCGGCGTCACCGGCCGCTATGCGCGCCAGACGAATTACATCTCGCCGCCGGGCGATTTTTCCAGTTCCGTCGTGATGCCGGTCGGGCGGCTGACCGACGATTGGTACTTTGTAAACGGGATCGACTTGCTGGCTTCCACAGGGACCGGCGGTATCGTAGCGCTCGGCGACTCCTTGACCGACGCCAATATCTCCACGCATGACGCGTTCTGCCGCTGGCCGGATCAGCTTGCGCGGCGGCTCGCCGCACGCAGGGACGGCCGCGCGCTCGGTGTGATGAACCAGGGGCTTGGCGGCAACCGCATCCTGCACGACATCCGCGGCGACAGCGGCCTGCGCCGTTTCGACCGCGACGTTCTGGCGCAGCCCGGCGTCACACATGTGATCGTGATGTTGGGCACCAACGATCTGCGCAATCGTTGGGCAAAGCCGGAGGAAGAGGTCACCGCCGAACAGATGATCGCCGGCCTGAAGCAGATGGCACTGCGAGCGCATACGCGTGGGATCAGGATATTTGGCGCCACACTGACGCCGTTCGAGAACGAGACGTTCCTGATCGGCGCCTGGACGCCGGCGCGCGAGGCTGTCCGTCAGGCGGTGAATGCATGGATCAGGGACGCCGGCGCGTTCGATGCGGTGATCGACTTCGACAAGGGCGTGCGCGACCCGGAGCATTCCACCAGCATGCTGCCGATCTACGATTGCGGCGATCACCTGCATCCCGAGCGACCTCGGCTACAACCGCATGGGCGACATCATCGATCTGTCGCTGTTCGATTAGGCCGCGCCGCCACTGCAGGCAGGTCGCATCAACATTTGCTCTGCGTGGCGGTTTCGGTAGATACTATCCTTGCACTCTTGTGGCGGGCCCCTGGCCAGCCGTCGGGACGAGCCGCCACAGGTGGCTGCGGAGCGGGCGTCGCCCGCCAAAACCCGGCAATACGACAACGGTCGCAGTTTCGCTGCGCCCGCTCAAGGAGTGTACGGCATGTTGGATCTCCTCGAACGGCAGAAGTCGTTGACGAGCAACCAGTGGAAGATCATCGCCACTGCGAATCTCGGCGACATGCTTGATTTCTTCGACTTTTTCCTGATCGGCTATGTGCTGGCGTTCATCATCGGCGGCTGGCACCTGACCTTCGGCCAATCGGCAATCATCCTGCTGTCGTCTGGCCTTGGCGCGGTCCCAGGCGCCTTCTTCTGGGGCTGGATGGCCGATCGCATCGGCCGACGCAAGGTCTTCATGGCAACGGCGCTCAATGTCTCGCTTGCCACCGGCATCATGGCATTCACCCCCGACGCAGGATGGCTGGATCGCCGGCTGGATCTTTCTCGCGTTCTTCCGCTTCTTCGTCGGCTTCGGCAACGCCGGCCTGATCGCCGTGGACATCCCGCTCGTGCAGGAATTCGTCCCGTCGTACAAGCGCGGCTGGGTGAGCGGCATGACCACCGTCCTGCTGCCGGCAGGCAATCTGATGGGCGCGCTGTCGGGCGCATTCCTGGCGCCGATCATCGGCTGGCGCGGCCTGTTCCTCGTCGGGCTGCTGCCGGCGGCGCTGGTCCTGATGATCCGCTACTGGGTTCCGGAATCGCCGCGCTGGCTGATCCGCATGGGCCGCCACGAGGAGGCGCGCCGGTCGATTGCCTGGGCGCTCCAGGTCGATCCCAGCCGGATCGAGCTGCCGACAGTCGGTACTCGGGCCGGAGAAGACGCGTTGGCGCGAACTGTTCCGCTATCCGCGCAGCGTCGCGGCCGCCTGCTGCACCGGGCTGAGCCAGACCGGCGGGGTGGGGCTGCTCCTGTGGATCACGACCCTGTTCGTGCTGGTGCTGAAGATCACGCCGGCCGAAGCGTCGTACCTGATGATCTATGTGAGCCTGGTGGGAATCGCCGGGCGACTGTTCTGTTCGTATCTGTCGGATGCGATCGGGCGTCGCGCGTCCGGCGCGCTGATCGGCTTCGCCGGCGCACTGACGATGGCGCTGGCGGGTTATTTCTCCGATGTATACATCGGCACGATGTCGGTGTTCTTCCTGCTGATCATGGTGCAGCGATTCTTCGGCGACGGGAGCTACGCGATCATCGGGCCGTACTTGGCCGAGGTCTGGCCGCTGCGGCTGCGCGCGAGCGGCATGGGTCTGGGCTATGGCGTCGGCAATCTGGGCAAGATCCTCGGCCCGCTGGGGCTGGCGATCATCATCGGATCGTCCAACTACGTCAGTCCGAAGGCGTCGCTCGAAGCGATCTTCCCGGCGCTGCTGTATCTGGCGTTCTGGTACGCATTCGCCGGAGCGGCGTTCTGGCTGATCGGCATCGAGACCAAAGGCCGCTCGATCGAGGAGATCGATACCGCACTTGAAGAAACGGCTGCGGCCGAACCGCGCACCGCGTAGCCGGCGCGCTTGCCTGGCAGCATCAACTGAGGCTTCCGGGATAATCGCGCCAGATGCTCGGCTCCAGGTTCAAATGCGAACTGGCCGGGTAGGTCTCCTTCCACCAGCGTGCACACGCCGCGCTGGTGGGATTCCACAGCCCAGGAAAGCTCCGGATATGCGTGAAGAAATCCTCCAGTAGTTGGAGCCGGTTGCACCAGCCGACGGCGCCCGGATGCAGCGTCATGCTGAAATGCCGGCCGCGCTTGTACTGCGCATTGAATTCGGCCCGCCAATTGCGGAACAGGTCGTCGGCGTGCTCGAGGCCGGTGCCCTTGCGCGGGAACATCAGGAACCACTGATCATCGAAGTGATAATAGTACGGCAAGGTCAGGATCGCCCGCCGTGATGCGAAGTCGGTCACCCAATAATGCGGGACGTCGTCCGCCAACCCGTTGCCCATGTACTCGTAGCCGGCATCGATCAGCAGGTCCATGGTGTGCGGGCTGATTGTGCCGCAGGCGAACGGATCCTCCGGTCGCGGCAGCGAAAACCATCCGGCCGGTTTCGCGCCTACCACCTTGGTCAATATGTCGGTTGCGAGATCGAGCCGCGCTTTTTCCTCCGCACGCGCTCAACAGGCTGACGTCCTCATGCTTCAGGCCGTTGGCGGCGATTTCATGGCCTCCGGCGAGCAGCGCGCGAATCCGGTCGGCGCGAAGCTGCGCGATCACCGCGGGAACGGCAACAGTGGCCGTGATGCCGAAGCGCTGCAAAACAGCGAGAAGCTGATCGAGGCCGTCATGTGCGCTGAACTGCGCATCGGGATGCGTCAGATCGGCGGCACTGATTCCATCCGGACCGCGCGCCACGCTCAGATCCACCACCACGCTGACACAGCAGCGATTGCCGTCAGGCCAGCGAACCTGGTCGTCCCGCAGACTTGTTTCGTCGGATATCGTGTAGCCTTGCTTCCAGGGCATCGTATCGGCCTCCGCATCACGCCGCAACGTGCGTCGAAGGGAAAGTCTCCAGAGAATGCCTGGCGACCTGCTCGCATGTGGGAAACCACACTCCCGGCAGCGTCTTCATCCGGGTGATCAGCCGATCCATCATGTCGATCCGAAGTGCCCGGCCGGAGACAAACGGATGCACGACGATATTGAGATAGCCGCCGGCCCGGTATTGCTGCCAGAACGCGGCCCACCACAGATCGAATACCCGGTCGGGGTCGGTGATGCGTTGAGCGGCGTTTGCGCTGCCAAGCCAGGCGAAGCTGTAGAACATCGCGTCGTCGATCGCATAGTGGAACGGCAGATTCAGCATCGCATTCGCGCCGCTGGCATCACGCAAATAGTAGGGGCGGTGATCAGCCGACTCGTGCGAGATGTAGAGAAAACCTTCCTGCTTCAGCAGCCCGAGCGTGTGTTCGCTGCGGCTTCCCACAGGCCTGCGGCCGGCGATCTTCTCCAGCGCGCTCGCGGTCTTCAGCAGATGGTCCCGCTCCATCGCGGGATCCTTGGGGACATGATGCTCCCACATATGGTCCGCGATCTCATGCCCGCTGCGCACCGCCGCCCGCAGCGCCTGCGGATAGAGTTCGCAGATGCGGCCGGGCGTGAAGATGGTCGCCTTGATGCCGTGCGCATCGAACAGTTCGATCAGCCGCCAGATGCCGACGCGCCCGCCGAACTCGCCCTTCGCTAGCTGCATCGGCGGTTCGTTCAGCAGACGCCGCAGCAGCATAGCGTCGAAATCGGCGGTGAAGTTGACCGCGATCCGTGCGCCGGCGGGCCAGGTCAGGTCCTGGATGCGCTGGTGGCGAGCGTCGTAGCGTCTGGCCGTGGCGCAGAGCTCGGCGACTTCCTGGTCGAGCTGGCTGGTCATTGTCTCGGAGCCCCCCGTGTAACAGGCGGATGATACATTGGCTGTCTGCGGGCGAAGAACATTCGTGCCCGGTTGACTTGGCGCGCGCCGGAGCCCCAGAGTTTGGCGGTTCGAAGCAATCCGCCGTCACCACGTCGATGGTCACGTTTGCAACGAGCAGGAGGCTGAGTTGGGCACGATCCTCGAAAAAGCCAGCCGTGGGCTGGCGAAATTCTGCGCCGTGATCGCGATGCTGACGGTGGCGCATGCCGCCTCGGCGGCGACGGTCGGCCCGGTGACCGACGACCTGGGCGTGATTCGCATCGCCAAGGGCGCGCCGATTCAGATCGGCGCCTACTGGGTGCTCTCCGGCGCCGACACCGCGCTGGGTCTGGACGAGAAGCGCGGCGTCGAGATCGCCTTCAAGGAACTCGGCGGCAAGGTGCTCGACCATCCGCTGAAGCTCAACGCCGAGGACGACGCCTGCAATGCCGAAGGCGGGCAGACGGCGGCGACCAAGCTTGCCGCCAATCCGCAGACGGTGATTGTGCTCGGCCCCGCGTGTTCATCGGCCGCGACGCCGGGTGCGCCGATCCTCTGGCAGCAGGGCGTTGTCAATATCTGCACCGCCTGCACGGCGCCCGCATTGACCGCCTCGACACGCAAGCCAGAATACGCCGGGTTCGCACGAACCGTGTTCAGCGACAGCGAGCAGGGCAAAGCCGACGCGACCTATGTGCATGATGTCGCCAAGGCGCAGTCGGTGGTCACCATCCACGACGGCAGCCCCTACGCGCAGCAGCTTCAGCAGGTGTTCGCCGACAACTTCAAGCAGCTTGGCGGCAAGGTGCTGTCGCAGGAAGCGATCGCGCCGAGCGATGTCGATATGCATCCGCTGCTGACCCGCATCGCCAGCGAGAAGCCGGATCTGATCTACTTCCCGGTGTTCACCGCGGCCGCCGCGCAGATCCTGCGCCAGGCGAAGGAAACGCCCGGGCTTGAGAAGGCTGCGCTGATGGGCGGCGGCTCGCTGCTGTCGGCCGACTTCATCGAGGCTGCCGGCCCGTCGGTGGTCGGCTTCCGCATCGGGTATCCGGATCTTTCGCCCGACGCGATGGGCAAGAACTATCCGAAGTTCGTCGAGGAGTACAAGAAGGCCTACGGCGAGGCGCCGATCTCCGGTTACCATGCCAATGCCTATGACGGCGCGATGCTCGCCATCAAGGCGATCGAAAAGGTCGCCAAGACTGACAGCGCCGGGAACCTCTATATCGGCAAGAAGGCGTTGCGCGACGCGGTGTTCGCCATCAAATTCGACGGCATCAGCGGCCCGATCGCCTGTGATGCGTATGGCGAGTGCTCGCAGTTCAAGCCTTCGGTGTTGGAGTTCACATCGTCCGATCCCAAGACCTTCGGGGTCGGCAAGAACCCGAAGAAGATCTGGCCGTAGGTGGCAGCCGCCGCCGCTGCCAAGGGGCCATGGCTGCGTGCCATGGCCCGTCTCAATGCGGTCGACATCGTCCTGTGGGGTCTGCGAATCGGCGTGGTGCTGGTTGTGGTGGTCGGCACCGTCGGCACGCTGATCAAGGGCCGCTACAACGCGGCCCAGTGGTTCGATTTCGTCATGTTCGGCCTGACCATCGGCAGCATCTACGCGCAGATCGCGTTGGGCTACACGATGGTCTATGGCGTCCTTCGTCTGATCAACTTCGCGCACGGCGACATCGTGATGGCCGGCGCCTTTGCCGGTTATTTTGTTGCCGGCCCGCTCGATCGCTCGGGTTTCCTCGAGAGCCAGCCGGTACTCGGCATGGCCGCGGTGCTTGCCGTGGCAATTGTGACCTCGGTCAGCATCGCGGTGCTGACCGAACGCATCGCCTATCGGCCGTTCCGCCGGGTGGTCGGTCTCGCGCCGCTGATCTGCGCGATCGGCGTGTCGTTCTTCCTGGAGCAGACGTTCCGCGGCATGTTCGGCTCCGCGGTGAAATCCTATCCCGAGCCGCAATGGCAGCGCCTGGCGTTTCATGTGCTGGGCTTCAATGTGCCGCGCATCGATGTTCTGGTGATCGGTCTCGCCCTGCTGTTCATGGGCGGGCTCTATCTGATCGTGCAGCGCACGCGCATGGGCACCGCGATGCGCGCCGTGGCCGAGGACGGCGAAGCTGCCGCGCTGATGGGCATCGACGTGAACAAGGTGGTGGTGTTCACCTTCGTCCTCGGCGGTGCGATGGCCGGAATCGCCGGTGTGTTCTACGCGTTCCTCTACAAGCAGGTGTATTTCTTCATGGGCTTCACGCCCGGCATCAAGGCGTTCGGCGCCGCGGTGCTGGGCGGCATCGGCAACATCCCTGGCGCCATGCTCGGCGGATTCTTTCTCGGCATGGTGGAATTGGTCGGGCCGACGCTGTTCCTGGATGGCATCGGCATTCCCGCGCCGTACCAATTGCGCGACCTGATCGCCTTCACGCTGCTGATCATGGTGCTGATCTTCCGCCCGCAGGGTCTGCTCGGCGAGCGGATGGCCCGGAAGCGCGCCTGATGCCGCGGAGCGTCCCAATCGTCATGGTCCGCGAAGGCGGGCCATCCACGACTTCCTGTGTGTCGTGCAAGTGGAGGATAGCCGAGCGGAGCACGGCCATGACGGAGGCAGACAGTCGCTGCAATGCGACAGGCGGACCATCGACATGATGCCGCGGTTGCGCCGCGCCCTCCTGATTGGCCTTGCCTTCGGCGCCGGCGCGCTGCACCTGGCGGTGGTCGGCGTTCTGCTGATGCTGCATCAGCGCTGGATCATCATCGACATGCTCAGCCTCGGGCAGGCGGTGCTGGTGGCGATCGCGGGGGGTGCCGGCGCGATGGCGGGACGTCCGCTTCCCGGTGCGCTGGCCGGCGCCGCTGCCGGAGTGCCCATCGCCGCGCTGGCGGTGCTGATGTCCGTTGTGCCGCTGCAGGGCATCTTCATCGCCTTGTCGCCGGCATTGCTTAACATGCTGACGCTGGGATTCGGTCCGGCGGTCGGTGTCGTAGTCCTGGTCAGCGGCGGTGCGGTCGCAGGTCTGCTGGGAGCGGCGCTGCGCCTCAGTCCGAAGGTCGTGCGGCGTGCGATCATTCCTGGAGCTGTCGCGGTCGTTGATCGCCGGCGTGTTCCAGGAACTGATCCAGCTCATGCTGCAGCAATACGAGGGGACGGTCAGCGATTTCCGCGAATTCATCTACACCTGGGAAGGGCTGAGCCCGCAAGGTGCGGTCACCATCTTCATCCTTGTCGCACTCGCCAGCGAGGTGTTCGGATCTGATCTTGCGTCGGCGCGCCGCACGCGCCGCCGTGCGCGACCATCGGCGCGAGCGAATGATCTGGGCCGGGCTCGCGCTGCTGTGTCTGGTGCTGCTGCCGGCGGTGGCGGGCTCGTATGTCGGCCAGGTACTGATGCTGGTCGGGCTCTACATCCTGATGGGCATGGGCCTCAATCTCGAGGTCGGCCTGGCCGGGCTGCTCGATCTTGGCTTCGTCGCCTTCTTTGCCGTCGGCGCCTACACCACCGCACTGCTCACCGCCGATGCGCCGCATGCGCTCGCGCATCTCTCCTACTGGGAGGCGATGCCGATCGCGGTGTTGCTTTCGATCATCGTCGGCGTGATGTTCGGCCTGCCCGTGCTCGGCGTGCGCGGCGACTATCTGGCGGTCGCGACGATGGGCCTGGGCGAGATCGTGCGCGTCATCGTGCAGTCGGATTTTGCCGCGCCACTGCTAGGCGGCGCACAAGGCATCCTGCAGATCCCGCGCCCACGCCTTGGATCTTTCGTGTTCGGCAGCCCGGTTGCGCTGTTCTACCTGACGCTCGCTGCATCCGCCGTCGCCGCTTTTGTCGCCTGGCGGCTGGAGAATTCCCGCCTCGGCCGTGCCTGGATGGCGTTGCGCGACGACGAGGACGTGGCGCAGGCGCTCGGCATCAATCTCATCAGGTCCAAATTGCTCGCCTATGGGCTGGGCGCCGCATTCGCCGGACTTGCGGGTTCGATCTTCGCCACCATGCTTGGCTCGGTCTATCCGTCGAGCTTTCAGTTGCTGATTTCGATCAACGTGCTGGCGTTGATCATCGTCGGCGGCATGGGCAGCCTGCCGGGCGTGGTGCTTGGCTCGATCGCGTTGATCGGCCTGCCGGAGTTGCTGCGTGAATTCGGCGAATACCGCTATCTGTTCTACGGCGCGGTGCTGGTCGTGATGATGCGGCTGCGTCCGGAGGGTTTGTGGCCATCGGACGTGCGCCAGCGCGAATTGCACGCCGCCGACGAAACGCTGGCGCTCGATGCGGGCACGGATGCGGTGCCCGTGCAGCAGCAGGCGAGGTCGGATGAGCGAGCCGCTCCTCCAGTGCAATCAGCCTGACCATGCGCTTCGGCGGTCTGGTGGCGATCGCCGATCTGGACCTGGCCATCGACGAGCACAGCATCCACAGCGTCATCGGGCCGAACGGCGCCGGCAAGACCACTGTGTTCAACTGCATCACGCAGAACCTGCGGCCGACCTCCGGCGAGGTGTGGTTCGCCGGCGAGCGGATCGATGGCCTGACGCCGGATCGCGTGGCGGCGGCGGGGATCAGCCGCACCTATCAGAACATCCGGCTGTTCCGCAACATCACCGCGATCGAGAACCTTCTGGTCGGGATGCACCTGCATCTGCGCTCGACCTGGTGGGGTGCGGTGCTGCGTACGCCGCACACCATGCGCGACGAGCGTGCGGCGCATGAGGAGGCGCTGCGCCTGCTGCATTTCGTCGGCCTGCGCGGTCGCGGCGACATCCTCGCGCGCAATCTTGCCTATGGCGAACAGCGCCGGCTGGAGATCGGCCGCGCGCTTGCCACCAAACCGCGGCTGCTGCTGCTCGATGAGCCGACCGCCGGGATGAACCCGCATGAGACGTCCGACATGATGGAGTTCATCCGGCAGGTTCGCGCTCGGTTCGGCATCACCATCCTGCTGATCGAACATCAGATGCGCGTGGTGATGTCGATGTCGGATCGCGTCACGGTGCTCGATCATGGCGTCAAGATTGCCGAGGACGTCCCCGAGCGGGTGCAGCAGGATCCGGCGGTGATCGAGGCCTATCTCGGCAAGGCCGCGAAGCCGGCGGCGGAGTGAGGCCGGCGATGGCGCTGCTGGAGATCGACGACATCCACGTGTTCTACGACAAGATCGAGGCGCTGAAGGGCGTTTCGCTGGCGGTGCAGGAGCGGCAGATCGTCACGCTGGTCGGCGGCAACGGCGCCGGCAAGTCGACCACGTTGCGCGCGATCAGCGGTCTGCTGCATCCGCGGCAGGGAGCAATTCGTTTCGATGGCCGGCCGCTTGCCGGGCTTGGCGCCCACGAGATCGCCGCGATCGGCGTCGTGCAGGTGCCGGAGGGGCGGCGCATCTTCGCGCGTTTGACCGTGAGCGAGAATCTGGAGATGGGCGCCTTCACGCGCCGCGACCGGCGTGCGATCGCCGAGGACAAGGAGCAGATGATGATGCTGTTCCCGCGCCTGCGGGAGCGGTTGAAGCAGGTGGCGGGCACGCTGTCGGGCGGCGAGCAGCAGATGCTGGCCGCGGCGCGCGCGCTGATGGCGCGGCCTCGGGTGCTGCTGATGGACGAGCCGAGCATGGGGCTGGCGCCGATGCTGGTCGAGCAGGTGTTCGAGACGATCCGGCGGATCAATGCGCAAGGCGTGACGATACTTCTGGTGGAGCAGAACGCACCGCTGGCCCTGGGCATCGCCGACCACGGCTATGTGCTGGAGAGCGGCCGGATCGTGCTGGATGGTCCCGGGCGGCGACCTGCTGGACGACGAGAGGGTCAGGCGGGCGTATCTGGGGTAGTGTGGGTTGTCGTGTCATTGCGAGTTCCACACCGGCCGCTCGCCGACCCGCCCTGTATGTAAAATTCCCCGACAACGGGCTGTTGGGAGCAAACTCTTCCCCTTTTCTTGTTAGGCGCTTAAGGGCGAAGCCCGACAAAAAATTTGTCGATGGTCAGGCTGCGATCCCGAGTTCGTGAAAGACGCCTTGCATGGCGAGCCGCAGGTCCTGGTAGTGGCGATCGATGGCCCGTGGGTTTTGCCCTCCGCGGGTTGGGGCTGATTCCTGAGCGGCGGCGAGCAGCGGTTTGATGGCTTTGTCGCGGAGCACGAGCAGGGCAGTGATCGCCCGCAGACCGGACGGAATGGGCTCGTAGCGACGCGTCGAGCCGATCCGGTGGACGATCTGTTTGCCGCGGAGTTTCTTCAGATCGTAGGCTGCTTGGCGGGGACCGTAGGCGGATGGGCCTTGATTGCCGAGCGCGCGAACCTGATCGGCCAGTGCGGAGGCGGTGAAGCCGTCGGGTGAGGCCGACAAAGCGATGACTGCCTCGGCGACGTGACGCAGGCGTGGCTTGTTGAGATCGATACCCCCGACCATGGACTTCCCGACGCGCGACGGCAACGGAAGACGCTCGAGCATCTCGTCGCCGATAAAGCACTGATCGATGCAGCTCAAAGCCTCCATGAATTGCTCAAGCATGCCCTTCAACCGACGGACGATTTCGGGGAAGTTATCCAGTAAGCGCCCACAGTGGAACTCTCGAATATTGTGAGCGACAGCCTCAATGCGAAGTACGCGCTCGCCTTTGGAATAGATCTTCAAAGCCAACTTGCCGCAATGCAGCTTGAAGACCGTCAGATCATACGTAGGTCTCTCGACCGCGACTTCCCATTCGGCCGCCCGCATGTTTCGTGGGCGGTATTTCGGCCGGCCTTTGTCTCCGAGGATCGTCTTTATCGTCTTCAGGTCCAGCGGCGCCCGGCTGCGATCGATCAGGGCCTGGAAGACTTGCTCCATGCGCCCGCCAACCGCAAAGATCAGATTTCGGCTGTACTCCATCTGGTAGTTGGAGAAGTGATAGCGAAACCCGCTGCGTTTCTGTTCCTCAAAGTCGAGCGCAAAACACAAACAGGAGCGGTAAATCCACCGCTCACAGACCTCGCTCAATCGCCCTACAGCCCGTTGCTCGGACAAGGTCTCTGCGATCTTTGCGAAGCCAGATGTGTTGCCAATAGCGGTAAAACAGTTGCCTTCCTTGGTGAACCCGATGCCCGCCTTGCGCGCCTGGCAGGCGACGTATTCATGGCCGTTCAGGATCACCTGGGCAGGGAACGGCGGATGCCCGCTGATCTTGATGGTGACATGCCCCCAGTCACGGTCGAGAATATGAAACGAGTAGTGGTTCACGTAAGGCTTCTTCCGCTCAAGGTGATAATTCGCCTCTACGTGCCACACCGGTGCCTGGGCGCGACCGACCAGGACCAGAAACAAACCTTCGGTGACCGTCGTCTTGGCCAGATAATCGTCGGCGACGTCATGCTTGCGCTGCCCTGCCGCACAATCGATGACCGGAATGTCGTGCGCTTTGGCGTAGCCTCGAACGCGTCGACTGAACCGGCCGGCCAACCGCATCAAATGAGCATTGTCCAGCGTCTCGTCCGATCCGGTGAGCGCCCGCCACCACACGCGGAAACCGCCAGGGCTATGCCCCATCCCGAAGTACGCGTTCAGAACGATGCGGTCCACGCAATCGTAGCTGCCGCTCAGCAGTTCCTGGTAGAGCTTGCTCAGACCATCTGACATGACCCGCTCCCCCGGCGTAGTGTCGAACACTGATATCCATCGGAGACAAGCATACCGAGCTGCCGAGGCAACATTGGCCAGTGGCAACGCCTTGACGTCGCAGGACTGCCCCGCAGGGGCCACTTTTCCACAGCGGCGTCTGGGGAAAAGCGTAGTCTCTTACCACCGGACTCTTCGCACGTTCTGCGTTGAATTGCACCCTCAGCAAAAATCCCATCAAATCAATGCCGGAACGATAGCGGCCTCGGTCAGCCGTGCCGCCGCGGCAGTAGCGGCACGGCCTGCCTTGGTCAGGTAATAGCGGTAGGTTCCGGTGACGCGCTTGATCACCCCGATGTCGAGCAGCCGGCGCAGTTGCCGCGACAGCCGCGTCGGCGAGAACATGGTCGAGATCGGCCAGCAGGTCGCCGCGGCGGAAGCCGGCGATGTTGCCCCTCGGGTCCTGGATGGCGTGCAGCAGGGCCTGCTCGTCCGGGGCGAAGAAGTTGAGCCCCTTCACGCGTCCGGCCCTCAACCTCGCGCGGCCTGGTCAGCACGGTCGAGCGCGCGAACCCCGGCAGAGAAGTCGTCCAGTGCGGACAGGTGCGCCAGATAGCGGCGGTTGCAGCCAAGCAGGATCTCACGCAGGTCGATCAGGCTGTAGATGGTCTTCTTCACCGGCGCGACTTCCCGCGTCGGCGGCCCCTGGCGGTGTTCCACCTTGCGGTGGTGCTTGAAGAACGACACGTCGTTGGTCGTGGTCTCGATGCGCAGCACGATGCCGTGCTTGTCGTACATCTTGATCGAGCACTTGCCGAAGCGGTGCTTGATGCAGGTGCCCTCGATGCGGGTGGCGAACTGCGAGCCGATCTCCTGCGCCAGCAGCGGCGTGATCTGTCGGCCGAGGAAGCGTGGCGACCTGCTCCGCCTTCACGTCTCAGCACCGACTGGCGAACCAGTTGCTCATACAGCGGACCAAGCGTGGCGGTGGAGCGGAACGCCAGGTCGGTGGCGTATTCCACCTGCATCAGGCTCCAGTGGTAGTCCTGCCCGAATACCTCGCCGACCGGACAACACAGCGTGGCATAGCGATCCAATGCGCGATGCAACTGCTCCGGCGACAGGCTGTCGGCCAGGGCCTGCGCACGCGGCCAGTCGTCGATCCGCACGAAGGCGTTGTCGGCCATGGTGTAGCCGATGCCGTGGGCGGCCAGCTTGCGCGCCAGCCAGTTGTGGCCGTTGCAGTAGAATTGCAGGCGGAACGGTGCCCAGGTCGGGACGCGCAGGTAGATCAGTCCGAACCTGGCGTCCATGAAGTAGAAATAGTAGTGCAGGCACTTGCCGCTGTCCGGCCGGATGAAGGTCTTGTGGGTCTGCTTGTCGTGCCAGGGCTTGTAGGCATCGCAGGCTTCCATTGCCGATATCACATGCACCAGGCCAGGCGTTTCGCCCCGTTGCGCCAGCACTCGCGCGACAATGTCCTCCTTGCGGACATGCGCCTTGCCGACATGCTCGATCTCAACGCCGGCCTCCGCCGCCAGCGCTGCGGCTCTCTCGCGCACGCGTTCGCGCAGCGTCTTGGCGAACTCCGGGTAATCGAAGATGCGGATCCCTCTGGCATTGAGATACCGCGTCATCCCCTCGGCGTAGCATACCGTCGGCAGCGTCCCGGTGATCACCAGCCGGTCGTAACATGACAGCACCCCGGCGATCCGATCGGCGTAGCGCTCCGTCAGTGCCTGGCTCATGCTGCCACCCCGGCGTCGAGCCGGGAAGGCTACACCAGACTTATTGGTTCCGGCTCCGCCGGCTTAGGAGCAAAGCGACGAAGCAAACTCGTGGCGCGTGGGCACCCGAACACCCGCGAGATTGCTTCGCCGCGCTCGCAATGACAGCCGGTATCGGCCAATGACAGTCGGCGTCAGTCCCGCTTCGCCGCCAGGATCGCGATCGGATATGCGTAGTTGATCCTCTCCCCCTCACGGCGAACCGGAATGCCCAGACGGTCGTCCTCGGCGGACGCGACGAACATCTCAACGATCTTCGCATCGTCGCCCGGATTTGGAAACGAACGGCGCAGCAGGTTCCGCACCTCGTCACGCAGTTCGTAGAAGCCCGCCTGTGGAGCAGGAAGGCCGGCCGCTCGGAACAGCGCGCGCAACTCCGTCAGAGTCAGACAGCGCACATGCGAAGGATCGCGCAACTTCTCCAGACGGTTCCATTCGATCGCCTTGGCAGGATCCTCCGACGCGTGCATGTCCACCACCACAACGCGGCCGCCCGGCGCGCACACCCGCACCATTTCCCGCAGTACAAGCAGCGGATCGAGGAAATGATGCATCGAAAATCGGGTCACCACGATGTCGAACGCGCCATCCGCATAGGGTAGTGACCCGACGTCGCCCTGATCCCAGGAAACGTTGGCAAGGCCCTTCTCGGCCGCCAGTTGACGCGCGCGGTCCAGCATCGCCGGCGTCATGTCGATGCCGGTCGCGTGCTTCACCTCCGGCGCGAAGGCGCACACGATGATTCCGCCGCCGCACGCCAGGTCCAGCACCGTGTCGCCCGGTCCAGGCCGCGCCGCCTCCACGACCATCCGCAGCGCACTGGCATCCGTGATCGTATCGGCGGTGCTGAACGGCGTCGCCTGGCGGGTAAATTGGTCCAGGATCAGGTCCTGGTGTGCCGTATCGCTCATCGCGTCATTCCTCCAATCGATAGATGCGGCGTGCCGTACCGCTGAACATGGCGCGCTTCTCGTCCGCCGATGCGCCTGCGGCAATCCGCTTGAACGCGTTCCATATTCCCGCCCAACCGATGCCCATCTTCTCCACCGGGAAGTTGCTCTCGAACATGCAGCGGTTGGCGCCGAACAGCTCGATGCAGGTCTCGATATAGGGGCGCCACCAGCCGGCCAGCTCCGCGGACGAGGGCGGGCGCTCGGCCGCCTTGTAGTCGAACAATGCAGCCCGCATCATCATGCCGCCGAGCTTCATCGTCACGTTCGGGCACTTCGCCAGCTCCGTGACCGACGCCCTCCAGGACGCGAACACCTCGTCGCGCCGGCCCGCATATGGGCCGTAGCCCAGCACCCCACCGACATGGCCCATGATGATGTTCGTCCCGGGGAAGGCGCGTGCAAGGGCGATCACGTCGGCAAGCTGGGTGAAAAATACCCAGGCGTCCAGCGACAGCCCCAGCGCGCTAAGCCGAGCAAGTCCCGCTCGGAAATCGGCGCGCCGGTAGATGTCCGGTCCGGGTGCGCCATTGCCGATGACGGGGTCGGAATCCCAGTTGCCGGAGTGGCGCACACCGCGGAACCGGCCGCCGCCGGCTCTGACATGAGCCTCCAGCACCGCCTCGACGCGGTCGCCCAGCGTGAGATCGGCAAACCCGACAATGCCCGCGGCAACCCGCGTGGAGCCGTAGCCGCCGCTGTCGCTCATCGCGGCGATGCCCGCGACGAACTCGGTCTCCCCCACAGGCCGCATTTCCTCGGGGCCACCCGCGCGGTACATAGTGTGGCATTGCAGGAACACCGTGGCCGCGACGTTGTGGCCGCTGCGCAGGTCCGCGAGCAGGTCATGCAACAGGTAACGATGATCCGGGCGATCCCACAGATGATGATGGGTATCGATGATCGGCAGGTCTGGATCGAGAATCGGCTCCTGCGGCGCCCTGGCCAGCCACGCCTCATCCGGCGCATGGATCCGCCCGAACCGGGTCGTTCGCCTGGGCTCGGTCATGCGACATCTCCACCCGTTACATTGCGCGGTCCGTAGCACGATCCGCCGGCCGGGCGAACCTTTAGGCCATCGATGCGGCGTGCCGGCCGTCCGTCACTTTTTTTCACTCTGGCCCGCTCGACTGCGATGAATCCGTGCGGCAGGGTGCAAATATCACAGTAAGGTGAGTTGCGCCCCAAGGAGGAGCAGATCGGCCGGGTCCCTGACACACAGCGCGACGAACGTCTCCAGCCGACCGTGCGGGGTGCCGGCTGTCGTCGGCTCGGCCAGGCGTTGGTCGTTGCGGCGGCGCTGGCGTTGGTCGCGCTGACCTGGCTCGGCGCGTGGGATGCCATCGTGGCTCACCGGACGGAGGCCAGGGCGCGCGTTCAGGCGGAGGTGGTCGGAAAAGCCCTGGCATTCGAAGAGCTGCTGCGACGCGAACTGCTGTCGCTCGATCAGGCACTGCGCATTCTGGAATATGACTGGCAGCGCGACCCGACGGGCTTCGATCTGGCCACATGGTCCGGGCAGGTGGTCGCGCTCAACGAAGTATCGCTGCAGCTGTTTATCGCGGACGCGCAGGGCATGGTCCGGTCAAGCTCCCGAGCGACGCTCATCGGGACCGATGTGAGCGGCCGTGACTATTTCCGCCACGCGGCAAGCCTGCCGGCAGATGACGGCAGGATGTTCGTGGGCGCGCTCACGATGGGTCAGGTCACCCGCGTCTGGCAGATCAATCTCGTCCGTCGTCTCGATACCAAGGACGGCAGGTTTGCCGGCATCCTCGCCGCCTCGTACGATACGAACTCGTTCTCCCGGTTCTACCGCGAGGTCGATCTCGGCAGTCACGGTCTCATCGCTGTGGTGAGCGCCGCGGGCAAGGCCTGGGCGCTGCCGGATCCGGCGCAGTCCGCGAACGTGATGAGCATCGCCGGTTCGCCGCTGTTCGCGGCGATGCAGGCGGCGCCGGACGGCGAGTGGAAAGGGCGTTCGCCGCTGGATGAAACCGAGCGCGTCTATGCCTTCGCCACGGTCCCCGACCGTGATCTGAAAGTGGTGGTCGGCGTCGATCGCGCCGAGGCGATGGGCGCTGCGGCCCTTTGGGAACAGAATGCGCTGACGTTCGCCGGCGGCATCACTCTGCTGGTAATTTTGATGGCGGCACTGCTCCTGCGGGAGGAACTCTCCGTCCGCCGCCGCCACGATGCGCTCGCACGCGAGCGGGCGATTCTGGAGGCGACCATCACCGGCATGGGTGACGGCATCATGATGGTCGACAGCGATCTCCGGCTGATGGCATGGAACCAGCGCTTTCCGGAGTTCACCGGGGTGCCGGCGGATATTCTGCGTGTGGGCCTGCCGATGGAGGACATCCTGCGCGGGCAGGCGGAATTGGGAGAATTTGGCGCGGTCGATGTCGAGACGGAGGTCGCGCGACGCATGGCGCTGCTGCGTTCGGGCGCGGCGATGGGGACGATCGAGCGGCCTCGCCCGAGCGGACGGCAGCTCGAGATTCGCCGCAATCCGCTGCCGGGCGGCGGCTTCGTCACGCTGTACTCCGATGTTACCGCACGTCGCCAGACCGAGGAACGGCTGCGCCAGGCGCAGACCATGGCGGCGATCGGCAGACTGACGTCCGGTCTTGCGCATGACTTCAACAACCTGCTGAGCGCGATCAGCGGGAATGCCGAGATGCTGCAGAACCATCTGATCGAGCATTCCACGCATGCGCGCCGACTCGCGGTTATTCTGCGGGCCACCGGTCGCGGTTCCGACCTCGTGCGGCAATTGCTGGCATTCTCGCGCAAGGAACCGTTGGCGCCGGTGCAGGCTGACCTGAACAAGATCGTGCGCGGCATGGACGATCTGCTCCACGCAACGCTCGGCCGGGCCACCCGGGTCGGGACAAAGCTCGAGGAGGAATTGTGGTCGGTCCTGGTCGATCCGGTGCAGATCGAGCATGTCATCCTCAACCTCGCGATCAACGCGCGCGACGCGATGCCCGATGGCGGCGACCTGACGATATCGACCTGCAACGCTTCGCTCGGCCCGTCCGATGGCTCGTCGGACCTGCCGCCAGGCGACTATGTCGTGGTAGCGGTGAGCGATACGGGTACCGGCATGAGCGATGAGGTCATGCGCAGCGCGTTCGAGCCGTTCTTCACCACGAAGCCGCCGGGCCAGGGATCGGGACTGGGACTGAGCCAGGTGTCCGGGGTCGCCAGCCAGGCGGGTGGCGGCGTGCGCATCGCAAGCGAGATCGGCAAGGGCACCACCGTCAGCGTCTTTTTCCCGACTGCCTCGGCGGATGCGGGCGACGCACCGGACAAGCCGGCGTCGGGGGCGGTGCCGGCGGGGAATCCGAAGGCGCCTGTGCAAATGGATTGCACGGTGCTGGTGGTGGATGATGAGGTCGACAATCGCGAGACGATCGCCGGGATGCTGACGACCAACGGTTTCGCTGTCGTTGCTGCGGACAGTGGCAACGAGGCAATTCGCCTGATCGAGCAGGGTCTGAAATGCGACGCTCTCCTGGTGGATTTTGCCATGCCGGGCATGAACGGAGCCGATCTGGCCGAGGCGCTGCGAGAGCGATGGCCATCGCTTCCTGTGGTGTTCTTCACCGGTGGCGATGTCGAACCGATCAGCGGCGAGCCATGGGTCCTGATGAAGCCCTTCCTCATGGACACCCTGATCGACACAGTGCGCGCGGCTCTCGGGCAGACGCAGGCGACCGACGCGGCGCGACGCTCGACCAGCCGGGCCATTTGAATCAGGGTCGGTCCGCGGGGGCAGCTATGGGGGCAGACATTGGGGAAATACGTCGCTGCCCGCCTGATCCAGCTTGGCCTTGTGATGATCGGCGTCAGCGTCGTGGTGTTCGTCACGATGCACCTGCTTCCCGGCGACGTCGCGCAGCTCCTGCTGGGGGACCATGCGACCAATGAGCAATTGCAGAGGTTGCGTGAACAGCTTGGCCTCGATCAGCCGGTGTGGGTGCAATATGCCCGCTTCATGCGAGGCGCGCTGACCGGCGATCTCGGGACATCGGTCCAGAGCAACCGTCCGGCGCTGGACGACGTGGTCGCCGCCTTTCCGGTGACGCTGCAGCTCGCGCTGGCCTCGCTGCTGCTGGCCAGTTTTTGCGGGGTGCCGATCGGGGTGCTGGCCGCCGTGTGGCATGGATCGCGCTTCGATACGGTGGTGATGACGCTGAC
Source organism: uncultured Alphaproteobacteria bacterium (assembly GCA_963794185.1). Classification (GTDB taxonomy): domain Bacteria; phylum Pseudomonadota; class Alphaproteobacteria; order Acetobacterales; family Acetobacteraceae; genus JAMXLO01. The sequence continues at coordinate 25,291 of CAWCDM010000104.1, read as the reverse complement.
GCTGTTCGGTGTGTCGATGCCGATCTTCTGGCTGGGCCTGATGCTGCTGGTGCTGTTCGCCGCGGGCCTCGGCTGGCTGCCGGTGGGTGGGCTGATGCCCGTCGGGCTCGACCCGCCGCGCATCACCGGCATGAGCGTGGTCGACAGTCTGCTGTCCGGCAATGCGACGATGATCGGCGCCAGCCTGCGCCACATGCTGCTGCCGGCCGTGACGCTTGCCAGCGTGCCGTTGGCGCTGATCGCCCGCATCACGCGAGCCGAGGTGCTGGCCGCTGCGACGCTCGATCACGTGCGCACCGCGCGCGCCAAGGGTGTGACGGATGCGCAGGTGATCCTTCGCCACATCCTGCGCAACGCAGCGATCCCGATCGTGACGGTGATCGGGCTGCAGCTTGGCCTGCTGCTGTCGGGTGCGGTGCTGACCGAGACGATCTATTCGTTGCCGGGACTGGGGCGGCTGATGGTCGATTTGATTCTGTCCCGCGACTATCCGGTGGTGCAGGCTGGCGCGCTGTTCATCGCGGTGCTGTTCGTGCTGGTCAATCTGGTGGTGGATCTGCTGTATGCCGCGCTCGATCCGCGGATCAGCCGGGCATGAGCGCCACGACCGCGTCGGTTCCGCCGTCGCCGCCTGGCGTGGTTCGCCGGGCATTGCGCGGCACCGGGGCGCGTGCCGGGCTGGCCATCGCGGCGGTGTTCCTGGCGCTGACCGTGTTCGCCCCGCTGGTCGCACCGTTCGATCCCTATGAGCAGGACCTGTCGAACGCCCTGTCGCCGCCTTCCGCCGAGCATTGGTTCGGCAGCGATCAATACGGGCGGGACACGCTGAGCCGGGTCGTTTACGGCACGCGCACGGCGCTGCTGGCGATCGTGATGGCGGATGGCCTGGCGCTGGTGCTGGGCGGTTCGCTCGGACTGGTCGCCGGCTACGTCGGCGGTGCGGTCGATGCGCTGATCATGCGCACGGTGGACGTGCTGCTGGCGTTTCCGTACCTGCTGCTGGCGCTGATCATCGTGGCCGTGCTCGGTCCCAGCCTGACCAATTCGGTGATCGCGATCGGCATCATCTATACGCCGCAATATGCACGCCTGATGCGCGGCCAGGTGCTGACGGTGCAGGCGGCCGATTTTGTCGTGGCGGCGCGCGCGATCGGCGCCGGCCGGCTGCGCGTGATGCTGCGCCATGTGCTGCCGAACAGCTTTACCCCGGTGCTGGTGCTGGCCACGCTGCAGTCCGGCGCGGTGGTGGTGGAGACGGCCGGGCTGTCATTCCTTGGCCTCGGAGCGCAGCCGCCGTCACCGGATTGGGGCGCCCTGCTTGCCGACGGCCACGGCTATTTCCTCACCGCCTGGTGGATCGCCACGTTCCCGGGCCTGGCGATCTTCCTGGTGGTGGTGGGGTTCAATCTGTTGGGCGATGCGCTGCGCGATCAGTACGATCCGCGGTTACGTTGAAAGTAAGAAGAATTCACCACAGAGACGCAGAGATTCGGAGGTTCTCGGTGTCTCTGTGGTGAATATTGTTACTTCTCGATCGACACTTGATCCATGTCGAAGAACATCTGCGTCGGATTGAGCTGGAAGCCTTTGACCTCCTTGCGTGCCGCGCGTACCTGCAGCACCGAATTCACGAACACCCACGGCGCGTCGTCCATGATCTGGCGCTCGATCGTCTTGTAGAGCGCCAGCCGCTTTTCGGGATCGGGCACCCGCGCAGCTTCGTCCATCAGCTTTCCGACTTCTTCGTTCTTGTAGTGCGATGTGTCGCCGACCGGTATCCGCTTCCAGTTGAACAGCGAGTCCATGAAGTTGTCGGGATCGCCGTTGTCGCCGCTGAAGCCTGACAGGAACATCCCCTGGTATTTTCCTGAGCGCACAGTGGAGAGGAACGCGCCCATATCGAGTTTCCGAACCTCTGCCTCGATGCCGACCTTCTGGAAATAGCCCTGCAGCGCCACCGCCAGATCGGGACCGGCGGGGTTGTAGCCGCGCGGCGTGCTATAGGCGAGCAGTTCGACCTTCAATCCTGGCTGCACGCCTGCCTCCGCCAGCAATTGCTTCGCCTTCGCCGGATCGTAAGGATAGCCGGTCATCGTCTTGTCGAAACCCCATTGCGCTTCCGGCAACGGGGATACCATAGGCGTGGCCAATCCGCCGTACAACGCCTTGTCGATCGCCTCCTTGTCCACGGCATAGTTCAAAGCCTGGCGCACGCGCTTATCGGTGAACGGCGGCACGTCGTTCGACATCGCCATGCCGTTCACCGCGAGGCCAGGCTGCGTCAGCAGAACGAGGTTCGCATCGCCGCGGATCGAGGCGATCACCGGCGTCGCCACATCGCCCATGATCTGCACCTCGCCGCGCTTCAGCGCCAGCAGCGTGGCCTGTGCGTCGGGGTATTCCTTGAACACCAGGTGATCGACCTTCGGCTTGCCCTTCCAGTAATCCGGATTGGCATCGAGCACGACCTGATCGCGCTGACGCCATTCGCGGAAGATGAACGGACCGGAACCGACCGGATGGTTGCGGAACTCCTTGCCGTATTTCGCCACCGCAGCGGGGCTGACGACGCCGTTCCACACCATCGCCAGGCTGGCGAGCAGCGCGGCCGAGGGCTCCTTCATCTTCAATTCGACCGTGTGTTCATCCACGGCGCGGTACGACGCGACGGGTCCGTAGGTGAAATCGACGAGGTTCTGCACCGGCCCCGTGTTGCCGATGTAGTTCGGGTCGTTCTTGTTGAGCTGACGGTCGAGCGTCGCGATCAGCGCCTGCGCGTTGAACTGCGTGCCGTCATGGTATTTGACGCCCTGGCGCAGATGGAACGTGTAGCTCAGCGCGTCCGATGCAATGTCCCAACTCTGCGCGAGCCCCGGTTCGACCTCGACGGTACCCGGCTTGTAGCGGATCAGGCCGTCGTAGATGGTCGCCATCACGAAGCCTGAGGTGTTGTTGAGCACCGCTTCCGGGTCGAGGCCGGTCGGGTCGGCGGCCATGCTGACGACGAGCGTGGTATCGGCGCGCGCGCTGCCGAGCGCCAGCAGACCGGCGCACGTCAGGCCGAGGATACGTGACATCGTTACTCCTCCATCAATCTGTCGTTGCCGCCACGTTTGACCTGGGACTGATCCGGCTGCAAGTGTCGCGTACCTACTTGACCGTATCCAGGTACGCGATCAGATCGGCGCGCTTCCCGGCGTCTTTGACGCCTGCGAAGGTCATGGTGGTTCCGGGCACGATGGTCTTCGGCGACTCGAGATACTTGTCGAGCGTGGCATCGTCCCATGTCAGGTTTGCATTCTGGTTGCCGACAGAATAATGGAAGCTCTGAATGCTTCCGGTCTTGCGCCCGACCACGCCGAACAAACTCGGGCCAATCAAGTTCTTCCCCGCCTGCGGCGAATGGCAGGTGCCGCACTGCGACTTGAATATCGCCTGTCCAGCCGCCGGATCGCCGGCCCAGGCAATTCCGGCAAGCCAGATGGCGACGCCCAGCGGAGCGATGGCCAGGCAATGTGAGGCGATGCGGGGCATTGGCCGATCTCCTTGTTGCCGGACGGTCCGACCGGCGGACCGCACGTGCCGTTCAAGTTGCCTGAAACCGATTTAGACGCCTATCGTCCCAACAGAAGTCCCGCCGGAAGCACCGGCTTGCGGAGGATACGATGCCGATGATCCATCCTACCAGCCCGTCCGGCATTTCACGTCGGCGGGTGCTGGCCGCGGGTGCTGCACTGGCGACGCTGCCGGCGCCGTATGTACGGAGCCAACCCACTACGCCGATCCGCGTTGGTTTTCCAGTTCCGCTCACCGGCGCCTATCGCGAGGAGGCGCTCGACCAGGTGCGCGCGGCCAAGGTTGCGATCGCCATGTTCAACGAACAGGGGGGCGTCAACGGCCGCAAGGCTGAGCTTCTGGTGCGCGACGACAAGCTCGATCCGGCAGTTGCGATCGCGCGCACCCGCGAGCTGATCGAACAGGACCAGGCGGACTTCATCGTCGGCGGCCTATCGGCCTCAGTGCAGCTTGCGGTCAACAACGTCGCGAAGCAGAAGAAGGTGCTGTTCAACTCGATCAGCCAGTCGGACTCGATCGTCGCCCTGCCCGACTGGGCGCCCACCACGTTCCACCAGGCGCTGACGCCGCATGTCACGGCGGGCGCGGTCGGACGCTATGTCTTCGCGAATTTCGGCAAGCGCATCGCATTCCTGATCGCGGACTATGCCTATGGCTACGAGATGCTCCGCGGCTTCGAGGTGGCCGGCAAGCCGGCCGGGATCGAGGTGGTCGCGAAGGTGCAGCATCCGCTCGGCACCACGGATTTTTCGCCCTATTTTCCGACCATCCAGGGGGCTAAGCCGGATGTGTTGATCCTGTGCAATTTCGGTCGCGATCAGCAGTTGTCGATCGTGCAGGCCCACAAGCTCGGCCTCAATAATTCGACCCGGCTGGTGGCGCCGATCCTGCTGTATACCACGCGCACATTGGCCGGGTCCGCCGCGTTCGAGGGCGTGGTGGGCGGCACGTCATACTATTGGCGGCTCGAGGACACGATCCCCACGGCGAACACGTTCAATCGCCGGTTCCGCGCGATGAACGAGGGGCGCGTGCCGACCAGCTACGGCACGCTCGGCTTTGCCGGCGTCATGACGGTGCTCACCGCGGCGAAGAACGCCGGTAGCGTCGAGACGATGAAGGTCGTGGATGCGATGGCGGGGATGAAGTACGACCTCTACAAAGGTCCCGAGTATTTTCGCGTCTGCGACCACCAGGCGGTTCAGTCGGTGCTGATCGTGGAGAGCCGCGCCACGGTCAATCCCAACGATATGGACGTGTTCACGATCAGGCACATCGATCCGCCGGACGAAGCGCAGCTGATGGCTTGTTCCGAACTCGGCCACGTATGAAGGCCGGTTCCGCCTGCTCTGCTTGCCCTGCCCCGTAGCGCCGTGCCAGCGCGGCGCAGACCATGAGCTGGATCTGATGGAACAGCATCAGCGGCAGCACGATCAGTCCGAGTGACTGCCCGGCGAACAGCACGCTCGCCATCGGTAGTCCGCTCGCGAGGCTCTTCTTCGAGCCGCAGAACACGATGGTGATTTCATCGGCGCGGTTGAAGCCGAACAGCCGGCTCACCCCGGTCGTTGCCAGCAGCACCGCGGCCAGCAGCGCGGCATCCAGGAGCAGCAGCGACACGAGCTGCGTCGCGTCGAGCTGGTGCCAGATGCCGTGCGTCACGCCCTCGCTGAAGGCGACATAGACGACCAGCAGAATGGAGCCGCGATCGACCAGGCCGACAAGGCGCCTGTTGCGGCCGGCCCATTCGCCGATCCAGGGGCGGGCAAGCTGGCCCGCGGCGAACGGCAGCAGCAGTTCCACGACGATGTCGCCCACACCGCGCGCGGAGAACACGCTCTGCGCGCTGAACACCAGGCCCGCCAGCAGCGGCGTCAGCGCGATGCCGAACAGGTTGGACGCGGTCGCCGCGCAGAGTGCCGCCGGCACGTTCCCGCGCGCGATCGAGGTGAAGGCGATCGAGGACTGCACGGTGGAGGGCAGCACGCAGAGCATCAGCACCCCGCCCCAGAGCGGCGGGGTCAGCAACCCCGGCGCCAGCGCGCGTGCCGTGAGCCCGAGTGCGGGGAACAGCAGAAACGTGCTGGTCAGCACGATCGCATGCAGCCGCCAGTGCCGCGCACCCGCCAATGCCGCCTTGGGCGCCAGCCGCGCGCCCTGCAGGAAGAACATCAGCGAGATCACGGCCATGCCCGCGTCGCCCGCGACGGCCGTGGCGCGCCCGTGCACCGGCAGCGCGGAGGCCAGCGCCACCATGCCGAGGATGGCGGCGATGTAGGGGTCGATGGTGAGCCGTGGGAGCAGCGCCTTCATCGGGTCGGCCTTCCGCGCATTGCGATGCAGCAGACTATCCGCGCCGCGACGGTCATTGTGAAGCATGTTCGGCATGCTTACTGTGATCATGAGTTGTGATGACAGGGGGAAAACACCTTGCTAGATCCCGTGCTGCTGGAAAGCTTTCTCGCCGTGGCGCAGACCCGCAATTTCAGCGAGGCGGGGCGCCGGCTCGGCCTGCGCCAGTCCACCATCAGCCAGCACATCCGGAAGCTTGAGGACGAAGCCAGGCGGCGGCTGTTCGTCCGCGACACCCATTCGGTGGTGCCCACTGCGGACGGCGAGGCGATGGAAGGTTTTGCACGCTCGATCCTTGAGGCCAATGATCGCGCGCGGCGCTACTTCGCCGGCTCGCAGTTGCGCGGCCGGGTGCGGTTCGGCGCGTCGGAGGATTTCGTGACCTCCCGCCTGCCCGAGGTGCTGCGCGACTTCGTCCGCCTGCACCCGTTGGTCGATCTGGAACTGACCGTCGATCTGAGCGCGGCGCTGTACCAGATGCTCGATAGCGGCGACCTCGACGTCGCATTGTGCAAGCGCCGCGCCGACGACGACCGAGGGCGGCTGGTCTGGCGCGACCGGCTGGCCTGGATCGGCGCCGAGGCGACACGCATCGAACCGAGCCAGCCGCTGCCGCTGATCCTCTATACGCCGCCCAGCATCACCCGCACCGTGGCGCTGGAGACGCTGGAACGGGCGGGCCGGCCATGGCGGATCGTGTGCACCAGCGGCAGCCTGAGCGGGCTGCGTGCCGCCGCACTTGCCGGTCTGGGCGTGACCGTGCACGCGCGCGGCCTGATGCCGGAGGGTCTGTTCGAGATGCCCCCGACATACCGGTTGCCCGATCTGGGCGACGTGGAGTTCGTGGTGCTCGGCTCCGCGCGACACGAGCGTGGTCCCGCAGCGGAACTGGCCACTGCTATTCTGGCGAACGGCGACCGGCTGCAGCGCCGGGCCGGTTAAGCGGGTGTTCCTTGCGGGGTGGTTACGCCATCGCCAAGTTTACAATCGCCCGATACTGCTCCCCGCAACAGCGCGGTGCGACGCAGCAGGCGGTTTCCAGCCGCGGCTAACCGCGGGTATCGCATGCGCGTCTGGGATCGATCATAAGTTAAAACGAAACCTCCACTTTGGTTCCAATTCCGACACGTTGCGAAGTTGGGAGTGTATGGGGACAAGCGAGACCCAAGTATATTGGGCCAACGGTCACGCACTTTTATTTCCCCAATGCGGATTAATCTCTTTTTTTAGCGTTTGACATGAGACCCGCAACGTCGGTAAGAAACCGTCACAGACCGCTGATGCCGTCTGGTGACGTCGGCACTGCAACAAAGTGGGCCGAAATCGGGCTCCGTTCGAGCGAGTTGGTGGCCTCGTAACGGTGACGGCTAGAAACCTACTCGAGGTGGAGCAATAAGGATGATGCCGGAAGGTGTGTTCGGCGACGGGAACCCATCCGGATTTCCGGCAATGGCGATCGACGATGCCAGCAGTCCATGCGGTGGACGTATGGATGGCCGCCATGCCGTCACTGTGCCCACGGCGCTGGCCCAATATGCTGCGTCTGCAACTTTGGTCAACGCTCCTGCCGCATGGGCGACTTGGCCTGTCTGCCGCCCCCATAGCGAGACAGTTGGACATCGAACCGTCGGTATTGTCATTTTACTTGCAGCAGTTGACTCGCGCCGGCGTCTTGACGCGACGCCGCTGCGATCAGCGGATCGTCTATGTGGCGAACACGAAGGTCGTAGACGCCCCGCGTGCTTTCCTGGCGAACCCGGCGGCCTGGATGATCCATTTCGCCTGCCGTCGTGATGTCGACCGCTGCCTCGGTTCGCAATTCGGTCGTGTCGGTTGCTGGGGATCAACCAGCTGGAAGGGGCCTTTCGTGAAGCTTATAGTCGCCGCAGCCTTGTTGTGCGTCGCGTCCATCTCGCCCAGCGTGGCTCAGCAGCAACCACCGGACCAGATCGCCAAGGCGAACGCGGGCTCCGTGGGCGTGATTACCGGCATGGAAGGCGGGACCTATGCGCGGACCGGCGCTGATCTGACGATCCTGGACGACGGCACACTTCGCGTGCTGCCGACCCTGGGGAAGGGCTCCCTGCAAAATCTATCCGACATTCTCTACCTCAAAGGTGTCGACATCGGCTTTGTCCAGGCCGATGCGCTGACATACGCGAAGCAGCACGGCATGTTCCCCAACCTCGCACAGAGCATTCGATACATCGCCAAGCTGTACGATGAGGAAGTTCATGTCCTCGCCCGCAAGGACATCACGCGGATCGAGGACCTGAGCGGCCAGCGGGTCAACGTCGACGTCGTTGGCAGCGGCTCTGCAATGACGGCCGAGATTCTGCTCGATGCACTCGGCATCAAGGCAAAGGTCGAACACGAAAAGCAGGTCACGGGCCTGCAAGAGCTGAAGCGCGGGGATATTGCCGCGATAATCCATGTCGGAGGCGCACCAATCCCGCTCTTTGCCGACGTGTCGGCCGACAGCGGAATCCATTTTCTGCCCGTCGCGATCAATCAGACTCTCGCGCAGACCTATCTGCCTGACCAGTTCACGCACGAACTCGTATCCCTTGATCGTTCCAGCCGACGCGCCGGTGCCGACGATCGCCGTCGGAGACGTGATGGCGGTGTTCGCCTGGCCGCCGCACACCGAGCGATACAACAAGGTCACGCGCTTCGTGGACGCCTTCTTCAGCAAGTTCGATCAGTTCCAGCAGCCGCCGCGTCATCCCAAGTGGCGCGAGGTCAACCTGACAGCGGAAGTACCCGGCTGGAGCCGATTCCAGCCCGCGCAGGACTGGCTGGTCAAACAGACCACGGCGGGCAACGCCAATGGCGTCACGCAAGCGCGGTTCAACACCTTCCTGTCGCAGACCAGTTCGGGTGTGCACGGCAATCTGACGAACGCAGAGAAGGAGGCGCTGTTTCAGCAGTTCCTGAATTGGGACAAGCAGCGGTCGGCGGCACGGTGACCACGCCGCGGTTCGACGGATGTGACCGCCGCGCGCGTCGCCGTCGCCGCCCTGAATTCCGTCGACAAATGCACGCGAGCGAAAGGCGAATATGTTCCAGCTTATATTTCGTATGCGGTCCCATCTGAGCCGATTTTGCCCCGGCCCGCACGCCCGGTCGGAACACCGAAATCGGCACGGTCCGGCCCGGCGGCTGGCAGTGGTCTGCGCCGGTTTCATGTTGATCGGCAGCGCTTCGTTTGCGGCCAACGATGTCTCCGGGCAACCGAGCGCCATTCCTGCGGTGCAAGATGATGCGGAACTTGGGGCGCTCCTGCTCAAGGTCGAACAGCAGATCTCGAGTGGACACACCTTCTTCCCCGCAGACGACAGCGCGATGAACACCTGGCCGCGCGTGGTCCAGCGATCGCTGCCGGCGTCTCCCGAAGCTCTCAGAGCGTTGGCGGATTTCGTGGCGCGCGTGCGGAGCCGCGCGGTCGACGAAAAGGCGGCGGGAAGGACGGATGTCTCGGTCGATCTTACATTGTTCCAGGACCTCGCGAAGACGCTGCTGGTGAGCGCGGCCGCCCCATCTGAGCCATCGCCAAACTACCAGGCGGCGACTTCGCAGCCTGTGCCGGATGACCACACCGCGAACGGGTCCGTCGTAGCGGCGGCGGGCATGGCGAACCAGCACAACACTACATCGCCAGACGCCTCGGCAAGCCCGGCCCGGTCGCCCGACCTGCCGAATTTGACCGACACCGGCGTCAGGCCAGGCCCGGACGCTTCTCCGACTATGGGTGTGGCTGACATGAATGCCGGACATCCGCCTTCCGCGACGGGCAAAACGGAACTGGCCATTGCTGCTCCGGCCATGCGTCCGGCCACGAGCGCGCCGACCGCTCAGGAGCAGTCGATGACAGCCATGTACGTTGGTCGCGGCGATGCGATGCTGGCGATCAAGGACATTTCGGCAGCGCGCAAGTTCTATGAATATGGCGCCAACGCCGGGAGCGCGCGCGCGGCCACCGCGCTCGCAGAGACTTACGATCCTGCCTTCGTCACCAAACTGGGCGCTGTCGGCGTCAGACCCGATCCGGCGCTGGCCGCGACCTGGTATCGCAGGGCGGCAGCACTGGGGGACGCTGAAGCGGAGGCTCGGTTGCGCACGCTCAGCACGCAAGCCTCCAAATAGCTTTGTAACCCATTACTCCCTGGTCGAGGCCGGAAGGTTGGGACCATGCTCTTCATTCCGAAGCGCCACGAATACAAGGCATAATACCAACCGCCCTTGATGATGACGCTCAATCGGCGCTCTCATCGTCATGCCGACGAAGATCCTGCCGCGAGCAAGGGCCGGGGTCGGCATCCACGACTTCACGTGTTCTATCCACCGGCACGGGAGACCTCAGCAATTCGGCCTCGAAAGTCGAATACAAATTGGCCACCATCGGGCGGCGGCAGCAGTTTCATTTCCTGCTGAACCGATCGATCCGCTTTCCCTCGTTCGACGCACCGTAGACCGTTCCCTGCGCATCGACGGACACGCCCTCCGGCCCGATCGGATCTCCGTCCGGACGCGGAATGAAATACTTGACCGAGCCATCCGCGGCATCACCGATGCGGATGCCGTGGCGGCAGCCCGGGTCTGGGGTGCAGCCCGTCTTGTCGGTGGTCTGCGAATTGGCGACGTAGATAACATCGTTAGCATCGACGTACACACCGCTGGGGCGGCCGAACTGCCTCCAGTCGGCAAGGAACTTGCCGTTCGCATCGAACACCTGAATCCGGTTGTTCGCCCGGTCGGCGACGTAGACGCGTTCCTGCGAATCCACTGCGATCGCGTGCGGCGTATCGAACTCGCCCGCCGCGGTTCCCTTCTTCCCCCACGCCGTGATGAACCTGCCGGTTTTGGAGAGCTTAACCACGCGCGCGTTGGAATCCCCGCCATGGCCATCGGCGACGAAGATGTCGCCGTTGCGCGCGATGGCCACGCCGGTCGGTCGGTTGAAGAAGCCCGGAACGTCGCCCGGCATTCCCGCATGGCCCAATGTCATCAGCACTTCCCCGGTCGGGCTGAATTTGACGACCACATGGCCCTTGCCGTTCTTCCCGTCGGCGTCGGCGACCCACACATTGCCGTCGCGGTCGACCGTGATCCCGTGCGGAAACACGAACATTCCCGCGCCGAAGCTCGCCAGCAGCCTGCCCGATGGATCGAAATGCAGGACCGGCGGCAGCGCCGAGTTGGCACAGCTTTCGCCGCCGCAGCGCTCGAAGACCCAGACGCTCTTGCCGTCGCGATCGACCGCCACAGCGGTCGTCCCGCCCCACGCGCGCCCCGCGGGAAGCTGGCCAAACGACGTGGCCGCGCCAAACGGGTCGGGCAGATCGATGCTCGGCAGAGTGCCATCGCCGCCGCAGCGCTCGAAGACCCAGACGCTCTTGCCGTCGCGATCGACCGCCACAGCGGTCGTCCCGCCCCACGCGCGCCCCGCGGGAAGCTGGCCAAACGACGTGGCCGCGCCAAACGGGTCGGGCAGATCGATGCTCGGCAGAGTGCCATCCTGCGCGCCGGCGGTTCCGGATATCGCTCCGGCGACGGCCATGGCGAACGTAAAGGTGATCCCTGCCAGACCGGCACGTCCCATCGTCGTCCCCTCCGTTTTGAGTGTGGCCGCCGGGAATTGCCGTGAGTCTACCTTGGATCGGGCGTGCGGCAAGACGCCGGTCGCCGGATGTCAGTAGCACATGATATGTCCGGTTTAGGTAGCACACGATCTGTCCGGTAACGGCTTTCCAGCCAGGAGGTTGGGAGGATGCGCCTGACGGAAGCCCGACAGGGTGTTCGTATGCTGAAGTTTATGGACGTATTTGGCCGCTGGGATTCGGCGGAACTGAACCAAGTGGAGGCGGCCGAGTTGCTGGGTGTCGGCGAACGAACCTTCCGCCGCTGGTGCCGGCGCTACGAAGAAGAAGGCGAGGGCGGACTGCTGGACCGCCGGATTGGCAAGGCGTCGGGCAAGCGGGTGCCGGTGGACCGGTGCGAGGAGGTCGAGCGGCTGTATCGGACGCGCTATCAGGGCTTCACCGCGCGGCATTTCCACGAGCATCTGGTTCGGGACCACCGGTTCGCCTGGAGTTACAGCTGGACGAAGGCGTTCCTGCAAAGCCGGAATTTGCTGCCGAAGGCGGAGCGTCGCGGGGCGCACCGTCGGAAGCGGCCTCGTCGTCCCCTGCCCGGCATGATGTTGCACCAGGACGCTTCACGGCACGCGTGGCTGGCCGAGGGGCCGGCGCTCGATCTGGTGGTGACAATGGACGATGCGACAAGCGGGATTTATTCGGCGTTCCTGGTCGAGGAAGAAGGCACGGATTCAACATTCCGGGCGCTGCTGGACGTATTCGGGCGGCACGGTTTGCCGCTGAGCCTCTATACCGATCGCGGAAGTCATTACTTTTACACAGCCGAAGTCGGCGGCAAGGTGGATCGCGGCCAGCCCACCCAGGTCGGGCGCGCGCTGGCGCATCTGGGCGTCGAGCATATCGCGGCGTATTCGCCCCAGGCGCGCGGACGGTCCGAGCGTTTGTTCCAGACCTTGCAGGATCGCGTGCCGAAGGAACTGGCATTGGCGGGCATCGCGACGATGTCCGAAGCCAACGCCTGGCTGCGCGACACTTATATACCGGCGCACAACGCGCGCTTCGCGATCACGGCGGAGCAGGAAGGCAGCGCCTTCGTCGCGGTGCCCGGATTGGATCTGGCAGAGGTGCTGTGCGTCCAGGAAGAACGCATCGTCGGCAACGACAACTGCGTATCGTTCCTAAATCGCAAGCTCCAGATCCCGGAGAGCCCGCTGCGTCCGCACTTCGTCAAGGCGACGGTGAAGGTGCATCAATATCCCGATGGGGGCCTCGCTGTTTTCCATGGACGCCGTTGCCTCGGACGCTACGACAGCAATGGCGTTCCAATCGGCGAACCTCGTGTCGGGGACCGCGAAAAAAAGGATATCGGCCCGTCCCGTCGTCAGCCTCGCGCCGTGCTCGGGGCTGTCAAGGACGCTTCGCGCCGCGGCGCGGTGACCTCGCCTTCGGCGAGGCCATCCCTGACAGCCCCTCCGCGCGTCGCGCGCTCGCGCGGCAGGTCGGCTCCGGGAAATGGTCCTGACAGTCCCACCAGGAAATGCCCGACGGAGACACCGCTCCTCCGGAGGACAAAACGTGAACGAGCGGCCACATGATGTGTCACCTATACCGGCCAACTTAATTTGCTCTCGACAGACGCCGTCGCCGACTGCCGCCCGACACCGATGGCGTGGACTTATGTGCGGCCTGGCCCGGAGTTCGATACGGAGCAGCCACCGGATCCTCCGGGCGGCCTCGATGCGATGGCGAACCGGGCCATCGCGATCAAGCAGCGCGTGGCGGCGCGCAAGGCGGTGAAGCGCGGAACAGTCGGCGGCCCGGTGACGGCGGTCTACACGCCGAAGCCGGAGACCGAGATGAAGCGGCGGCAGATCAGGCAGACCGCGGCGCGAATGATTGCCGAAAAGGGTGTGCTGCGGGCGACGATGCAGGGCTTCATGCGGGCCGTGAACCTGCGCGGCATGAGCATGTATTACTATTACAGCGCGCGCGAGGAGCTGCTCGCCGACATCATGGTGCAGCACATCCACGACCTGACGCTGCGGGTGTGCACCGCCTACGACCGGACCGAGGCGGCCACCGCGGAGCAGCGGCTGGAGGCGATGGTCGGCGCATTCCTCGGCCTTGCGCTGGCGGAACGGAACGAGCATCGGCTGATCCTGCGCTCGGGCGATGTGCTGGACGAGCGGGGACAGGCGGCGGTGCGGGGGCGGTATCGCGTGTTGGCGGACGTGTATGCCGAGGTGCTGGCCGCGGCGGTGCCGGGAGTGGAGCCCGTGGTGGCGACGGTGGCGGCGATGTCGCTGGCGGCGGCGATGAGCTGCGCCGCGCTGTGGTTCCGCGACGATGGCGCGGTCGGCGTTGCGGCGTATGCGCGCATGCTGGCGGGGATGGCGGTGGCGGGGATGCGGGAGCAGAGTGCCCGCTGACATGCGGGGGCTGCGAAGCGTGTGGCATTGATGTCTGCCCTGCGCCCTTTCCGGTCGCCCACGCTCTGAACCGTGTCTCTCGAAACCTGCCGTTCATGAAATTCGGATTCACGCAGTAGGCGAAGTTATGATAGATAATCCTGCATGCGCAGCCGATCCCCTAATCTCAACTATATGGACGAATTGACCAGTAATACCAATCCGCCTAAACATTGACACATGCCCAGTCTCGATGCCCGATTGATCGGACCCTGTCTGGGTCATTGATGAGGAAGTCCCATCCTTCCTTGCAAGCGGTGACAATGGCATCGTAGCTATCCCAGACCAGACGACTGAGTTTGTTGCCGCGCAGATATTCCCACACATTCTCCATCGGGTTCAGTTCCGCTGCATAAGACGGCAGGGGAAGTAGCGTGATATTGTCCGGTACGTGCAGTCGCCCTCCGGTCTGATGCCAGCCGGCTCTGTCGCAGACCACGACAGCGTGGGCGCCTGGCGCCACTTGCGTGCTGATTTCAGTGAGATGCTCGTTCATCGCCTCGGCGTTGGCAGCAGGCATGATGATGGCGGCGCCCACGGCACGGGCCGGGCAAATCGCTCCGAACAGATAAGCCGAATCATGTCGGTTATCGCGCACCATCAACGGACATGAGCCGATCGGCGCCCAAACATAGGTGAGCGAGCCCTTTTGACCCACTCTGGCTTCGTCCTGAAACCAGACCTCGATCGGTGTACCAGCGGTGGTGCCGAGAAGGGCATTCTTCATCAGGCTGGCAAAGTTTTTTTAAAAGCCTCCTGGGCTGCGAGGTCGGTTTTCGGGTGGCATGGTCTCGCCTGCAACCGGGTCAGACCAAGTTGGCGCAGCCATTTGCCCACCGTGCTTTCATGCACCCGGACAGAGAACCGACGGGCGATTTCCGCCTGTAAGTCCAGGCAGCGCCAGCGAATGATCTTGTCCTTCTCCGGATCCGGGCCTTTCACGACCAGCGCCCTCAGCTCCGCCTTCTCTGCCTCGCTCAGTAGCGGGGTGGCGCCAGGCCCATGACACGACTTCAGGCCGTCGATCCCTCCCGCATTGTAGCGATCCACCCAGTCGCTCAGCGTTTGCCGGTCCATGCCATTCTGCTCTGCCGCCTCGGCGCGGGAACGCCCCTCCAGTACCAACGCGATCGCCAGAACGCGGCGCACCTGCGCGCCATCACCACACTTGCTGGCGAAACTCCGAAGCTCCGACGCTGTCCGGTCCAAGCGAGTGATTGGGATCGCCGCGCTCATCCGATGCCCCCTTGGGCGAGAATCGCCCCGGGGCTATTGAATTCGAAGCGCCGAGGGATTCGGAACCCCGGAGAGTCAACGTCAACGCGGGTTGGTATAACTCACCGGATCACGTTCTCACATTCGGCGAATGGCGAGACATCCCTTCGGCAGCTGTTTATTGCTTCCTCGCTGTCCGGGGTGGGTAGAAACGTCCTCCCCTTGCTTGTCTATCTTACGCTTCCTACTTGGTAGCGTTTCTCAGTTCGGCTGACAGGAGCCGTTTCTCCGTCCCGGCCTGACGTCAGCAAGGCGCCGCGCGCAGCCGCGGTCAATGATGATACTGGTGGCGAATTCGGGCGGCAGCCCGGTCAAGCCACCGCCTGTAGAGCCGCAAACCGTGAGATACGGGTGTTTGCTGAATGATTGTCGTTTTGCCACTCAACGACTCTGAGCAGGTTGACTGCAACGGCTGTAATGACGTGTTGTAAGCGCGTCTTCGCCAACCCGATATAGCGGCATCTGCGCAAGCCGCACCGACGAATTGCCTGCGCATGCGTGCCTTCGATGCCGGCACGCGCGGCATAGCTTTTCCGAAACTCCTCTGTTGCCTGATTTCGTCGAGCGGCCTGCAGCGCCTCATAATCTTCGCGTGCCTGCAGCGTGATGATACGCGGCTCGACCTTCGACCGAGTGCAGCGGCTCCGCATTGGGCAAGCTGCGCAGTCATTTCGCGCGAAGCGGGCCTCGAATTGCATGCCGCTTTTGGGATAGGTGCTCGGCAGCCATGAGATACTCTGCTTGCCCTCTGGGCAGGTCACGACTTGCTGATCCCAGTCGACGTGAAAGTCTGCCTTGCTGAACCCTTCCGCAGCGTGCGCCTGCCAGCTCGTATCTTCAACGACCGGGCCGACAATGACAACTCCATGGCGCTGCTGGCTGTCGACCAGCATGCGGCAGCCGGTGTAGCCCATGTCGACCAGATGTTCCGAGGGCAACAACTCACTGTTTGCCAATGATCGATGCACAACTGCCAGCATGTGGTCGTCCGGTGTCGTCGCCAGAGTTGTTTCGATGTTGGTGATCACGTGCGGTGCTTCGGGGTCACATGTCTCGGTGAGATGCGCTTTGTAACCCGTCCAAGAGATATCACGTTTTTTGCTATAGCGTGCCTCCGGGTCGTAGGGAGATGAGATTTGCTCAGCGGTTGCGGGCATCTCTTGGACGGTGCGCCATCGGAGCTGCCCGTCCTCTTTGATGTATTGCGCTGTCCAGACCGCGCGGAGAACGTGGATGGCGGGCAATTGCGCGAGCCACGGCTGCTCGACCGCGGCGTCGACCGCAGCCAACAGTTGATCGCCGTCAGCACCGATGGTGACCGCCAGTTCCAGGCGCTCCATGTCGGCCTTTGGCAGGCGATAGTTTTCCACGCGGCGGCTATACCGTTCGTACCAAACCGGCGGCGCCAGGGCTTGCAGCCAATCCGGTGCAACCACGGCGAGTTCATTCAGAGCCGCGCGCACGGTCTCGCCGACGCGTTCAAGCCGGTTGAGCCCGCGCACAGCCGCCAACACGTGCGTTGAGTCAGTGCGCTGGCGACCGTTGGCCTTCACCAGACCCTGGTCGCGCAAGCGCTGCAGGAGAGTGTCGAGCAGCAGTCGTTCAGCGCCACCTTCGATCAAGCGCGAGCGGAACTCGCTCAGGACCGTGTGGTCGAAGCCGGGATCGATCAACGACAGACCCAGCGCGTATTTCCAGTCGATCCGTCCGCGTACGGCATCCGCGGCCTGCCGGTCGGACAAGCCCTCCACGAATTGCAGCACCGTCGCCAGAGCGAGCCGCCCCGGTGCTTCGGCGTGCTTGCCACGGCGGGGGAACAGGGCGGTGAACTGATCGTCGGTGTAGATCGAACCAAGTTCGTCGGCGATGTGCAGACAGAGAGAGCCTTTCGGGAATGCGGCACGAGCTACACGACTGGTTTCTTCCGGTACGGAAGGCGGCTCTTGCGGATGCAGCGACATGCGGTGTCCTCGGGGGAGAATCCTGCAGGCTGCTAGTTCGAGGAGCGATTTGGCTATGCTTACCGGTTGCAGAAGAAAGAAAGATCGAAAAGAATTCGTAACCGACCCTGTCTTGAATCATTATTGCAGGTGACGGTCCTGGTCCGAATCAATATTGCGCCCCGGCGGCGCCCGAATTCGCCACCAGTATCAATGATGGCCGCAGGCCACCGCTTGCGGCGCGCAGCGTCATTGACGGCGGCGAGCACGGCGCCAGGCTGGGGCAGGCCGGGCGAGTGCGGGATACCAACCATGCGTGACACCTCTTTGCTGCAACAGGCGTTGGGGCTGGCCCCACCGTGGACGGTGAGCCGCAGCGACTTTGACCCCGAGGCACACCGGCTCGACATCGAGATCGACTTCGCCCCGGGCAGCCGCTTCGCCTGCCCGACCTGCGGTGCGGCGGACTGCCCGGCCTATGACACCGAGCGGATGACTTGGCGCCACCTCAACTTCTTTCAGCACGAGGCCTATCTGCATGCCCGCGTGCCGCGCGTCCGCTGCGACAAGTGCGGCATCAAGACAGTAAACGTGCCATGGGCACGGCCTGGCAGCGGCTTTACCTTGCTGTTCGAGGCATTGGTCATGACCATGGTCGCGGCGATGCCGGTCAAGGCGGTGGCCCGGATAGTGGGCGAGCACGACACCCGGCTATGGCGTGTCATTCATCATTATGTCGACGAGGCGCGGGCGCGGACCAATGCGGCGGGCGTGACCCGGCTCGCGATCGATGAAACCGCCGCCCGGCGCGGCCAAGACTACGTCACTTTGTTTGTCGACATCGACCAAGCCCGCGTCATGTTCGCCACCGAGGGCAACGATGCCGCCACCATAGCCGCCTTCGCCGATGACCTCATTGCGCATGGCGGCGATCCCGACGCGATCAGCCAAGTCTGCATCGATATGAGCCCGGCCTTCACCAAGGGCATCGCTGAGAACCTGCCGAATGCCGCCATCACCTTCGACAAATTCCACGCTGTCAAGATCATCAACGATGCGGTCGATAAGGTACGCCGCGCCGAACAGGAGGAGCAAAGTCTGCTGCGTGGCACGCGTTATCTCTGGCTACGCAATCCGCAGACGCTGTCCGCTCGTCAGCGCAAGACGCTCGGTGGTCTGCCCACGCGGCACCTCAAGACCGCCCGTGCGTATCAGATCCGCCTCGCCTTTCAGGACCTTTATCAGGAGCCATCTGCGCAGGCGGGCGCGAGTTATCTGAAGAAGTGGGACTTCTGGGCCACCCATAGCCGGATCGAACCAGTTATCGCCGCCGCGCGCACCGTCAAACGCCACTGGGACGGTATACTACAATGGTTCGACAGCAAGATCGCCAACGGCCTGATCGAGGGCATCAATAGTTTAGTGCAGGCGGCCAAGGCCAAGGCACGTGGCTATCGCTCAACCCGTAACCTCAAGGCCATCATTTACCTGCTGGCGGGCAAGCTCGACATGCAGTTGCCCGCGTTATGAGGACGTTTCTACCCATCCCAAATAGCGCGGAACCTGTTTATTCGCCCTGTAAAGTCTATCGCTATATCCTTACCCGAGTTTGGGATCCCGATCTCCCGACACGGATGTTTGCAATGCTGAATCCCAGCAAGGCCACAGAAAGTGATGGCGACAACACAGTGGACCGGCAGGTCGAGCGCGCACGCCGCAACGGCGCGGGCGCAATCATTATAGTGAATGCCGGCGCTGTGCGTGAGACGCAGCGCAAGATTGCGCTACGGCATCCTGATCCGGTCGGCGTAGACAATACCTTCTGGATCGAGCGCTTCACTTCGCGCGCAAGCCTAATCGTCCTTGCTCATGGGCCCGATGCTGCTACTAAGTTTGGTGGTGATCGTCTGCTCAGGCGTGCGCTTGGGGCGCATGCAGGTCACGCTTTGCGCGTGACCAAAAATGGCTCTCCCGGCCATCCACTATACTTGGCTTACGCCTCTCCACTCCTTACCCTACGCCTACCCAGCGGCCTAAGCCAATGAACGGCTGACATGTGTTTCTCGAGGTGCGTGAATGCGCCCAGAGCTGACTTAAGCTTCGCACGCGATGCTCCGCCAAAGCGGACGCAAGTTGCGGAACGAGCAGAGCACACCACGTTCCAATTAACCGCCGTCGATGGGCGTCTCAGCCGAAGTCGCGCTGCCCTGCGAGCCTCGTCATTACCTCCCTCGCGACGAGTGATCCCGCGTCCGCGATCACGGCAATTAGCCGGCGTGCCTCCTTGCGGGTATCGGTGGCCGCTTATCGCGTTCCGATACTCGCGCGTCCACTTTACAAGGTTACGCAGGTAACCCTCCAAGCGTGCGGCGAGGATTTGATCGGCGACAACGGCGCCCATGTCGATGATCGCAAGCAGTTTGCCGGCCCGCGTCCACTGGAACGTCCAATCGGTGCGCACCATACCGACCGCAAACGGCCAACGCCAATTCCTCCTGCGGTACATCCGCCAGCGGGCAACGGGCCTAGGCAGGCGCGGTACACGCGGCCCAACCCAGGGCAACCGCCAGCCGCGCAGGCTTCTCTTTTGGAGCCTGACATTCGCCTGTTGGGCGCGCGCTACCTCGCGCTCCCAATTGGGACGCCACTGGCGGGGGAAACGATGGACGCACCGGTCGAGCGCGATCGCCGCAAAGTCCCAAGCCTCTCGCGTGTACCGTTTCCAGTCCAAACCGGTAAGAAGCGCCGCGCTCGGGTCCGTGAGCCGCCCGGCCGCGACGAAGCGCGCGAATGCGAGGACGGCGGGCCCGGCGCGGCCGCGTGCAATGAGAGCCGCCGCGCCCCTAGCGCCGTAAAGCAACGGGTGCATCGAAAGGACTGCGTCGTCGACTAGCATGCGGTCCCGCTCGGCGAATTCGAGGGTGCGGCAGCCCGCAACAGTCGTCTTTGTGATCCATTCGCCCTCCTCGTCTAGGAGAGCGTCAGAGCCAAACCGCGCGGCTACCCACGCCGTCCCCACGATGGCTGCGCCAGCCATCTGGAGCCGGAACAAGATAGACTCCTCTGCCTCCTTCGGCTGAGGCGATTCCTGGAGGCGCTTCGCAAGCTCTATTGCCTGCGCGACGGTGATGGCCCCGTCGACCGCATTGGCTTGTTCCGTCCCGATCACCCAGTTCACCAGGGACATGACTCTGCCGAGTTCTTGGTACTCTTCCTGCACGTGGACGATCTGGTCGACCTGCTCGGCGGGTGGCTCGATCCAGACTTTCAGGCCGTCGCCCGCTGAAAGCCGCTCCATAGAGACGCTAGCTGGGTCGGCGTCCGAGCGGATGCGGATGAGCCGCTCCTCAAGGTGGCCGATGCGCTCTACATCCCGAAGCTCGTCCTCGTAGGTCGCGAGATCCGCAATCGTCCAGCCCTGTCTGGCTGCCTCGAGTAATGCCTTCGCGGCTCCGCTTGCTTGGAGATGAAATCGTAGGAGCAGATCCTGGGTGAGGAACGTTCGTCGCCGCCACCTCTGCCAGATGCGATCGGCTTCATGAAAGTGCCGGTCTAAGCGCATGAACCCCATCGGGTGCTTGTGGCTCTGAAGCGAATAGAAGCTGCGCGCGTCGTAGTCCCAGAGCCTAGTGCCCCACGTCGTTGATTTTGGTGTGGATCTCTGAATTGATGGCTCCGCAACGGCGGAGATGCATCGTGACTGCGCAACAAGCTGCGGTAAAGAAGTACATCGTGAAGCTCAGCGACGAGGAGCGTGAACAGCTCAACACGTTGATCCAGAAGGGCAAACACCGCGCTCGCCAATTGGTAAAGGCACGCATCCTGCTGAAGGCCGATGCTTCCGAGCCAGGCGAGGGATGGAGTGACAGCCAGATCGCCGCCGCCTTGGATACCAGCGTCACCACGGTTGCCCGGACCCGGCAGCAACTGGTGGAGGAAGGCTTCGAGTTCGTCCTGACCCGCAAGCATTCGCCCGCTTCAGCCAGAAAGCCCATCTTCGATGGAGCAAGCGAGGCCAAGCTGATCGCGTTGGCTTGTTCCGATCCGCCCAAGGGCCGTGTCCGGTGGACGCTGAAGCTGCTGGAATCCGCAGTCGTGGAACTGAACATTGTTGACCGCGCCAGCGACAACACGATCGGGCGGACGCTAAAAAAAACATTCTCAAGCCGCACCTTCAGAAGCAATGGGTCATCCCGCCAGACGGCAACGCTGCATTCGTAGCCGGCATGGAAGATGTACTGGAAGTCTACCAGAGGCCGCACGACCCGGAGGCTCCTGTGGTCTGCCTGGACGAGTTATCCAAGCAACTCATCGCTGAAACCCGCGTGCCCATCGCGGTGAAGCCAGGACACCCCGCTCGGCATGATTATGAGTATGAGCGCAACGGAACGGCCAACCTGTTCATGATGTTCGCCCCGCTGGAGGGCTGGCGGCATGTTGAGGTGACCGATCGGCACACTGCCGTGGATTATGCCCAAATACTCAAGGAACTATCCGATACCCACTTTCCCGCAGCCAAGAAGATCGGTACCTGGTGCAGGACAATCTCAACACCCACAAGCCGGCTTCCCTCTACGAAGCCTTCCCTGCCCCGGAGGCGCGCCGGTTGGTCGAAAGGTTTGAGTGGCACTACACGCCCAAACACGGTAGCTGGCTGGATCTGGCTGAATCCGAACTCAGTGTCTTGTCAGGTCAGTGCCTCGATCGGCGTATTCCTGACAAGCAGACTTTGATCGCCGAAGTCGCCGCCTGGGAGGTCAGCCGCAACAAGAACCACACCAAGGCGGACTGGCAGTTCACCACCGCCAAGGCCCGCGTTAAGCTGAAGAGGCTGTACCCCTCACTATGAGTGACTTGGGGGACTAGGAGTGGCGAGGAACGGGACCGCCGCGTCGAGCGTGCCGGACTCCTCCACCTTTAGGGCGATGGCGCAGATGAATAGCGCGGCGGTCGCCACCAAACCGTTCCGCTGCAACACGAGCCGGCAAAGTTCCTCCATCGGCCAATTCGCACTCAACTGGGCCTAAATCCAGTCAACGAGTGCGAGGTAGCACGACCCCAGGACATGCGATCCGAGCACGCCTCGCGACCACTGATACTCGGACTTGTTTCCCCACAGCGGAATTTTCCCCCACTGCGTCGGGACCAACACGGGCCGCAGCGGACGCAGTTCCCCCCGACGCCAATAGTTCCTGAGATAGACCGAGGCCCGCATCTCCAACCGGTGGAAGAGCCGCAACCCTTCGGCCTCGTCCTGCTCGAATAGCGTCGCGAACCCAGCGCGATCCGGAGCCGGTGGGAAGAATCCCGTCCCGTGCCGGATCCCAGCCTCGTGGTACCCGTGAGTGGCAAAGCAGTCGCTGTAGGAAATCATGCCCTCGGTACCGCCGCCTGGGCTCGCGGGGTGTGAGGTGGGCAATCAGCAGGTCGGTGTATGGGTTAGGAAGCACCGCGGGAATCTGTCCGTGATGCTCTATCAGGTCCTCCACCACGTTCCCCAGTTGAGTAAACGAAACCAGACGCTCAAGGTACGATCGCGCATCATCGGGGGCAGCCGCAGCGCCCCGTGCTACCGCATTCCGGAGCAGCCGCTCCGTATCACGCCAACTGCGGTATTCAACCTCGCCAAATGGCCGTCGCCTGTCGTCCCAGTTCTCCGGGTGCTCGCAGTCCTCGATCTCAATAAGCAGCGAGAGTGATGCTCGCACTACGGCATTCACAATCGGCCAGCGTAGGCCCTCCGTGAAGCTGCACCACCTGTGCGCGACTTGCGCAAGCAGCGGTATGACCGGGGCAGGCCAGTTGCGCCACTTCCAAACAGACCAACGGATGAACGCAGCCCGGCTACGCAGAAGTGGTACTCGGTGCTGGACAGATGCCGAGTCGGCGGCTCCCTCCCCTGGGCGCTTTTCCTCTAGCCGGAATTCGGAGACGAGCAACGTCTCGACTAAGCCCTGCAATAGTTTACCGCCGTCGGCGAGCAGCGCCGGTTCGAGCGCATTCAGCACCTCAATTGAGCACTCCGAGTAGAGCGGCGCCACCATGAGGCTGCGGAGCCAAGCGGGATCGAGGTCGGGCTCTGCCCTGAACCGGGCCACCTCCTGCACCCAACCCTGCGGGCCAGACGGATCCTCCAACAGAGCCTGTCCGTAGACCCGCATCGCACGCAGCCAGGCGAGCGGCTCCTCAGCCGTCCGCAGCAGTGCCGGCAGTTCGGCTTGATGTGACAGGAAAGTTCGCGCCAGGATCCAGTCTTCATGGACGTCGTGCGACATGAGGATCGCATCGCGGCCCGGCGGCAGATGCACCGCCTCCTCGCGTTCCAGGTTCAGCAGTCCTTCGGGATCGACGTCCGCCCGCCCCGGGCGCCGCGTCGTCCGTATGAGCAACAAGTCCCCGATTTGGGCGAGCGCACGATCTCGCCGCGGGTCGGGCGGAGCGGATGCCGCGCCCCGCGTGGCCCATGCATCGGCGAGCTGCACCTCGGTCGCAGTTGCGCCGAGATGTGGGGACGCGAGCATCTCCCGAAGGAGGAACAATATTCTGTTCCGATCTCCGAGGTCACTTCTGGAGGCCACAGCCGCCAACACCGGAAGCGCCTGTCCAATCGCCTGGACGTCCTCGATTTCCACCCCAGCAACGACTAGGCGTCTCCCAGCGGGGAGGCCCGCCTTGGTCAGCGCGTCGGCAACGAGGTCCCTTGATTGGAAGTCACGGGCGCTCGCCACGATGGACCACCGGTCCCGGAGCGGACTGGTCGATATTGCAGCGAGTAGATCCTCGATGACGGGCCGTCTCTCCGACAGGAGCAATCGGTCGGCGCCATCGATTGCGAGCATACACGGGCCGCGGCTCGCGAACTCGGCCGCCAGCTCATCGGTCGACAGAGTGACGCCGAGTTGGCCCGCGAAGGCGGACCAGCTGCGTCCGTCGACCCTGTCGTCCTTGAGGACGAGCACCGGCCCCCAGAAGCGCTCGGAGAGTCGTCGCAAAACGGCGGACTTGCCCGCGCCGCCCTCACCCACGATGCGCAGCACACCGCCAGCGCGGAGTACCTCCGTTCCTTCTTGCACCAGCTTGCTCCGGAGGAGGCTCAGTCCGGCCGGCTCCCCGTGGCGAGGGCCGATGTGGCAAGCGATGGAAGCGAGCGCCGCTCTTCCTGCCTCCTCCAGCGCGGCCATCCCAGCACGCACGCGCCGGCTAGGGAGGAGTCCGTACTGCTGCGGGAGGGCAGCGAGAAGCGAGGGGCGCGTGTAGCTTCCGGCGAGCTTGCCGTCCCTAAGCGCGGCACTCCTCAGTTCGGACAGAAGGCTCGACGCGGTAGACGGGTCCGTGACCTCGCCCGCGAGCAGGTCGATAGCGGCTTGGCGGGCGAGCGATGTAGAAACGGCAAAATCCGCGACGACGATCCGTAGACGACGCAACACCTCGTAGGGCGCGTGCGTCGCCTCATGTTCCAGTGCCTTGCGGACCGCCCCCAGGAAGGTCCGCTTGCCGTCATTCAGGACGCCATTTTGCGACCAGGCCTTCCCGAATGTCTCCGAGCGATCCTGTGCGCGGGCCGATTGTAGTAGTTCGTCAATATCAACCAAGTGCGGCGTGATCGTTCCCGCGACTATGGTTGCGGTCCACGCGCCCTGGTCCGTCTTGAGGTGGTTCCACAGCGACAAGACCAGCTCGCGAAAGTCTTGGGTATCGCCCAGCGAATAGGTCCGCTTGGCCTGAACATATGCGACGGCCGACGTACCGTCCTGCATGAGGCCATCGACTGTGAAGTCATCGAATCCGAGCGGGCCTGACCGGTGCTGAAGTGACACGCGGCCGGGCGCGAGGCCGGACGGAAGCATACGGTCTGTGCCGCCCGCAAGCAGCCGCGCAAGGAGCGCCGCCGCCACGTCGGCCTCGTAGTCTGTACCGCCACCACCCGTCGAAGTGTAGGAAGCCTTCAACTTCGCCCCTCCTCATGGATCAACGCATGAACGCGACCCACTTTGGCGTAATTCCGTGAGGCAGGGGCGCGCTCCAACACACGAGCCGTCGTTGGAAATTACATCATCTTCGGGTAAGCCGCCATTCCGCTCCC
>CAWCDM010000103.1:0-70562 GCA_963794185.1 uncultured Alphaproteobacteria bacterium | reverse complement strand
TCTCGGTTGAAAGAAGCCGAAATGCTCCGCCTGCCCCAGGGCGTGCTCAATTCAGGCACAACAGCCGGGCCTCTAGTCGCTCATCAACAACCGCACCTATCCCGCGTAGCGGGTTCGTTCTTCGACCATCTCCGGCCATCAGCTTCTATCCCAAGCCACTGCACCCTCAACCAGCAAAGCTCGCCCGCAGATCCACCATACGCACAAACATGGCACGCCGCGGATCGAACGGCAGGTCCTGAAATCCCCATCTCGCATAAAATCCGCGCACGCCATCATCCAGCGGATGCGTCATCACCCCCAGGCTGCCGATGGTTTCGGACGCAACCAGCGCCGTCCGCAACGCGAACAGCAGAAGCGACGCCGCATGTCCCTGACCCTGAAACGCCTTGTCCACCGCAAGCTGGCCGAGCAGTGTGGCGGGCACCGGATCGGGGCGGTTGCGCTGCTGCGGCCTGGGCAGAAACGCGCGCTCGATCTGTGCGGCGCTCAGGGTGACATAGCCGGCGATCCGTCCGGACGCAGTGTCGGTGATAACGTTCACCCGCGAAACGCCACTGATCTGGTTGGCCCACGCATGCCGATGAAACCACGCGTTCAGTGATGCCCTGCCGCAATCGAACGAACTTCTGTCGTCCGTCTCGGCAAGCGGGCGAGGCGCGGTGACGGGCGCGATCGATCAGTCTTCCCAGGACGGACGCCGGCGCGCGAGTTCAACCAGTGCCGGGACTTTCCTGGCCGGTCGTCTGATCCAGGCCTCGAACGCCTCCCAGTCCTTTGCCGGAATGCTGACAACCGTTCTGCTGAGCACCTCGGTTTCAGCCGATTCCAATGCCTTGCGCCGCACGAACTCGCTGAGGCTGGTGTGGGATTGTTCCGCCGCCGCTTCCAGCACGGCGCGCTCGGCGGAATTGACCCGAACGCTGAGGACCGACGTTGTCGAAGATGCGCATGCCATGTGTGTGACAATAGCATACAGAGTGACGTGTCGCAAACGGTCGGGCCGCCGCGCCCCCTCCCTGCCCTCCCCCGCTTCGCGGGAGAGGAGTAACGGGCTGCGCCGCTACCTAGGCGTCAGCACCATCACCATCTGGCGGTTCTCCATCCGCGGCATCTGCTCCACCTTGGACAGCGGGTCCATCTCGCTGCGGATCCGCTCCAGCACCCGCACGCCGATCTCCTGGTGCGCCATCTCGCGGCCACGGAACCGCAGCGTCACCTTCACCTTGTCCCCCTCCTCGATGAACGACCTCATGGCGCGCAATTTCACCTGATAGTCGTTCTCGTCGATGTTCGGGCGGACCTTGATCTCCTTGATCTCGATGACCTTCTGCTTCTTCTTGGCCTCGTTCTTCTTCTTCTGCAGCTCGGTACTTGTACCTGCCGAAGTCGAGGATCTTCACCACCGGCGGATCGGCGTTCGGGCTGATCTCCAGCAGATCCAGCCCGACGGCCTGGGCTCGCAGCCAAGCGTCGCGGGCGCTCATGACGCCCTGCATCTCCCCCTCCGCGTCGATCAACCGCACCTGAGGGGCGCGGATCTCGTCGTTCACACGGGGCCCGTCGCGGGTGGGCGGAGCAGTCATTGGTCCTCGTGCTATGGTATTCTCCTGTCGTTGTTGCGCTCGATCGGGCGAGGCATCCCCAGCCCAGGCCCAGTTTGGCTCATCCGACCGTTGCGGATCAAGCAAACTCCGCCTGAGGGGTCCGCTCCCTCAGATCGGGAGGCGTGGCCTCGGCCGCAAGCCGGCTCACCGCCTCGTCCAGCTTCAGCACCTCCTGCGCATCCCCGCCGAGCCGGCGCAGCGCCACGGTGCGCTGTTCGGCCTCCCGCCGCCCGACGACGGCCAGCACCGGCACATGCGCCAGGCTATGCTCCCGCACCTTGGCGTTGATCTTCTGCCTGGAGAGATCGAGTTCCACCGCCAGCCCCGCCGCCCGCATCGCCGCGGCCACGTCCAGGGCATACGGGTCGGCATCCGAGACGATGGTCGCCACCACCGCCTGCACGGGCGCCAGCCACAGCGGGAACCGGCCGGCATAGTGCTCGATCACGATGCCCAGGAAGCGCTCGAAGCTGCCCATGATGGCGCGGTGCAGCATCACGGGACGGCGGCGGCTGCCGTCCTCGGGCACGTATTCGGCGTCCAGCAGGTCCGGCAGCATGAAGTCGACCTGCAGCGTGCCACACTGCCAGTCCCGCCCGATCGCGTCGCGCAGCACGAACTCCAGCTTGGGGCCGTAGAATGCGCCCTCGCCGGGGTTCAGCGTGTAGTCCACGCCGGCGATCCCGCACGCCTCCTTCAGCGCGGCCTCCGCCTGGTCCCACACCGCGTCCGCGCCGACCCGCAACGCCGGGCGGTCGGCGAACCTCACGCTGAATTCCGGAAAACCGAAGTCCCGGTAGACCGAGGCCAGCAGTTCAACGAACCGCACCGTCTCGGCCGCGATCTGCTGCTCGGTGCAGAAGATGTGCGCATCGTCCTGGGTGAACGCGCGCACCCGCATGATGCCGTGCAGCGCGCCCGATGGCTCGTAGCGGTGGCAGGAGCCGAACTCCGCCAGCCGCAGCGGCAGTTCGCGGTAGGATCGGATGCCCTGGCGGAAGATCTGGATATGGCACGGGCAGTTCATCGGCTTCAGCGCCAGGGTCTTGTCCTCGTCCTCGACCCTGGCGATGAACATGTGCTGGCGGAATTTCTCCCAGTGCCCCGATCGCTCCCACAGCGAGCGATCGACAAGCTGCGGCGTCCTCACCTCCTGGTAGCCGGCATCGTCGAGCCGCCGCCGCAGATACGCCTCGGCGGCGAGGTAGAGCTTCCAGCCCTTGGGGTGCCAGAACACGCTGCCCATCGCCTCTTCCTGGAGGTGGAATAGGTCCATCTCCTTGCCGATGCGGCGATGGTCGCGGCGTTCCGCCTCCTCCAGCATGTGCAGATGCGCGTCGAGCTCCTTCTGGTCGCGCCAGGCGGTGCCGTAGATGCGCGACAGCATGGCGTTGCGGTGATCGCCCCGCCAATAGGCGCCCGCCACCTTCATTAGTTTGAACGCGGCGCCGACATCGGTGGTGGAGCGCATATGCGGGCCGCGGCACAGATCCACCCAGTTGCCCTGGCGATACAGCGTGATGGTCTCGTCGCGCGGCAGGTCCTGGATGATCTCGGCCTTGTACTTTTCGCCCTTGTCCTGGAACAGGCGGATCGCCTCGTCGCGGTCGATCACCTCGCGGACGAATTCCTCGCCCCGCGCAACGATCTCGCGCATCTTCGCCTCGATAGGGCCGAAATCCTCCGGCGTGAACGGCTCGTTCCGTGCAAAATCGTAATAAAATCCATCGGCTATTGCCGGACCGATGGTGACCTGCGTGCCGGGATAAATCTCCTGTACCGCTTCGGCCAGCACGTGCGCCGCGTCGTGGCGGATCAGCGCCAGCGCCTCGGGGTCGCGGCGGGTGACGAACACCACATCGGCGTCCTGTCCGATCTCGGTCGCCAGATCGACCAGCGTCCCATCCAGCTTCATCGCCAGCGCCGCGCGGGCCAGCCCCGGGCCGATCGCTTCCGCCACCGTCGTGCCCGTCACCGGCCCGTCGAAGCGGCGCACGGATTTGTCGGGCAGTGTAATGGCGGGCATCGGTCCTGGATCCTCCCAAGTGGGATGTTGTCTGGGGATGCTGTCTATGGCGTCACGCCGCGCCGGCTGCAACCCCAACGAGCAGTTCATCGTATACCGCGAGCGTTGCGGCCTGCATCGTGGCCACGGTACAGTCGTGCCGTACGGCGGCGCGGGCGTGGTTACCCACCTCGCCCCGTACCTCTGCGGGCAACGCCAGCACCTGCCTGATCGCTGCGGCCAGCGCATCGGCGTTGCCAGGCGGCACACGCCATCCGGTCACGCCGTGCTCGACGGTCTCCACCGGCCCGCCCAGGTCCGAGGCAATGACCGGGCGCCCCATCGCCTGCGCCTCGATCACCACCCGACCGAATGCCTCCGGCTGGACCGAGGTATGCACCACGACATCCGCCAGCATCAGCGCGGCCGGCATATCGTCGCACTCGCCGGTCAGACGCAGACGGTCGGCGAGCCCCAGCGCTTCGGCCTGGCGGATCAGTTGGGCGGAATATCGCCTGCGCCCCTGGTCGGACCCCACCAGCACGCAGCAAACGTCGCGCCGTTGCAGGCGGGAGAGCGCCTCGATCAGCACCCCTTGGCCTTTCCAGCGCGTGAGCCGCCCCGGCAACAGAATAACCTGGGCACCGTCGGGCAACCGCCACGCGCGTTCAAGCCGCGCGATCCGTTCGCCCGAGACGGCATCCGGATCGAACACCGCGGAATCCACGCCGCGCGGGATCACCCGGACGCGCCCGGGGTCCGTTCCATGCCGCGCCACGACCAGTTCGGCGATGAAGCGGCTGGCGGCGATCACGCGTTCACCTTTCGCCATGACTGAGTTGTACTGCCGCTTGAAGGGCAGATCCTCGCCGTAGGCGCCATGGTACGTTGTTACGAAATGCACCCCCGTGCGCCGGCTCGCCATCCAGGCGGACCACGCCGGCGCGCGTGACCTTGCATGCACGATCGCCACGCGCTCGGCCCGGATCACGGCGGCCAGCAACGCGGCATTGCGCCAGATCGTCAGCGGGTCCCTGCCGGCGAGCGGCAGCGTGATATGACGTCCGCCGGCCCGTTCCACCGTCGCGACCATGGGTCCGCCGGCGCTTGCCACCAGCGAAGTCCCGCCGGCCTCGGCGATCGCTCGCGAGATCTCCACCGTGCCGCGCTCCACGCCGCCGGTGACCAGTGACGGCAGGACCTGCAGGATGACCATGCGGCGCGCTATATCACGCAGATCCACTGCGGCTCAGGAGGGGCCGATGGAAACCACCGGACGGCTCGATCGCGGGGATGACGTGGAACTGGCCTGGACACGGCAGGGCGGCAAAGGCCCCACCGTGGTCTTCCTGCCAGGCTTCCGCAGCGACATGACCGGCGACAAGGCCGTCGCGCTGGCAGCGTTCTGTGCCGGGCGCGACCAAGCCATGCTCCGGTTCGACTACTCGGGCCACGGTTCCAGCGGTGGCCGCTTCGAGGACGGCACGATCGGCCGCTGGGCCGAGGACGCCCTGGCCGTGATTGACCGGTTGAGCGAAGGGCCGCTGGTGCTGGTCGGCTCCTCGATGGGCGGCTGGATCGCACTGCTGGCCGCCCGCGCGCGCCCCGACCGCATCGCCGCGCTGGTCGGCATCGCCGCGGCGCCCGACTTCACCGAAGCGCTGATGTGGGAGGCGATGACCTTCGACGAACACGCCACCCTCATGCGCGACGGGGTCCTGCATGCACCTAGCCAGTACGGCGAACCCTACCCCATCACGCGCGCCTTGATCGAGGACGGTCGGACGCACCTGCTGCTGAACGGGCCGATCGCCATCGAATGTCCGGTGCGCCTGCTGCACGGCCAGCGGGATGCCGACGTGCCATGGGAAATGGCGCTGCGCATCTCCGAGCAGGTGACCAGCCACGACGTGGAGGTGGTCCTGGTGAAGGATGGCCATCATCGCCTGTCCCGGCCGCAGGATCTGGCACTGCTATGCCGCACCCTGGAGCCGCTCCTCTGCGAGGATGGCGCGTAGGCCCTCGCGATAGGTCGGATAGCGCCAGAGCAGCCCGAGCGCCTGCTGCGTCCGCCGGCTGCAGACCTTGCGGTTCTCGGCCCAGAAGCTGCGTGCCATCGGGCTCATCGCATCGGCTGCCTGGTCGAACGGCACGCCCGGCGGGGGCGGGATGCTCAGCAGCCGTGCCGCCTCGGCCACAACGTCCGCGCTCTCCGCCGGCTCATCGTCGGCCAGGTTCAGCACGCGTGCCCCGGACGCCCGCTCCTGGCACATGGCGGCCAGCACGGCGCGGACGATGTCGTCGCGATGAATCCGGCCGAATGCGTGGCCCGGCTTGATGATGCGCCTTGCCGTGCCGGCGCGCAGATCGTCGAGCACCGAACGCCCCGGGCCGTAGATGCCGGCCAGGCGAAAGATGTCGACCGCGCGGCAATCGGCAAGGCGCCGCCAGTCCGCTTCCGCCGCCACCCGCCGGCGCCCGCGATCCGACATCGGTGCAGGCTCGGTATCCTCGTCCACCCAGGCGCCGCCTCGATCACCGTAGACGCCGGTCGTGGACAGATAGCCGATCCAGCGCAGATCGGGCGCCGCGGCAATCGTGTCGCCATAGCCTGACAGCGCGGGATCGCCCGATGCATCGGGCGGCGCAGTGCACAGCAGATGCGTCGCCCGCGACACGGCCGAGGCGGTGTCCGCGAAATCAATGCGCTTGACGGCGCCGCCCGACGATGCCGCAGCGGAGCGCGTGGTTCCCGTGACGGCATAGCCGGCGCTTGCGGCGGCATCCGCGACAGCGGATCCGACATAGCCGAGCCCGAACACAAGCAGACGAGCGTCACCCACGCCGCACGCATCTGGCAGCAGCCACCAACAGTACACCTCGCCTGCTGCGCGGGAGAGGTCGCCGCAACGCGGCGGGAGCGGGCCTTACCGGCACATCCACATCAGAAATCCAGATCGTCATAATGCGCCGGCACAGCCATGCCGGGCACACGGTCGGCCAGCACGCCGCGAAAGCAAGGGCGGGACTTGATGCGCGCGTACCAGTCCCTGGCAGACTGCGACATGTTCCAGTCCACGTCGCCGATGAAATCGAGGCACGACAGGTGTGCCGCGGCCGTGAAATCGGCCAGCGAGATCGCGCTGCCCGCCAGCCATTTGCGCGTTTCAGCCAACCACCCCAGGTAATCCAGGTGGTAGCGCAACGCGGTGTAGCCGATGCGGATCGCCTGCGGATCGGGATTGCCGCGGCCCGCCATCCGCTTCATGAATTTTTCCCCGAGCAGGTTGCGCGTGACCTCACTGGCGAACTTGCCGTCGAACCACGCAACCAGCCGCCGCGCCTCCACACGTTCGGCCAATGTTCGACCCAGCAGGGCCGTTTCGGGATAGACCTCCTCGAGGTACTCGCAGATCACACTCGAATCGGGAATGGCGACGCTGTTGTCCTCCACCAGCGTCGGCACGGTGCCGGCCGGGTTCAGCTCCAGATACTCGGGCCGCCGCTCCCAGACCTTTTCCAGCCGGAGATCGAACGGCAGCCGCTTCTCCGCGAGCACGAGACGCACCTTGCGCGAGAACGGCGACAGCGGGAGGTGATAAAGGGTCCGCATCGCCGTCGCTTATTGCACCAGCCGCCGCGTCGCGCCAAGGCCGGACGTTGCGATCAGGCGCGCCTTGCCGCCGCCTTGGTCGCCTCGGCCAGCGGCATCTGGTCCTCCGGCAAAGCCGGGCGGCGTCCGCCACCAGGTTGGAACCGGCGCAGATAGGAGGGAACCACCAGTTCCACAGGCGTCGGCACCACGCCAAGCTCCTTCAGGCCCAGCGCATCCGGCCCAACCACATTGTCCTGCTGCAGCATCAGCAATTGATCGCGCGTGAGCGGTTTTCCCGGCAACAGTTCCATGATCCGCGCCTGAACGCGCGCCATCCCCATCGGTATATCCACCAGCCGCCTGCGCCGTCCGGTTTCCTTCAGGATGTAGGCGAGCAGTTCGCGGAACGCCCAAATGCGCGGGCCGCCCAGTTCGTACGTCGCCCCGGCAGTGTCCGTCTGGGCCAGCGCGGCCATCACCGCATCCGCCACGTCCCCGACATAGACCGGCTGGAACCGCGTGTCGCCGCAGATCACCGGCATGAAGGGCAGCAGCCGAGCCATGCCGGCGAAGCGGTTGAATAGGTGATCCTCGGGACCGAACACCAGTGATGGGCGCAATATGGTGACGCCGGGGAAGGCTTCGCGGACCAGCGCCTCGCCCATGCCCTTGCTCGCCGCATAGCGGCTCGCGGCCCCCGGATCGGCGCCGATTGCCGAGATATGCACCAGCCGCGCGACTCCCGCACCGGCGGAAAGCCTCGCCACCAGCCCCGCGCCCTCGGCGTGGATGTGCTGGAAGTCGCCGGGCCGCTGCTCGGCCAGGATGCCCACCGTATTCACGACGAGGTCGGCCCCACCGACCGCGCGGTGGACCGTGGCCTCGTTGGTCAGCGACGCGTGGAGCGGCACCACCTGGCCGACCGCACCCATCGGCTTGAGGAACAGCGCCCGCTCGGTGTCGCGCACCGCCACGCGCACGACGAAGCCCTTGTGGGCGAGCCGTTTCACGACGTAGCGCCCGATGAAGCCCGAACCGCCGAACACCGTCGCCACGCTGCGCGTCGCCATTGCCAGACCTCCCGCTATGCGACCTTGATAGGCGGCAGCGAAACGACGCTCAAGGTGCGGTTTCGGGGGTTGGCTCTGCTGGGCCGGTCTCGGGGTCCTCGCCGTCCGCCGGTGGCGTGGCCGCGCCGCCGCTCCATCCCAGCCATTCGGCTGCCTGCTCCGCCCGGCGCAGCGCCTTGTCGAGTGCGGCCATCGTCGCCGACAGGTCCTCGGTTTCGTCGCTGCGCCACGTGCGCATCGCCCAGAGCCATACCGCGACCAGGCCCTTCACCCGAAACTCGCCACGAAGGCCGCCCGCGGGAATGCCTGCGGCCTCCAGCATCCACCGCATGCTGCGCCGGGTGGCAAGCGCCAGCAGCAGTGCGGTCGGCGGTTCGGCCGGCAAAGCGCGGAACAGCGCCAGCACGCCGGCACGATGGGCCTGGAACATGTCGATCCGCTTCATTAGCAGATCGAACAGCCGGTCGCGCGCCGCCCCGTTCGACGGTACCTCGGCGAGTGCGGACTGGTCCGCCAGCCGGCCGAAGCGGAGCAGGATCGCGGCGCGGCCGGGAAACCGCTCGCGCGCCTGTGCCAGGGGCAGTCCGGCCGCACGCGCCGCCGCCGCCACACTGACGGACCGCCAGCCCTGCTCCGCTGCCATCTGGAACGCGGCGGCGATCAGGGCGTGGTCGAATGCTGCGTCGTCCATGGCCGCATCATGGCGGTTGGCGGCGGCCTTGGCCATACGAGCCGCGGGACGGATCGTCTCCATCTCACGACATCGCCTGGTGAGACAATGTTGCGGCCGGCGAGACGCACGTCGGATCAGGCCGCTGCCGCGTGGGCGGGTCGATCGAGCGCCCGCAGGGTCGGGCTGGTGCCGGCGACGATCGCGTGCTCAGGCGGGCCGAAGTTGCACCGCGCCGGCAGGCCGCCCGCCACGCGGATGCTGGCGGCGCGGCCGGGGTAATTGATGGCGTACTGCTCGGCCTCGGTGAGGTCCTCGAAGGCAGGCGTGGCCGGGGGGGCCGCCGGTTCGGCCTCCGGGACGGTGATCTCGTGGAACCAATAGCCGGCGCGCTCCATCGCGGCGGGCTGCAGCGCGGCCAGCGCATTCTCGCGCGCGGCCTGCCGGCGCTCGAGTGCGCGCAGTCCGCTCTGCATGTGGCGCATCATGGCGCTGGCCTGTGCGCGGCAGCGGACGGCGGCTTCGGGCGCGGTATCTGGCGCGACGGCGAGGCGGAGGCAGTCCTTCGCGTGGGCGTCGGCCGCGACGATCTGCGCGGCGAGCCGCGCCTCGAAGGCATCGCCGGGATCGAGCGCAGCGACGGCGGCAATTGCAGCGTCGGCGCAGGCTGCGCGGGCTTCGGGCGCGTCGGCGGCGGGCGGCGGGAGGAGCGCGCAGAGTGTGGCGAAGATGTCCTGGGCGACGGGAGCGGAGGGTTTAGGAGGATGTGCATGACGGCGGCTGCCGGTTGGTGCGTGGGGATGGCAGATGTTGCGTTAGTCGCACTGATGTCAATGCTTAGGCATGATCACAAACGGGCAAAATGCGTTTGGTTGCGTGTGACCCAGGAAGTTCACATCGGGCCGCTCTGACCGGTGCCCGCTGGTCCGTCTGCCTGCAATTCCGCCAGCCCCGCTGCCACCGACGCCAGCAACTGCTGATCCGGCTCGTGTCCAAGCGCTTCGCAGCGCTGCAGGTACTCTCGCGCCATTCTACTGATCCTTCCGGCGAACGCGCGCATGTGCCGCTGGAACGGTCCGGACAGTTCGCCGATCGCCTCGGCGGTCGCAGCCAGTCCTTCCTCCCGCCGGCCGGCCGCGTCCAAACAGTCCGCCAGGACCCACAGCGACGTGGCCAGATTGGGTCGGAACGCGTCGGGGCGCTGCGCCGCCAGCGCCGCCTTCGGGAAATGGTGCGCATCCACCGATCCGCCCAATTCGCATCGAACCATCGTTCAGTCCTTGATCTCCATGTCCTCGTAGGATGGAAACGGGCTCATCCAGACATCGGTGATCGTGTCCTTTGTCACCCGCGGGCCGATCCCGTTCAGGGCACGCAGATCCATGATCGGCGCGAACATCACCCGGTCGATCGTGAGCTGCTGGATGTTGTCCAGGATCGCCGCACGCTTCGTGGCATCGCGTTCGCCGGCCTGTTGCAGGAAGAGTTCGTCGATATCGGGATAGCCGCCGTTGGCGTAGCCGCCCTTGGACTGGATGAACGACTCGACCCGGCTGGCGGCGTTGCCCGAGTTGCCCGACGCGGTCATGTAGAGCGCCGGCAATTTCTTCTCCAGCCAGGCCGCATAGAACGACGCGCGTTCCATCTGGTGGAGCCTGACGCGGATGCCGACCGCGTTCAAATCATTGACCACCGCCTCCGCCACGGTCGGGAAGCCCGGGATCGCGGCGAAATCCCCGGCGTCGATGCCGTTGGGGTAGCCGGCCTCGGCGAGAAGCTGCTTCGCCTTCTCCGGATCGTAGGGTGGCGCCTCGACCTGCAGCGCAAAGTCCATGACCCGCGGCACGATCACGCCGGCCGGTGGGCAAAAATCCAGGCACGCTGCGTGATTGATGCCATTGCGGTCCAGTGCGTAATTCACCGCCTGCCGCAGTCGCGGGTCGTGCCACGGCGACTTCGGGTCCCACTGCCTTGCGAATTCGATCCAGAAGATCGAGGCGTGCTTGGTCGCCACGATCCTGACGCCGGGCACCGTCTGCAGTCCTTCGGCATCGGGGCCGTCGAGCGCGTACGCAATGTCGGCCTCGCCGGTGCGCACCATCAGCGCTCGCGTGGTGGCCTCGGGAACGCTGCGCATCACCAGTGTCTTCACGTTCGGCACGCGTCGCCAGTAGTCGGGGAACGCTTCCAGCACGACCTCGATGCCCGGCTTCGTGCTGACGAACCTGTACGGCCCGGCGCCGATCGGATGCTTCTTGAAGGCGTCGTCGCCGACCTCGGTGAGATACTTCTTCGGCAGGATGATGCCGGCGGCGCTGGCGGTTGTGCCGAAGAAGGTCATGAAATCCGGCCACGGCGCGGCAAGGTGGAAGCGCACGACGCGCGGATCGACGATCTCCACCTGCGTGACATGGTCGTGCAGGATCTTGGCGCCGGCACCATGGTAGCGTTCGAAGCTGAATTTGACGTCCTCGGTGGTCAGCGGATCGCCGTTGTGGAATTTGAGGTTCGGACGCAGCTTGAATTCATAGGCGAGGCCGTCCTCGCTCTCGGTCCATGACTCGGCGAGGCTCGCCCCCATCTTCTCTCCGGGATAGGGCCGCACCAGGGCGTCGTGGATGGCGTACAGCATGCCGAAGGGCGTGATCTGCGGCGGCGCGGTGGACGGGTCGAACCAGGCCGGCGCGATGGTCACGTGCCAGGCGATGACCACCCGCCCCGACGGCGCCCGTTGCTCGGCCGCCGCGGCGAGGGTGAAAGCCCCGACCAACAGCGCCACGGATAATGCCAGACGCCAACGCCAGGCCTGCAGGAACATCACCAATCCCTCCCCGAATTTCCCGCGACCAAAGCGGCAATGTATTTGGGTTCGTTGTCGCGCCGGCCCGGGCCCCCGTCTATCCGGACGCGACGGCGCCGGCCGGCGACAATACCGCGGACGCGTGCGTTGGCGCCATGCCGAGAGCTCAGGGTACGGGACGTCGATGGTTGGCAGATGGCGGTGGCCGCGCCGGTTTGATGTGCGCTCCTGGTCAGGCCACAATCAACCCGACAAACCACAGGAATCCGGCGCGCGCAGCTTCCGCATGCGCCGAACGACGAGCGAGGTAGTCCGATGACAGGGGAAAAATCCGGCCGCGCGCATCTCATAGCCGGCGGCTTTCCGCCCGGCTCAAGCGCCGGGCACGACCACGACTATGCCCGCCTGCGGCTGCTCGGGCTGCTGGCCGAACGGGACGTTCCGGCCTCAGTCGCCAACGATTTTGCCGATGTCGAGAAATGGCTGCCGGTCAGCCGGATGCTGATCACCTACGTGGCCGGCCCCTATCCCGACACTGCGCAGTGCCGCGCCATCCGGCAGTGGCTGGAGGCGGGCGGCCACTGGCTTGGCCTGCACGGCACCAGCGGCGGCCGCGCCGAGCGCGTGGAAGGCTTTCGCCAGCGCCGCACCGTCAAGACCGAGCACCACGCGCTCCTCGGCAGCCGCTTCCTGACCCATCCGCCGATCTGCAAGATCCGCGTCGACGTGCGCGATACCGATCACCCGCTCACCCGTGGGCTCGGCGCATCGTTCGACGTCGAGGACGAGCCGTACTTCATCGAGCTGCAGGATCCCGGCTCGACGCGGATCCTGCTGACCGCGGATTACGGCCCAGCCGCCGTGTCACCCAGCATCGGGACCCTCTACGCCTCGGACACCTCCCTGCAACCCGACGGCAAAACGCGCGTGCTCGGCTATACAAGCGCGGTCGGCAACGGCGGCGTGACCTATTTTGCCCTGGGCCATTGCCACAACCCCGCCATCCGCGCAGCCCGGACCGCCGACCCCACCGACACGACGCCGCCCATCTTTCGCGGCGCGTGGGACAGCGACGCGTTCATTGCGTTGTTGCGCAACGCCATCGCCTGGGGTGTGCGTGCCTGATCGCGGTGGGCAGACAGGGGTTCGACTTCGTTGGGAGACGGTTGCCGGCCGTCCTGCGCAAGCGGCAGAGACGCCCCGGTATCGGACGGTGCGACGCTGACCACCAACGCTGGCCAAATGCCTTCGTTGCTGCCCACGGCCCGTTCACCCTGCAAAACAGTGTGCGAGCGGGCGAGACATTCGGCCGCATCGGCGCTTGACATCATCAACCGTGCCCCCCGTCCCCGTAAGTAGGCCCGAAGTTAGGATGAACGTGAGTCAATGGAAGGGAGCAGGCGGACACTGCCAATACAGCCATTACCAGTAGTGCGACGGCCTTCATTCTGTCTCCTGAAAATTCCTCCGTCAGGAGTGTTCACGGCGCACTGCGATCACGCATGCGATGTCCGCGGATAGAACGGATGCGGCTGCCCCGGCGCCTTGACGCGCAGCGTGTAGACCGACGTGCTCGCGGTGAACAGCAGCGTGCGCAGGTCCGGACCGCCGAACGCGATGTTGGCGCAGACCTCCGGCGTTTCGATGATGCCGATGCGCGTGCCGTCCGGCTCGAACACCCATACGCCGCCGGTCCCGGTGCAGAACACGCGGCCCGCCGCATCGACTTTCATGCCGTCCGGCACGCCGTTCGTCCCGTCCGAGGACATGTCGGCGAAGATGCGCCGCCGCACCATCTCGCCCGCGGCATTCAGTTCGATCGCGTGGATGTACTTGGTCCACCGTGTGTTCGCGACATAGAGCGTCCGCTCGTCCGGCGACAGCGCCAGGCCATTCGGATATTCGAACGCGGCGACCATGCCGACCGCGCCGCCGGGCGCGATGCGATACACCGCCGCATGCTCAACCTCGCGCTCGGCGAACGGCACCCGCAACGACGGATCGGTGAACAGGATCGCGCCGTCCGCGGCGCAGATTACGTCGTTCGGGCGGTTCAGCCGCTTGCCCTCGAAGCGATCGATCAATGTCGTCACCGTGCCGTCGAGCGCGGTGCGGGTGACCCGCCGGCCGTCGCCTTCGCAGAGGACCAGGCGTCCCTGCAGATCGAACGTCGTGCCGTTGCCGCCGACCGTCTTCCGGACCTCCTGGTGCGGCTGGCCCAGTGTGATGCGATACAGCATGCTCGAGCGGACATCGACGAAATAGAAGAACCCGTTGGGATGCCACAGCGGACCCTCGGTGAACACGAACCCACCCGCCACCTTCTCGAACGACGTCGTCTCCAGAATGTCGGACAATGTTGCCATGGTTGCTTCCTCCCGCGCGACGCGGGATCGTAGCACCGGCGCGCACGGGGCGCGAAGAGGAGGCGATCGCATGGAACTCATCGACCTCAGCCGCGAACTGTTCCACCGCACGCAGACCCATCCGTCGCACCCGCCGGTCATCGTCACGGTCTGGGGCGATCACTCCGAGAAGAAGTACGCGGGCAACACGGTGTTTACCTCGAAGGCGCTGTCGATCGCGCTGTCCGACCACGCCGGCACGCATGTCGATGCGCCGGTGCATTTCGATCCGAGACCCGGTGCGCCTTCGATCGACGAAGTGCCGCTGGAGAATTTCTACACTTCGGCGATCTGCCTCGACCTGTCGCACGTGCCGCTGAAGCACGCGATCACCGTGCCCGAGATGGCGGCTGCACTGGAAAAGTCCGGCCAGGAAATCCGCTCGCGCGACACGGTCCTGCTCTACATGGCGACCAACGACCGCCTGCTCGGCAAGCCGGGCTACCTGCACGATTTTCCGGGACTTGCGCTGGAATCGGTGCACTGGCTGGCCGACCGTGGCATCCTCATGTTCGGCGTCGAGGCGATCAGCCCGGCCCCCGAAGGCGAGCCGAACTACCTCGCCCACATGGCATGCGCGGAACGCGGCATCACCCACATGGAATGTCTCGCCAACCTGGACAAACTGATCGGGCGTGGCCGCTTCCGGTTCATTGGCTTCCCGTTGAAGATCCGCGGCGGCACCGCAAGTCCGATCCGCGCCGTCGCCGTGTTCGAGTAGAACGCTCCCATTCCACGTCATCGCCGCGAAAGCGGGGACCCAGCGATGCAGGCTGAGCGCTGGTTTGCCTGGGTCCCCGCTTTCGCGGCGATGACAACGATAGAGAACGCGTCAGCCACCCCGTTTCGCCAGCGGTGCGACGAACTGCGGCTCAGTGTCCCACGGGAACAGAATCCAGGTGTCCTGCGATACCTCGGTGATGTAGGTGTCCACCACGTCGCGCCCCTCCGGCTTGGCGTAGACCGCGGCGAAATGCGCGCGCGGCAGCAATGCTCGCACGACGCGCGCGGTCGCACCGGTGTCCACCAGGTCGTCAACGATCAGAAATCCCACTCCATCGCCGGCCGCGACCGGCGGCTTGATCACCACTGGTGGGCCGCGCTTTTCCTCCTCGATCAGCGTGCCGCCGCTTGCCGCCGCGTAGGTCACGATGGAGACGGTCTCCAGCAGCCGCACATCCAGCTCGCGTGCGACGATCGCCGCCGGGATCAGACCGCCGCGGGCAATCGCCACGACGCCGGTGAAAGGCCCCAGATCCATCAGCCGCCAGGCGAGAGCGCGCGCATCGCGATGCAGCTGGTCCCAGGTGACGGTGTAGTAGTGGGCCGCCATCAGAACAGCTTGCCGCCGTTCGGCACCTTGAAGTCCGGCCTGATCAACACAACCGATCCATCATCGTCGGGCATGCCCAGCGTGAGCACCTCGCTGATGAACGGGCCGATCTGGCGCGGGGGAAAATTCACGACCGCGCAGACCTGCCGGCCGATGAGCTGATCGGGCCGGTAGTGCACCGTGAGTTGCGCCGAGGAGCGTTTCAGGCCGATATCCGCGCCGAAGTCGATGACCAGTTTGAAGGCCGGCTTGCGCGCCTCGGGGAAGGGCTGCGCGTCCACCACCGTGCCGACGCGGATATCGACGCGTTCGAAGTCGCCGAATGCGATGGTCTCGGTCATCGTCGCTGCGCTCCAGTGGCCAGTGCTGTGTCGCTGCGCCATACTGGCGGACTTGCCGACACCTGACCACTGGAGCGAACCAGGAATGCGCGATTTCCACCTGCCGGGCCGCAGCCCGGTCTATGCGAGCCACGGCATGGCCGCCACCTCGATGCCGGCCGCCACGCTGACCGCACTGGACGTGCTGCGCAACGGCGGCAACGCGCTGGATGCCGCGGTGGCAGCAGTGGCCGTGCTGTGCGTGATCGAGCCGCAGTCCACCGGGATCGGCGGCGACTGTTTTTGCCTGTATGCCCCGGCCGGTGCGGGCAGGGTCATCGCGCTGAATGGCTCCGGCCGGGCGCCGGCCGCCGCCACGATCGACTGGTACGAAAGGCGGCAGATCAGGGCGCTGGAGAACACTTCTCCCCATGCCGTCACGGTGCCTGGTGCGGTGAACGCGTGGGAGACGCTGCTGGCCGCGCATGGCACAAAGAACCTGCACGAACTGCTGCAGCCGGCGATCGCCTACGCGGCCGATGGCTGGCCGGTACATCCGGTGGTGGCCTGGTCCTGGAAGCGCCTGGAGGCCAAGCTGCGCAAGAACGACGCGCAGCATTTCCTGCCCGGCGGCGCGGCGCCCAACGCGGGCGACATCTTCCGCCAGCCGGCGCTGGCCGACACGCTGCGCGCTATCGCGCGGAACGGTGCCAAGGCGTTCTATGAAGGTTCGATCGCCTCCGACATGGTGGCAACGCTGCGCGCGCGCGGCGGCCTCCATACCGAAGAAGACTTTGCCGCCGGCCTGCACAATGCCGAGTTCGTCGAGCCGATCACGCTGAACTGGCGCGGCTACGACGTGTTCCAGTGCCCGCCGAACGGCCAGGGCATCATTGCCCTGATGATCCTGGGCATGCTCGGCGGCATGCAGCCCGCCGGCGACGGCCCGCTCGGCACGTTGCGCTATC
This sequence comes from uncultured Alphaproteobacteria bacterium, assembly GCA_963794185.1. Taxonomy (GTDB): domain Bacteria; phylum Pseudomonadota; class Alphaproteobacteria; order Acetobacterales; family Acetobacteraceae; genus JAMXLO01. The sequence continues at coordinate 53,789 of CAWCDM010000103.1, read as the reverse complement.
ATCGCCACATCGAGGCCGCACGACTGGCCTATCGCGACCGCGACGCCTTCCTTGCTGATCCGTCACAGGCCGATGTGCCGGTGAAGAAGCTGCTGAGCCCCGAGTATCTCGGCGGTCTGCGCGCGCTGATCGACGATGCCAAGGCGCTGGGGCAGCTTCCGGCGGCCGGCGAGACGCTGCTGCCGCCGCACAAGGACACGGTCTATCTCTGCGTGGTGGACCAGGACGGCAACGCGTGCAGCTTCATCAACTCGCTGTTCGAGGGGTTCGGCTCGGCGATCCACGCCGAACGGTCCGGCGTGATGCTGCAGAACCGCGGCTTCGGGTTCCGCGTCGAGCGCGGCCATCCCAACTGCATCGCGCCACGCAAGCGGCCGATGCACACGATCATCCCGGGCATGGTGATGCGGGATGGCCCAACGGGGCTCGAGGCGGTGATGCCGTACGGCGTGATGGGCGGGCACTTCCAGCCGATGGGCCACTCGCTGTTCCTCACCAACATGCTGGAATACGGGCTCGACATCCAGGAGGCGATCGACCTGCCTCGGCTGTTCCCGCTGCGCGGCAAGGTGCAGATCGAGCACGGCATCCCGCTTGCGATCTGCGACGGGCTGGCGCGTCTCGGGCACGAACTTGAGACGGTGGAGCGCCCGCATGGCGGCGGCCAGGCGATCTGGATCGATCGCGAGCGGGGCTGCCTGATCGGCGGGTCCGAGCCGCGCAAGGACGGGTTGGCGCTGGGATACTGAAAGTAAGCAAGAAAGATTCACCGCAGAGGCGCAGAGACGCGGAGAAGTGTAAAATTGCGCTTCGCGCGAAGCGCATCATCTTTTCTGCTCTGTGCCTCTGCGTCTCTGTGGTGAATCTTCTTACTGATACTGCAACGGCCCCGAACGCCGCGGAGTAAAGCAATGACCGAACCCTGCGACCTCACCGCCGTCGATGCCCGCCGCATGATTGGCCGGAAGAAGCTGGCGCCGGCCGAGCTGCTGGAAAGCTGCATCGCTCGCATCGAGGCAGTCGATCACGCGGTCAACGCCATGGTCGCCCACGACTTCCAGCGCGCGCGCGGTGCCGCGAAGGCAGCCGATGCAGCCGTGGCGCGTGGTGACGACCTGCCTCCGCTCCACGGCCTGCCGATCGGCATCAAAGACCTGCAGGAAACCGCAGGCCTGCGCACCACGTTCGGCAGCCCGATCTTCCGCGACCACGTCCCCGCGGCGGACGAACGGATTGTGGCGGCGGTGCGCGCGGCCGGGGCAATCGTCATCGGGAAGACCAACACGCCGGAGTTCGGCGCCGGCGCGAACACGCGCAACGCGGTGTATGGCGCGACCGGCAATCCGTTCGATCCGACGCGTTCGGCGGCAGGCTCGTCAGGCGGTTCGGCGGTGGCGCTGGCGACCGGGATGGCGCCGATCTGCTCCGGCTCGGACACCGGCGGCTCCCTGCGCAATCCCGCCGCGTTCGCGGGCATCGTTGGGTTCCGCCCGACACCCGGCTTGGTGGCGAACGAACGGCGCGGTCTCGGCTGGAGCAATCTGTCGGTGGCGGGTCCGATGGCGCGCACCGTGCCCGATCTCTGCCTGCTGCTGTCGACCATGGTGAGCGACGACGCGCGCGATCCGCTGGCCACGACGGTGCATGGCCACGCGGTGCGGCAGCCGGAGGATTTCGCGCGACCGGCGCGCATGGATCTGTCGCGGCTGCGCGTGGCAATCACGCCGGATTTCGGCTTCGCTCCGACCGAGCGGCACATCGCCGATGTGTTCGCCGAGAAGACCGGCCTGTTCCGCCATGTCTTCGCCCACGCCGAGAACGCCACACCCGATTGCATCGGCGCCGACGAGGCGTTCGAGGTGCTGCGCGCCGTAGGATTCCTGGCGAGCCATGCGGATAATGTGCGCACCCGTCCGCAGGATGTCGGGCCGAACGTGCGCGCCAATGTCGAGGAAGGCCTGCGCTACACGGCATCGGACGTCGCGCGCGCGCAGTCGCTGCAGACGGCGCTATACCGCCGATGGCAGGACTTCTTCCGCGACCGGGACGTGATCCTGACGCCGTCGATCACGATCAGCCCGCGGCCGTGGCGCGAACTCTACCCGACGGAGATCGACGGCAGGCAGACCCGCACATACTTCCATTGGCTGGCGCTCGCCTATGCCGTGACCTTGCCGGGTCATCCCGCCGTATCGCTGCCGGTGGGCCTCGATCGGCATGGCATGCCGTTCGGTCTGCAGATCGTCGGCCCGCGCGGCGGGGACGCGTTTGTGCTTGCGGTGGCGGCCGAACTGGAGGCGCTGCTCGCCGGCGATCAGCGCACGGCTCGGCCGGTACCCGATCTCTCGCGGCTCAAGGCAGCCCGCCCGATCAGTGAGATGGCGGGGTTCTTGGGCTTCGAGTGAGCGCCTTCCTTACGTCCCCATCACCAGCCTGACGAACCCGTCGACCGATGTGGGATCCATCCAGCGCATCACCGCCACCAGATCATTTGCGGGATCGATCCAGGTGATGTTTCCGCCCGCGCCTGACGCGAAGAAGCTCACCACGGTTGCACTCGGGTAACGTCGGCCACCGGTGTTCAGCCACCACAGCAGTCCGTAGTTCGGATTGAGCGCGCACGGCTGCACCGACTCGGCAATCCAGCTCTCTGGCAGCAGACGCTGCCCCTCCCACATGCCACGCTGCAGCATCAGCCTTCCGATGTGCGTCTGGTCCTCGGCGTGGATCGCGACACCGCCACCCCAGTGACTGCCGCCGGAAACCGACTCGATCATCCGCCCGTCGATCTCAACCGTCGACGTGCGGTAGCCGTGCCAGCTCCAGTCGGAAGACGCACCGATCGGGCGCATGATCCGTTCGGCGAACACCTCGGGCAGCGGCCTGCGGAAACGACGCAGCAGCGCGAGCGCCAGCCGGTTCACCCGCACGTCGTTGTATTCCCAGAAGCTCCCCGGTGCCCGCAGCGGCCGCGCATCGCCTTTGCGCGCCTTCCCCTCTGCTGCGAGATTGCGATTACGGTCTACGACATCCGACTTGCCGAACAGCGAGCCTTCCCACTCCGACGTCTGCTGCAGCAGATGTCGCCAGGTGATGGCGCCGTTGTGCGGGCCGACGAACCCGCCGTCGTCCACCGTGCGCCCGACAGGTTCGTCGAGTTCGGGGATCAGCCCATCGGCCACTGCAATGCCGGCAAGCAGGCTGAGATAGCTCTTGGCGACCGAGAAGGTGAAATCGACCTGCCGCGTGTCGCCCCAGCGCGCGACCACCGCTCCGCCGTGCAGGATCAGCCCGTTCGGTCCGCCGCGCGGACGGATCGGGCCGAGGATTTCGTTGTGCGGCGGCGGTTCGAAGAAGCCAGACTCGAGATGCGCGCGCAGGTCGCGCGGCCACGGCGTCTCGTGCGACATGGCATAGCACACCGCTTCATCCAGTCCCGGCATGGCGTTCCCTTCCAGCGTCACCTATCGTGATACCACATAGACGCCAGGGACGGGCATACTGTACCTGGGAATCGCCCGTGGCGAGACCAACCGCCGGGCGGGGCAACGGGACGGGGAGACGCCTGTGGCGAGGCTTGATCGCGACGCGAAACGTGCTGCCCTGATGGTCAGCCCGCTATTCGATGCCATGCAGTCGACGGAACTGGACGGCATCCTGAACTTTGCCTCCGAGCGGCGCTATCGCCGTGGCCAGACGATCTTCCAGCGCGGCGACGAAGGCTCGGCGCTGATGGCGGTGCTGCGCGGCCGCGTGCGCATCAGCTCGGTCTCCGGCGACGGCAAGGAAGTTACGCTGAACGTCATCAGTCCCGGCGAGATATTCGGCGAAATCGCCCTGCTGGACGGCCAGCCGCGCAGCGCCGATGCAACGGCGATCGAGGATACGCTTCTGCTGGTGGTGGAGCGGCGCCATTTCCTGCCCTTTCTCCGGCAGAATGTGGACTTGTTCCTGCGCCTGCTTTCGGTGCTGTGCGGCCGGCTGCGGCAGACCAGCACAGCGCTGGAGGAGATCGCGCTGTTCGATCTCCCCGTTCGCCTGGCTCGCGTGCTGCTGAAGCTCGCGGTGGATTACGGCAGGCCAGGTCCCAGTGGCACCCGCATCGACCTGAAGCTGTCGCAGCGCGATCTCAGCAACCTCGTGGCCTCAACGCGCGAGAGCGTGAACAAGCAGTTTCGCGTATGGCGGGAACACAAGCTGGTGGACGTCGAGGACGGCTTCATCGTGCTGCGCCGGCCGGCCGAACTGAATCGGCTGACGGACGTCAGATGATGCGCGCCGCCTGAGGGCATTGACACGACGCGGTGCAGGTCGGTGTTCTGTCCGCATGCGGATGGCATCCTGCACGCACCTGATCGCGGCATTCCTGCTTGCGTCGCTGCTGGGGCATTCGGCGGCAGCGGATAACGGGACGGCGGCGCAGAGCCGGTACTTCGTGACCAGCGACGGGGTACAGCTGCACTATCTGGAGGCGGGGCCGCCGGCGGGTCATACGATCGTCTTTGTGCCGGGCTGGACCATGCCGGCATGGATCTGGCAGCCGCAGATCCAGGCCTTCGCGCAACGCTATCACGTCGTGGCGTTCGATCCGCGCGGCCAGGGCGATTCGGACGCGCCGTCGTCCGGCTATGAGCCGGGAAGGCGCGGGCAGGACATCGCCGAGCTGATCGCGAATCTGGAGCCTGTGCCGGCGGTTCTGGTGGGCTGGTCGCTGGGCGTGCTCGACACGCTCGCCTTCGTGCGCGGGCATGGCGATCTGAAGGTGGCCGGGCTTGTGCTGGTGGACAATTCGGTGGGCGAGGAACCACCGCCGCCGCCCCCGCCGAGGCATCACGTCGCGCCGGTGCTGCCGCACGATGTGGCGATGCATCGCTTCGTGACCGGCATGTTCCGCCGCCGGCAGAGCGATGCCTATCTGGACAGGCTCACGGAAGCGACGCTGCGTACCCCGGAACGGGCCTGCCGGGCGCTGCTGAACTACCCTGTCCCGCGCACCTATTGGCGCGAGGCGCTGTATTCCACCGGCAAGCCGGTGCTGTACGTTGTACGGCCAGGCTGGCTGTCGGAGCAGGCGGCGAACCTGGCGCGCAACCGTCCAGGGACCCAGGTCGCGGTGTTCAGCGACGCCGGCCACGCGCTGTTCGTCGATGACGCCGCACGCTTCAACGCATTGCTGGCGGGTTTCCTGGCCCGGACCGTCTGGCCGTGAGGTGGCGCATTGGGCCGATGCCCCCCACGCCAATCCCCATGGGCCTTGCCGCCCTGTTTCTCGTGTCGCTGGCGGCGGTGGGATACGAAACGGCGCTCACCCGGTATTTCGCCGTCGCCAAGTGGTCCGAGTATGGCTACTGGGTCATTTCCATCGTCATGGTCGGGTTCGCGCTGAGCGGCGTGATCCTGGCACTGTTCCGCGACGCCTTTGCGCGCAACGGCGAGGCGCTGCTGGCTGGGCTGCCGACGCTGCTGGTGGCCTCCGCCGCGATCGGCTTCCACTTCACCACGACCAATCCGTTCAACCCGCTGCAATTGCAGAACCCCGCGACCTGGGTACCGCAGATCTGGAACATCGCCGGCTACTACGCCTGCCTGCTGCCGTTCTTCTTCCTGGCCGGCACGTTCGTCAGCCTGAGCTTCGTGTTGAATCCGAATCGCATCGGCGTGGTCTACGCGTTCGACCTGACCGGCGCAGGCTTCGGCGCCGGTGTCGTGCTGGCGGCGATGTTCGTCGTGCACGCGTTCTTCCTGGTGCCGCTGCTGCTGGTCCCGCTGGCGGCAAGCGCGTGCTTCGTCGCGGGCCGATGGCGCTGGACGGGTGCCGCGGCGGCCGGCGTGGCGCTGCTCGGCGGCGAGGCGCTGCTACTGCTCGACAGCCAGGCGCAGTTCAACGACTTCAAGGCGATCTATGCGCCGCTGCACACGCCCGATGCGCGTCCGGTGGCCAGCGTGCTGGCGCCGCGCGGCGACTACCTGCTGCTCGACAACTTCACGGAGCGCGTCGACACCGACATCTCCAACAACGCCGGCATGCTGGGCGTGCCGGGGCCGCCGCAGACCTTCGGCCTGTATCGCGACGGCAACCGGATCGCGGCCCTGCCCCGGCCCGTTCTCGCGCCGCTCGATGTCGGCTACGCCGAGGCCGCACTGGACGCCCTGCCCTATCGGCTGATCCCGCGCGCCGATGCGCTGCTCGCGGGCGCATCGGGCGGATTTCGGCCCGCCGAGGTGCTGGCGCTTGGTGCCTCGCGCGTGCGCGTGCTGGAGCCCGAGCCGGTCCTGCTGCGGTCGCTGCAACGGGGGCTGGGACCGTCGCCCGCCTGGACCGCCGATCCGCGCGTGAGCCTCGCCGGCGAGGGACCCATTGCAGCCACGCGGCAGGGCGGCGCGTATGACGTAATCGATCTGTCAGCCGACTTCCTCGATGCTGCCGAAGCAAACGGGACGGCGTTCAGCGCCGAGGCCATTGCCGGCTACCTGCGCGCACTCGCGCCGGGGGGCATCGTGTCGATCCCGGTGTCGATCCGCGATTTTCCGGTCTACGCCCTGCGCATGCTGGCGACCGCACGGGCCGCCCTGCTGGAGGCGGGCATCGACGACCCGCCCGCGCATACCGTGGTCTACCGGTCCGCCTGGGGCGTGCGGATCCTGCTGTCCAACCGGGCATGGGATGCCGACCGGATCGCCGGGGCAAAGAGATTCTGCGACGAGCGGTCATTCGACGTGTCGTGGTATCCGGGCATCGACCTCGCGGCCGCGCGGGCCGGCATCTACAACGACCTGCCGGCGGTGTCGTTCGCGAGCGGCGAGGTGACCTCCGACGGGCCAGAGGATTCGATCGCGGACGAGGCCGGGGCCGTGCTGGCAGGGGCAGCAACGCCGTCGCGCGCGGCCTTCAACCTGGCGCCGGTGACGCTCGACCGGCCGTTCTTCTACGCCGTGCTGCGCCTCGACCAGATCGGCACTATCCTGAAACGGATAGAAATCCTGCCCCAGGCGGAGGTCGGCGCGCTGGTCAACTTGGCCGTGCTGGCGCAGGCGGCGGTGTTCGCGCTGCTGGTGCTGCTGGTACCGCTCGCCGCGCCGCGCCGGCTGCGCCTGCCTGCGGTTGGGCTGCTGCGGCCGATTGTGTATTTCCCGGCGCTCGGCATGGGTTTCCTGTTCATCGAGATCTTCCTGATCGAGCGGGCCAGCCTGTGGCTGAACGACCGCACCTCCGGCTTCGCCCTGGTCCTGACCGGCATGCTGGTGTTCTCCGGGGCCGGCAGCATGACGGCCGATCGCATGACGGCGTCGCCGCGCCGGGGCATCGCGCTGGCCTGCCTGGTCGTACTGGCCTGGTGCGCCGCAGTGCTGCTGGGGCTGCAGCCGGCGATCCTCGCGACACTGGACCTGCCCTGGCTGGCGCGAGCGGCGCTGGTTCTGGCGGTGCTGGCACCGGTATCGCTGGCGCTCGGCCTGCCGTTCCCGCTCGGGCTGTCGGGCACCGGCGCCGGCGGGTTCCTGCCCTGGGCCTGGGGACTGAACGGAGCATTCTCGGTGGTGGCGACGCCGCTCGCCAACCTGATCGCGCGCGAAGCCGGGTTCAGCCGGGTTCTGTTGTGCGCCGCGGTGCTGTATGTCATCGCCCTTGTGTCGTTCCCAGCAGCAAGGAAGAGCCGCGCTTGGCAACTGTTTTCGGCCCGATCACGCGCCGCGGAGTGATCTCCGCCGCCGGCGCGCTTTGCCTGGCACGACCGGGGCGTGCCGCACCGCCCTGGACGAGAACCGCCTACGAGACGGCGATGGCGGCCTCGGGCCGACCGGCCAGCCTCACCGAGGCACAGTTCGACGCCATCCAGAAGCGCAAGCCGGGCGTGCTGCGGCATATCGAGGCCTATCTGAAGGAGCGCCTGGGCACTGCCGATCCGGCCGTGATGGCGGCCTTCGAGACCGTCCCGCGCGAGTATTTTCACTACCTCTATTCCGAGCGCCGGGCCACGCCTGGCGACGCCTACGAGGACACGCCGAAGCCGTGGGGCCTGGGGTATGGGTCGGCGCTGTCGGACTATCTCGGGCAGGCCTACATGACGCAGGTCTGTCAGCCGAAACCCACGGACGTGACGCTGGAGATCGGCACCGGCAGCGGCTTTCAGAGCGCGCTGCTTTCGCGCATCGTCAGGCAGGCCTACTCGGTGGAGATCATCGAACCGCTGGGCAAGGCGGTAAGCAGGATCTTCGCTCCGCTCGGCTACGACAACGTGCACACGCGGGTCGGCGACGGCTATTACGGCTGGCCCGAGGTGCAGGGCGGCTTCGACATCATCATCGTGACCTGCGCCGCGCAATACGCGCCGCCCGATCTGTTCAAGCAGATGAAGCCTGGCGGACGGCTGGTGATCCCGATCGGCCAGCCGTTCAAGCGTGGACAGGTCCTGTACGTGTATACCAAGGACGCGGAGGGCAAGATCCACTCGAAGCGTGACATGGGCGTCTTCTTTATTCCGATGACCGGCGCTATCGACAGGACACCGGCGCCGCACGCCACGCCGGCCGCGACGGCTCCGGTGCCTGCCCAGACGGAGAAGTCCTCGGGCGGGTGACGCCACGCCGCTTCACAACGTCCTGATGGCGAAGGCGGAGATCGCGTGTCGAAGACCATGCTTACGCAGCTCGGCCGGGCTGAAACGGTTCGGCATCGAGCGTATTGCGGCTTACGCTCCCCAGGCGCACCCAACTCCCCACCTCCGGTGGTCCGCATAACCTTACACTCCACGAGCTAGGGAACACCGGACAGACCACGAGCTGGCCACGGCACGACCAGAGGACCTTGCTGGCAGAAGATTGCCGTGATGTGCTGTCCGAAGGTGTTGCTCGACCTTCTCGAGGACGAAGTCGGCAACGGTTCGGAGCCCTGCGGCGCGAGACTCCGTAGTCGCCGCGTGAGGGAGGAAAGCCGATGCAATCGGACGGGTCGATGCGCGCCCAGATCGGGACGCTCATCATTGCGACGAGCGCCATCCAGCTCGCCAATGGCTTCTTCGGCACCTTCATCTCCCTGCGGGTGGCGATCGAGAACTTCGACGCGACCATGGCCGGTCTGGTGCTCAGCAGTTATTTCGTCGGCTTTACCCTGGGCGCGACGCGTTGCGGCCGCATCATCGAACGGGTCGGGCACATCCGCGCCTACGCCGCGTTTGCCGGCCTGGTTGCCGCCGCGACCGCACTGATGCCGCTGCTGGTGGGACCGCTGCCCTGGCTGGTCCTGCGCGCGGTCGTCGGATTCGGCTGTGCCGGGGTCTTCGTCACGACCGAGAGCTGGCTGAACGCCAAGGCCCAACCGTCGGCGCGCGGACGCGTTTTTGCAATCTATATGGTTGGCACCTTCCTGGCCCTTGCGGCGGGACAGCTTCTGATCGGCCGGGCTGCGATCGAGACGGAGGCGCCGTTCAGTGCGATCGTTGCCCTGTTCGCGTCGGCGCTGGTCGTGGTGAGCACAGCCCGGGCTGAACCGCCCGCGACGACCGCCGTCGCAACGCTGCCCTATGGCCACCTGTCCCGCGCGGCACCCGTCGCGGTCGTCGGCTGCGTGCTGAGCGGGCTCGTCACAGGCGCTTTCTACTCGCTGGTACCGGCGTGGATGCAGGGCGAGGACATTGACCGCTCCACAATCGCCCTGTTCATGCTGGTGGCCGTGCTTGGCGGGCTTGCCTTCCAAGTCCCGGTCGGCCGCATCTCGGACCGCTTCGACCGGCGCACCGTGCTGGCCGCGCTTGGCCTCGGCTTCGCGGTCATCGCCGTTGCCATGGTGCTTCTGCCACACGCCCTGCAGGTGGTGCTGCCTGCCGCGGCGCTGCTTGGCGGCTTCATGTCGACCCTTTACCCTGTCTGCGTCGCCCACGCGCACGACCGGATGCCGGCCGATCGGGTCGTGGCGGTAAGCGGCCGGCTCATCCTGGTGAGCGGGCTGGGTTCGGTGCTGGGCCCGCTCATCGGCGCGATCCTCATGGCGCGCTTCGGCATCGACGGCGTGTTCTACTTCATGGCTGCCGCGGCGCTCCTTCTGGCGATCGTCGCCGGGGCGGGACACCTGATGGTGGCGGCACCGCGGCACCTGGAGCGGACGTTCGGGATCCTGGCGCCTCAGGCGGCGGCGCTTGCACATGATCAACTCGGCGGTTCCGGCGAACTCCCGCAGCCTGAACCAACAGGGGCGGTTTCCGAAGATCGCTGATCTCTTGGCGCCCACGGCATCGTGTCCACTGTCCAACCTCGGCGGCTGCACGAGATCGATGGGCCGTGGCGTTCGCGTGCAGTGGTTTCCCGGCGCCCGTCGTCGGCAACTGGGATGAACACGGTGATCAGTCGCCACGCTCGCTCATTGCAAGCGGCCAGTTGCTGGCCGTTCCGGTGACGATGCCGGCCGGGGATCCTCTGGTGATCCGGGACGAGGCTGTTGCGCCGCCCCAACGTGTGGCCATCCTCCGAATCGCGCGTCAGGACATCGGCGCGAAGGGGTGCAGGACCTTGTGGAGCGCTTGACGTTCACGTCTCGGCATTCCTTGGCGGACGATGCATTGATGTGACAGCGTCGGGCTTTCGCTGCGGCGTCAACGGCGTGACCCCGAACGAGCCAACTGAAGTCCTGCAGGTACTGCAGTAGCACATGCCATACGCCAAGGGAGCCGCAAGCGGCCCAGCGCGCCTCGATGTGGGCTGCAGTGGCGCGAGCGGCGACCGTTCCGTCCACGAACCGCAACGCGACCCGGCAGGCGTCGTTGCACTCCACGATGGACATTGACAGCATTTTCGTTCGATGCCGCGGCTCGATCGAATTGTCATGATCGACCGGGCCGGAACGGCTGACAAAGGTAGCTCCGTTCGTCGGATCGTGGGAGCCAGATGAGCTGAGAGATTCACGTCCGGTACTGAAAGATCATCGCAGTACGATTCGACAGTGCGACTCGACCAGCTATCCAGTTGACTGGCCATCCCCTGCGCCGAGTGCTAGCCCGCATTATGCAGCGCATCTGAAGGGTCTGGTACAACCTGTTGATCCGATGTAGGAATTGGTGTCGGACCGATTCCCATCGGAAAGCTGAAACACCATGCGCGCCAAAGTTGCATCTGCCACGTCGCTGCCGGGGTTGTCGCCGGTTGCTGGCAAACCAATCATCGCTCGTTTTGACGGTGGCCTGCTGTCGTCCGACGGCGGTCTTCTGGCACTGCGGGAGATCGAACAGCGGCTTGGCATCGCCGCTCGCGTGGCGGGCTGCATCGCCGACCCGCGTGTGCCGGAACAGGTCACCCACCAACTCGACGAGATCGTCCGCTTCCGCATGCTGATGATCGCCGCGGGCTACGAAGACGGTAACGATGCTGATGCGCTGCGGCATGATCCGATGTTCAAGCTGGCGATGGGACGCCTGCCAGAAGACGGCGCATTGTGCTCGCAGCCGACGATCTCGCGACTGGAGAACCTGCCGGACAAGCGCACCCTGCTGCGCATGGGCTACGCCATGGTCGATTTCTACTGCGACAGCTTCCGCCACGTACCGCGCCGGATCGTGCTGGACGTTGACGATACCTTCGATGCGGCTCATGGCGGCCAGCAGTTGCGGCTGTTCAACGCCTACTACGATGAGTACGGCTTCCAGCCGATCGTGGTGTTCGATGGCGACGGTCGCCTGGTGGGTGCCGTGCTGCGCCCGGCGCGACGTCCGGACGGGCGCGAGATCGTGACGCTGCTGCGTCGCCTGATCGCGCGCATTCGCGGCCATTGGCCTCGGGTCGAGATCCTGCTGCGCGGCGACAGCCATTATTGCACGCCCGAAGTGCTCCGCTTCTGCCGCGCCAACCGCGTTGATTACGTCCTCGGTGTCGCCACGACGACGACGTTGCGGCGTCATATCGACACCCTGGAGCAGTGCACGGCGGCGCGCTTCGCCGCCGCGGGTGGTCCCGACAAGCTCCGGCGGTTCAAGGAATTCTACGACGGCGCCGCGAGTTGGGATCGCGTCGAACGCATCATCGCCCGCATCGAAGCTGGGCCCGACGGCGTGGACACGCGCTTCATCGCCACCAACCTCGATGCCGGTACGCCTCGCACCATCTATGAAAAGGTTTATTGCCAGCGCGGCCGGGCGGAGAACCATATCAAGTCGTTCAAGACCCACCTGGCGGCCGACCGCACCTCGTGCCACACCTCGAGCGCCAACCAGCTGCGGCTGTTCCTGCATGCCGGCGCCTATTGGATGATGTGGCACCTGCGCATGCTGATGCCGCGACGCTCATCGTGGCGCGTCATGCAGTTCGATACTCTGCGCCTGCGACTGGTCAAGCTCGCCGTTCGCGTGGTGGACCTGAAGCGGCAGATCAAGCTGCACCTGCCGACCAGCACGCCGGATCAGGTCATCTTCACACTGATGCTGGGACGTTTGCCGCGCCTGACCGTCTGAGCCGCGGGGCCGCCGCCCCGCCCATCGCCCGTTCCGTCAACCTCCAACCGAGACCCAAGCCTCCCGCAACGACCACCGGAAAGTGGCCGCGCGACGACATGTCCGCACAACCGGAGATGGAATGACTTTCGTGGCGGCGGAGTGTCAATGGGTGGCTACGAATAATGCGGGCTAAGTATCGACTGGCCAATCGTCACGACTGTTCTTGCTACGCACCTGAGCCTCAGCGCTGGAGTGACCGGGTCAGGAAACGATGACTCCAGAGAGATTCGCCACTCACTCGCTGCCGGCGCCGGATCAATTCGAAGCTTGGCGCACCTGGTTCCACTCCGTGTTCGAAGTGGTACCTCAGCAAACGCACGATCAGGGCTTCGCGGCGGAGACCCAGTTGTGGCAGCTGGACGGGCTTGGGGTCAGCCGTGTCTCCGCTCCCGCGATACAGGTCACCCGCACGAAGTCCCTGATACGGCGCAACCCGGTGGATCACTGGGTCATCACCCTCGGACGTCGCGTCACCACCGCCGTCAGCACCGACGACGCATCGCTGGAGGCACCTGCCGGAGTGCCATTCGTCCTGTCGCTGGGGAGTGAACTGGCAAGCAAACGGAGCCAGGATGACCGCCTGCAGTTCTACCTGGCGCGAGATAGCTTCTGCGAGATTGCGCCGATGCTCGATGCGGCGCGGGGGACGGTGCTCAACACGCCGCTCGGAAACCTGCTCGCCGATTACATGCTCCTGCTGGAGCGAAATCTTCCGAATTTGACGTCCGAGGATCTGTCGCGGCTGACGGGTGCCGTCCGCGCGATGGTCGGGGCCTGCATCGCGCCGTCGCCCGATCGGATAGCCATCGCCGCAAGCCAGATCGGCCTCGGCCGGCTGGAAAAGGTGCGGCGGGCTGTCCGCAGCCACCTGCGTTCGCCGTCTCTGGGACCCGACACACTGTGCCGCGAAGTGGGCACCTCCCGGTCTCAGCTATACCGTCTTTTGGAAAGCGAGAACGGTGTGTCTCGCTACATCCAGCGCCAGCGTCTATTGGACGGCCATGCGGCTCTGTGCGATGTGTCGAACACCAAGCGAATCGCGGCGATTGCCGAAGAATTTTGTTTCGCTGACGCGTCAGGCTTCAGCCGGGCTTTCCGGCAGGAATTTGGCATGAGCCCGAGTGACGTGCGGGCCGCTGCTTTGGCCGGACTGGCACCGGCGGCGACGCCGAGGGATCGGGTCAGCGCCGAGGCCCGCAATTTAAGCGATTGCCTCCGCGCTTTCTAACCCACCGCGTTCAACGCGCTGGCAATCGTGTCATTGGCTGAGTGGCGCGCGCGACAGCGTCGGAGGATCCCGCAGCGCCGCCGGGTAGCGACCCGTTTGTCGGAGCGGAACAAGCGTAGGGCCGACGGGATTCGATGGCAGCAACATTACGTCCATGCTTCGTCGGCAACCTGGCTGTCCGCGCACGCCGATCCGCTCAGGATTCAGCAGCCTGAGCCGTCCATCCGTGCCAATGGTCAAGAGTATGCACGTAGAAATAGGTTTCCGGGCAATCGGTCGCCTCCATGACGGGGGAAGGCGCGGATACGATCAGAAGGCCCCCGCACTCCCCGATCCAATCGATATGCCGATGACCATGCATGATCACGACATGGTCGGCCAGATGCTGCAGCCGACGGATGAACCAACTGCCGTTGATCAGCGCCGTCCCGATGCGCTCCGACAACGCCTTGGCGGGTCTGGGGTATTCGATGACGTGATGGTGCAGAGCCACGATCCAGCAGGCGCGCGGATATTGTCTGGCGGCAATCTCGAAGGCGCGGGCCTGCTCGGCCGATACCAGGCCCAGCGCATTGGTAAACGAAAAATGCGTCTCGGCGTTGGAGTTCAACACGACGATCCCGAGCCCATCGTCCGTGTCCGGCGGCATGACCATGGGAAAGATCGTCGCCCACAGCCCGGCCAATGATCTCGACAGGCGTGCCGATCCATTGTCGGCGAAGGCGGCCATCTCGCCGCCGTGCCGTTTCAGCGCATCGGCCAGGGTGCCGCCGAGTTTGCCTGCCTTGCTGTCCACAACCTGAAGCCGCGTGCCCTGCAGCATTCCGAGTGCGGAGATCGTCCGGACCTGACGCAGCCGCTTCATGGGACTCGTCGGCAGGTCCATCCGGGCAGGGCTCGCGCGGTCCACCACGTTGACGTCGTGGTTGCCCGGCAGCGCGATCACCAATTCGACCAGTCGTGGGTAAGCGGCCAACGCAGCGAAGAACTCGGCCCACTCCGCGGAGCGGCCGGCATCGGTCAGGTCTCCCGTTATCAGGATCACGTCCAGCGGATGCGCCGCATGGATCTCATCCAGCCGCGCCAGCGTCTGCCTCAGTCGCTCGTTGCCGCGTGGACCGGACCTGCCGCTCTCGATGCGAAATCCGTAGCGCTCGCCGACCGTATGGATGTCCGACAGATGTGCGACGCGCCAGGTTCGGCCAGCCGGTTGTTCGCGCCGCAAAGTCGCGCAGGTCGCGCGGCTGGGCCATCGTCGCATCGGCGATGCCCCAGATCAGCGCCGCCACCGCAAAATAGCCGGAGATGAGCACAACACTGTTCGCCAACACGACGGGCACCAACCGGTGCAGCGGCGTAAGATCCGCCAGGCTGCCGACCCATCGCGTAGCGGGCCACACCAGGATCGATGACGCCGAAGCCCAAGCCCGCAGATCAGCGAGACCCGATGCCGCCGCGGCGCCTGCGCGAAATGGAGCCGCGGCGGGCCTCGCTCGATCCGCGACGCAAGCAGCTGTTCGGCAAGGTGCCGAATGCCCTCGCGAAACACGATATAGGCGGGTTGAACGGCCAACGCGTTCAACGACCAGAAGCTGCTTTCGGCAAGCCGCAGGAGTGGCCGGCCCCCGAACCAGCCAATCGCCATGAGCGGCGGCAGCAACAGCACCGGCAGGATTTCGTAGAAGATGTTCGCGGCATGGGACCAGACCGCGGCGATCCAGATCGAGACCAGAAGCGGCGCCGCTCCGAGCAGCAGGCCGGGAAAGCCGATCAGCAGCATCCAGGCAATGGCGAGCTTCGGCAGGCTGATCTCCGCGAGCAGGCTGCCCGCCAACGAGAGCATCGATCGCCGCTTGGTGCTGGAAGCATCGTCCTCGATGTCGCCGTTTCGCGGATCGAGGATCGGCGTCATCGGTGTCTCCTTCGGTGCGCCGGCCGGCCGGCGGCCCATCAGTCGCGTGCGACGGCGGGCGCTCCGAAAAGCTCCGCCACCCAGCGGCTCGATGCATGCTGCTCGCAGATGGTCAGGACCGCGATCACGATGGGAACGCCGATGAACGCGCCGGCGATCCCCCACAGAAAGGTCCAGAAGAAGACAGCGAACAGCACCATGAATGGCGACATCGAAAGAATGCTGCCGGCTATCCGGGGCTCGAGATAGCTGCCGACAAGGAACTGGATGAGGTTCAGACATCCGAAGACCAGGATCGCGTTCTGCCAGGCCTCGAATTGCGCGATGGCGAAGAGTGTCGGCAGAACCGTTGCGACCAATGGGCCGATGAACGGGATGTAGTTGAGTGCGAAGGCGATCACGCCCCATTCCTGCGCGAGCGGAAGTCCGCAGAGCGAGATGAAACCCCACACCAGGAAACCCGTCACCACGCTCATCAGCGAGCGGACCAGAAGGTATCGCCGGAACTTCGCGGCGGTCCGGGCGCCGCCGGTCAGCAGCACCCGTCCGGCTTCCTGGTTCTTCATGCCGCGGAGCCTGCGGGCCGCGTCGTCGACTTCCATGAGGCCCAGGATGACGTAGATCAGTACGACGAGCGAGAAGCTCAGCGTGCCGTTTACCCTTGTGGTGATCTCCTGGAATGCTCGGAGCACCCAGCCGACGTTGAAATGCTCGGCCCAGATGCTCTCAACCACGATGCCATGCCCTTCGAGCCATTCGGTCATCTGGTTGTAAAGAAGCTGGAACCGGGCGGCGTCGGTGACGATGTAGCGTCCGACCCGGCTGAGCCCCCAGGTGATCACCCAGGCGAAGGCGCCGATGACCACGATGGTCGCGAGCATGCTGATCGCAAGCGCCACGAGCTTCGGCAGCCGCGCCTGCAGCCGCGCCTGCAAGGGCCAGACGATCGCGATGATGAACAGCGCGAAGGTCAGCGGCGCGAAGACGGGCGCGGCGATGCCCAGGGCGGCGACCACGAGAATTGCGGTTCCAACGCCAACCATCGCACGGAGCCCGCGGTCGCTTGTTCGGCGTGCTCTCTGGATTGGATCGCGCATTGTGCTGGAGCCTTCGGCGGGTGCCATTCGGTGTGATGTTCCTCAATGCCCGTTGGCGCGACAACGCGAAAGCCGGCGCGCACAACTGCGGATATTGACTGACGAAGGCGGCTCGTGGGTGCCCGATCTGAGACGCGAAGCAGTCCATCACGGGCAGCCGGCGATGTCGAGGCTGCGATGGCGATACGCGGCCACGACGATTGCGGCAAGCCGCTCATTCAGTCATCCGCCGGGAAGCATTCGCCGCAGCAGTGCCGAAAGGCCGCCGCGTGCCTTCCTCGATGTGGACCTCCGATGCGTGCGCGAACGCATCGGCATCATCGGCGCTGATGGACACTCGGGACTCCGAAGGCCGCGCGAAGGACCAGCCAAGGGCTTCGAGGTAGCAGTCCTGCAAATGATCCCGGAGGAAAAATGGCAGCCTGTCGATGATCAGCGTGGCTGTGCCACCGGCCGGGGAACGCGGAACGCCATGGTCCAGGATGCGGTCCCAGGCCTCCCGGACGTTGTGCAACGTTCCGCGGTCGGTGATGCCGAGCAGTTCCTCCAGCTGCGCCAGGTCGATCGCGATCATCAGGATCGTCCCGCGGCGGCAGCGAATCCTTGAATTGACCGCCGTGCGGGCAGTGAAGCGCCAGGCCCGACGTGGCGGAAGGCGAGCTGCCCGGTCTGCGGCGGGCGGAAGCGACGGGACGATGTCGCTGCCATATTCCAGGCGGGCCGTCTTCTGCCACAGGCCGCGCGACCTGTAGGCCGCCGCGAACGCTTCATCGCCGGCGCGCGGCATGCCGAAGGTGAGGACACCCGCGATGCGCCCCACATCGATACGCGCGCCGCGCTGGCATCCGGTCCGCCGATCCCTGATCGTCGCCGTGAGACGCCAGGCTGCCACGACTGCCAGCGCGCCGCCGAGGCTGTGGCCGACCAGGAAAATGCGTTTGGTGGTCCCCGCGAGCGCCGCGACCAGAGCGGGCCAAACGCCTTCGACGCCGTCGGCGAAGCCGCGGTGAACGCCTCCGGACCCGGTGCGGATGTTGAAATCCGTGATCCAGTTGGCCGCTACCACCGGGTCGGTACCTGCGAACGCAACAACGAGGGTCGTCTCGCTCTCGGCGACGAATCCCTCCGTGCCGCCCTGACTGAGCCTCGCGCGGCATGCGAAGCCCCACCGGTCCAGAATGCGCTCCAGTTTGCGCTCCGCGCCCACCTCGGATCGGTCCGCCGTGGTTTCGTAGGCGGCCTGTGACATCCAC
Source organism: uncultured Alphaproteobacteria bacterium (assembly GCA_963794185.1). Classification (GTDB taxonomy): domain Bacteria; phylum Pseudomonadota; class Alphaproteobacteria; order Acetobacterales; family Acetobacteraceae; genus JAMXLO01. The sequence goes on along the minus strand of CAWCDM010000103.1, from coordinate 35,826 downwards.
ATGAGTGCCTGTGCCAGCTCGATGTCGAATGCATCTGTCTCGATCGTCTCGGCCAGCCGATGGGTCGGATAAACGTCTTCGGGAAACGTGGTCAGGAAGCTCATGCACCATCACTCGTGAGACTGCGAACGCTGTCAGCGGCAAGCAAGGAGATCGGTCGTCTTCCTCTCCTTCGTCCATTACCATTTGACTCTCTGCACTGTCTGCGCTGATTTCCGCAGATGCGAGAATCGCGATACAGCCGGCCAGGATTGGGATGGGTGGCCCAATCGCGGGATTCTGAGCGTATCGCCAGTATCGTGCAGATTGCTAATGTGACGACCATGGTGCACGATTCGCGGAAGGTGTCGCAACCTTGCAGGAAGGCTCTACCCTTCGCGTCGAGCGAAACAGGGTGATCGGCGAATGACATCGGAACGACTCGGTGCCAGCACGCATGTTGAGGCCAATGCGGCGGCTGGGCCCGGCTACATATCCACCGGTCACCTGCCGACCCCCGATCTGGTTATGGCGACCGTGAAGCGCGCATACGACCGCTTCAGGGGAAATACCGAGGGCAGGAACTCGGATGTCTATCCAGCACTCGCAAGAGTGCCCAGCGACCTGTTCGGCGTGTGCGTCGTCGGCGACCAGCGGCAATGTCTATCCGGCCGGTGATGCAGACCATGAATTCTCGATCATGAGCGTGTCGAAGCCCTTCGTCTTCGCTCTGGTCTGCCAATGCCTCGGGGCCGAGGAGGCGCGGGACAGGCTGGGCGTGAACAGTACCGGGCTGCCGTTCAATGCACTGTCGGCGATCGAGCAGGGCCGCGACGGACGGACGAACCCGATGGTCAATCCCGGCGCGATCGCGACCACAAGCCTTGTGTCCGGCACGACTGTCGATGCGCGTTGGCAGTTTATCCACGATGGGCTGTCGCGTTTTGCCGGCCGCACGCTGTCGCTCAATGCCGAGGTTTATGCCTCTGCGTCCGAAACCAATTTCCGCAACCAGAGCATCGCCCGCCTGCTGCAGAGCTATGGGCGGATCTACCTCGATCCTGCGGAAGCGACCGATCTGTACACCAGACAATGTTCGCTCAACGTGTCGGCGCGGGATCTCGCGGTCATGGGTGCGACGCTGGCCGACGGTGGCGTGAATCCGCTGACCCGACAGCAGGTTGTTGATGCCGACAGTTGTCGCTATGCATTGGCGGCAATGGCGACTGCCGGACTTTACGAGACCTCGGGGACTGGCTTTATGACATAGGGCTGCCGGGCAAGAGCGGCATCGGCGGGGGGATCGTCACTGTCTCTCCGGGCAAGGGAGGGCTGGGAACGTTCGCTCCGCCGCTCGACCATGCCGGCAACAGTGTCAAGGGTCAGCTTGTCGCCAGGTTTCTTGCCGCGCAGCTGGGAATGAACCTGTTTGTATCGAAGCCGGAGGTCTGACCGGACAGCGGCGCAGGGGCGGGGAATGAGACGGGGCGATCTCGAACAACTCGTTACAATGAAACACCGATGGCTTTGGACCTGTTTGCTGCCGGCTGTTGCCGTCGGGATGGCAGCATGCGGGCCGGAAAAGAAGGCCGAGGCTCCCGATCCGCGACCGGTGCGGACGATAACGGCCGAGCGGCAGGATGCCGGCGAGACGGTCACGCTGACCGGACATATCCAGGCGGAAGACGAGGCATCCATGGCGTTCCGGATCGGCGGGCGGATGACCGACCGGTTCGTCAACGTCGGCGACCATGTCAAGCCTGGGCAGGAACTCGCCAGACTGGATCCGCAGAACGAGCTGAATGCACTTCGCTCGGCGCAGGCCAGCCTGACCGCCGCACAGGCGCAACTGACCCAGGCGCGTGCGGCGTTCGAACGGCAGAACACGCTGCTGGCGCAAGGACATACGCCACGGGCCCAGTTCGATCTGGCGGAGAAGGCGTTGCGGACGGCCCAGGCGCAGGTCGATGACGGCGAGGTCCAGGTGAGGATCGCTGCCGACCGCGTCAGCTACACCGTGCTCCAGGCCGATGCCGGCGGAACGATCACGGCGCGCGGCGCGGAGCCGGGCGAGGTGGTGCAGGCAGGGCAGATGATCGTGCAGCTCGCGCGGCAGGGCGGGCGGGACGCGGTGTTCGATGTGCCCGCCCAGGTGCTGCGGTCGGCGCCCGGCGATCCGCGGGTCACGATACGCCTGACGGACGATCCCGCTGTGACGACGATCGGGCGCGTCCGCGAGGTTGCCCCGCAGGCCGATCCGGTGACGAGGACGTTCCAGGTCAAGGTCGGGCTGACCGATCCGCCGGCGGCCATGCTGCTCGGCTCGACGGTGAACGGCATCGTGCAATTGGAATCGGACAAGGTGATTGCGATCCCCGCCTCCGCCTTGACCGAGCTCAATCGCCAGCCCGCGGTCTGGATCGTCGATCCGTCGAAGCTGACCGTCTCGCTGCGCAACATCGAGCTGCTGCGCTTTGATCCGGGAACGGTCGTCGTCGCCCATGGTCTGGACAAGGGCGACATCGTCGTCACCGCCGGCGTGCAGGCCCTGCATCCGGGGCAGACGGTTCGCCTGCTCGGGCCGGTGACCTAGTGGGTTTCAATCTGTCCGAATGGGCGCTTCGCCATCGCTCGTTCGTCGTCTACATGATGATCGCGTCGATCCTGGCCGGGGTTGACCTCCTACCGAAGCCTTGGCCGCAACGAGGACCCGGCCTTCGTCATCAAGACGATGATCGTGCAGGCCGCATGGCCGGGCGCCACGATCAACGACACGCTGCTGCAGGTCACCGAGCGGATCGAGCGCACGCTGCAGGAGACGCCGAATCTCGACTTCCTGCGCAGCTACACGAGCCCGGGCCTCACCACCATCTTCGTCAACCTGAAGGGCAGGACGCCGGCCGCCGAGGTGCCGGACATCTGGTACCATGTCCGCAAGAGCGTCGGCGACATGCGCCACACCTTGCCCGCCGGCGTCGTCGGCCCGGGATTCAACGACGAGTTCGGCGATACCTTCGGCATCATCTACGGCTTCACCGCGGACGGGTTCACACCGCGCGAGCTGCGTGACCAGGTCGACGCAATTCGCTCACGGCTGCTGCTGGTCCCCGACGTATCGAAGGTCGAGATGCTCGGCGCGCAGGACGAGCGGGTGTTCGTCGAGTTCTCGATGGAGCAGCTCGCCGGCCTCGGCATCGACCGCTCCGCACTGATCGCCGCCCTGCAGGCGCAGAACGTCGTCAGCCCGGCCGGCACCATCCAGACGGGCGATGAAAAGCTGCTGCTGCGCGTCACCGGCGCATTCGAATCCGAACAGGACCTGCGGAACATCAACTTCGTCGCAAACGGCCGCATGATCCGCCTGCGCGACATCGCCGAAATCCGCCGCGGCTTCGCCGATCCGCCGCAGCCCCTGTTCCGCGTCAACGGCAAGCCGGCGATCGGTCTCGCCATCTCCATGCGCGAGGGCGGCGACATTCTCGCGCTTGGCCGGAACATCGAGCAGGCGATGCACCGGATCAGCGCCGATCTGCCGCTCGGCATCACGCCCATCCTGGTTGCCGACCAGCCGCATGTGGTCGAGCACGCGATCAGCGACTTCACCACCTCGCTCTGGCAGGCGATCGCCATCATCATGGCGGTGAGCTTCGTCAGCCTCGGCATGCGGGCCGGCATGGTGGTGGCGCTTTCCATCCCGCTGACATTAGCCGTCGTCTTCCCCTTCATGCAGTTCTTCGGGATCGACCTGCAGCGCATCTCGCTCGGCGCGCTCATCATCGCGCTGGGCCTCCTGGTCGACGACGCGATGACGACGATCGATGTGATGACCTCGCGACTTGCCGCCGGCGACGGCAAGGAGCAGGCGGCGACATACGCCTACAAGACGGTGGCGGTGCCGATGCTGACCGGGTCGTTCATCACCGCCGCAGGCTTCGTGCCGATCGGATTCGCGAAAAGCTCCGCCGGTGAGTACACGTTCTCGATCTTCGTCGTGGTGGGCCTTGCGCTTATCATGTCCTGGTTCGTGGCGGTGCTGTTCGCACCCCTGCTCGGCGTGGTCATGCTCGCCAAGCCGGACACGTCGAAGCAGACCAGGCCCAGCCGCATCCTCGGCGTATTCCGTGGCCTGCTGCTCGGCGCGATGCGGGCACGCTGGATCACGATCGGGGTCACGGTCGCCTGCCTCGTCGTGGCGCTCCTGGCATCGCCGCTCATACCGCGGCAGTTCTTCCCGCCGTCGGACCGCCCGGAGCTGCTGGTCGATCTCCGGCTGGCGCAGAACGCCTCGATCTTCGCGACCGACGACCTCGCCAAGAAACTGGACGACGTGCTCAAGACGGATCCCGACGTCGCGAGCTGGAGCACCTATGTCGGCCGGGGCGCCATTCGCTTCTACCTGCCGCTCGCCGTGGAATTGCCCAACGACTTCTTTGCCCAGGCTGTCGTCATCGCCAAGGACGTGGCCGCGCGTGAGCGGCTTCACACGCGGCTCGAGAGCGTGCTTGCCACCCAGTTTCCCAGCGTCGTGTCGAGTGTGTCTCCGCTCGGGCCTCGGGCCGCCGGTCGGCTGGCCGATCCAGTATCGTGTCAGTGGTCCGGACACGTCGCAGGTGCGCGACATCGCATTGCGACTTGCCGGCGTCGTGGCGGGCGATCCCGACGCCAGGCACGTCAATTTCGACTGGATGGAGCCGGCCCGGATGGTCCGGATCAACATCGACCAGGATCAGGCGCGACTGCTGGGTCTCAGCTCGCAGGCGCTGGCGGCCGTGCTGAACTCCGTGGTCACCGGTTCGACCGTCACACAGCTGCGCGATGGCATTTATCTGGTCGACGTCGTGGCGCGCGCGACCGATGAGCAGCGCGTCTCGCTCGCGACGCTGCGCAATGTACAGGTTCCGCTGCCGAACGGACGGACCGTGCCGCTCAGCCAGCTTGCCAGCTTCGCCTTCGACCAGGAGTTCCCCCTGATCTGGCGCCGCGATCGTGTGCCCACGTTGACCGTGCTGGCCGACGTGTCGCCCGGCGCGCTGCCCGAAAGCATCGTCGCCAGGCTCGCGCCGGCGGTGGCGGAACTGAATGCCGCCCTGCCCGAGTCCTACCACATCGCCGTCGGCGGAACCGTCGAGGAGAGCGCACAGTCGCAGGCCTCGGTCATCGCCGTCGTCCCCTTGATGCTGCTGCTGATGATCACCTTCCTGATGATCCAGCTGCAGAGCTTCGGTCGGCTTTTCCTCGTGCTCATCGTCGTCCCGATGGCGATGACCGGTGTCGTCGCAGGTCTCCTGGTCTTTCAAAGGCCGCTCGGCTTCGTGGCCATCCTGGGCATCCTCGCGCTGATCGGCATGATCGCCCGCAACGCCGTTATCCTCATCGAACAGATCGAGCTCGAGCGCGGCGAAGGGAAGCCGGCCTGGGAGGCGGTGATCGAGGCGAGCGTATCGCGCTTCCGCCCGATCATGCTGACGGCAGTTTCCACGGTGCTCGGCCTGATCCCGATCGCGGCGACGATCTTCTGGGGCCCGATGGCGTTCGCCATCATGGGTGGCTTCCTGGTGGGCACCGTCGTCACGCTGATCTTTCTTCCCGCGCTCTACGTGGCCTGGTTCCGCATCACGGAATCGCCCGCGCATGACGAAGTGCTGGCGCAGGCGCATGGCGACTGAGGGTGGGGACCGACGGGGGTGGGAGACGCCGATCGGACCAGCCGATGACTTGGCGCCGGCGCACGGTTCTCCCCCTCCCCTTGCGGGAGGGGGAAGGGGGGAGGGGGCGGCACGTCCGACAAGAGCCTCGGTCGCCACGCGGCCACCCTGCCCTGTGCCTAGGCTTCCCCTCCCCCCGACCTTGGTCCGCTTCGCGGCCCAAGCCCGCAAGGGGAGGGGGAGAATGCCATTCCGGCTGACCCCGTGAGCAGGTCTGCCGTCACGCGCGGCGCGGGATTCCTGGTCCTCTGGCTGGTGCTTGCCGGGTTCGATGCTGGCGATCTTCCGGCTATCGTCGTCGCTGTCGTCGGCGCGACCTGGACCAGCCTGCGCCTGCTCCCACACAGCGAGCGACGCCTGTCGCCGGCCGGCATCGCCAGGCTGGCGCTGCGCTTCCCCGGCCAGTCGGCGATGGCGGGGATCGACGTCGCGTGGCGCGCGTTCGACCCGCGCCTGCCGCTCCGACCTGGCTTCGTGACCGTGTCGCCGCAGCTTCGGCCCGGCTCGGCGCGCGATGCGTTCTGCGCGCTGGCAAGCCTGCTGCCCGGCACGCTGCCGGTGGACGCGACCGCAGACGGCAGGCTGCTGGTGCACTGCCTCGATACCGGCCAACCGGTGGCGGAACAGATGGCGGCGGACGAGGCGCTGTTCGCGCGCGCGGCCGGGGGGGCGGCGGACCATGGCTGAGTTCCTGATCGCCGCCGCCGGCTTCATTCTGGCGATGGTCGCCCTGGGGCTGGTGCGCATCCTGCAAGGGCCCACGGATGCGGATCGCGTCATGTCGGCCCAGCTGCTCGGCACCGGCGGCATCGCGGCGCTGTTGCTGCTGGGCGCGGGCACCGGCGTGCCGGCGGCGGTGGATGCCGCGCTGATATTGGCGCTGCTCGCCGCCTTCGCCGCCTTGGCCTTCGTCAACAGCGCGTCCCCGCCGGACGAGCATACTCGAGACGCGCCGCGCGGCGGATGAGGACCCTGCTCGACATCGTCTCGGTGCTTGCGGTCGTTGCCGGCGCCGTCTTCTTCCTGGCCGGAACGGTTGGGCTGCTGCGCTTCCCGGACTCGCTCACGCGGCTGCACGCGCTGACCAAGGCCGACAACCTGGGCCTGGGCCTCGTGGTGCTGGGCCTGCTGCCGCAGGCGGACGGATATCCCGCCGCGCTGAAGCTGATCGCGGTCTGGCTGCTCGCCCAGTTGGCCAGTGCCACAGTCAGCCAGATGATCGCCCGCGCCATGCGGCGTGGCAGCCGGGCGACATGACAGTCGCGATGGTGCTCGACGCTGGCCTGGCGCTGCTGGCGCTGGCCGTGGCGGCCTGGACCGTCGCCGCGGCGGAAACCTTCGCCGCCGTGGTCGGCTTCGTGGCCTACGGGCTGCTGCTGTCGCTCGTCTGGGTGCGCCTCGCGGCGGTGGACGTGGCGCTGACCGAGGCCGCGATCGGCAGCGGCGTGACCGGCGCCGTGCTAATCACCGCGGCTGCACGCCTGCGCCCGACCGAGGCGCCGTCGGCGTCCGAGCGCCCCGGCGCGATGCTGCGCATCCTGGCCGGCGTGTTGTCGGCGGTGGTTTCCGCGGGGCTGGCCGCGCTGGTGCTGATGCCGGCCGACCCGGCGCCCAGCCTCGGGCCGGCGGCAGCGGCGCACCTGGCCGAGCTTAACGTCGGCAATCCGGTGACTGCGGTGCTGATGGCGTACCGCTCGGTCGATACGCTGCTCGAGAAGATCGTGCTGCTGCTCGCGCTGGTGGGCGTCTGGTCGCTCGCGCCGGACCGCTTCTGGGGCGGCGCCCCGCGCCTGCTGCACCCCACCCGCCCCGACGGCGCGCTGGCGCTGCTCGCGCGGGTGCTGCCGCCGGTCGGGATCGTGGTGGGGGTCTACATCCTGTGGGTCGGCGCGGTGGCGCCAGGCGGCGCGTTCCAGGGCGGCGCGATCCTCGCCGCCATGTGGCTGCTGGTGATGATCGCCGGACTGCGCGAGGCACCCGCGATCGGCCGAGGCCGGCTGCGGCTGCTGCTGGTCGTTGGGCCGGCGGTGTTCCTGGCGGTGGGGCTCGCCGGCTTCGCCCTGCCGGGCGGCTTCCTGTCCTACCCAGCGGGCTTCACGAAGCCGGTGATCATCGCCATAGAGGTCGTGCTCACGCTCTCCATCGCCGTGATCCTGGGCCTGCTGGTGGCCGGCCCGCCCGCGCGCGAACCGCGGCGATGAACGCCGCGACGCTGTTCGGGCTGTGCGCCGCGGCCCTGGTCGGTCTGGGCCTGTACGGCGCCATCGTGCATCCGCAGCCATTACGGAAAATCCTGGCGTTCAACCTGCTGGGCGGCGGCGTGTTCGTCCTGTTCGGCGTCGTCGCCCGCAGGGGCGCCAGCGCCGGCATGGGTGGCGATCCGGTGCCGCAGGCGATGGTGATCACCGGCATCGTCGTCGCCTTCTCGGCCACCGCGCTGGCGGTCGCGCTGGTGCTGCGGCTGTTCCAGGCGACCGGCGCGGCGACGCTGCGCGCCGACGGGCCGGGCCGGCCGGACCAGGGCGAGGGAGCCGGGCGCTGATTCCCCAAGGGACACCTCCGGGCGGCTTCCTGCTCGTGCTGGCCGTCGTCCTGCCGGCGGCCGGCGTGGTGTTGGCGCTGGTGCTCGGCGGGCGCCACGCCGAGCGCGTCGCGATGGCAGCGATGGCGGCCGGGTTCGCCGTCGCCCTGGCGGTCGTCGCCGGCGTCTGGCAATCGCGGACCCCGCTGCTGTATCTGGTGGGCGGCTGGGCGCCGCCGCTCGGCATCGCCCTGCGCGCCGACGGGCTGGCCGCCATCATGCTGCTGACCACGGCGCTGGTGATCGGCGCGATCGGGCTGTTCGCCCGCGATGGCTTCGCGACGCCCGCGGGCGTGCCCGAGGCGCGGGCGCCGCTGGCGTTCTGGACACTGCTGATGGGCGTCTGGGCCGGGCTGAACACGGTCTGGGTCGCCGGTGACCTGTTCACACTGTATGTCGCGCTCGAGTTGCTGACCTTCGGCGCGGTGCCGGTGGTCTGCCTGGACGGACGCGCGGAGACGCTGGCGGCGGCGCTGCGCTACCTGCTGTTCGCGCTGATCGGCTCGGCACTCTATCTGCTGGGCACGGCGCTGCTCTATGGCGGTCACGGCACGCTCGATATCGTGCTGCTGTCCGGCCTGGTCCGCCCCGGGCCGGTCGTCTGGGTGGCGGCCGCGCTGATGACGACCGGACTGATCGCCAAGACCGCGCTGTTCCCGCTGCATCTGTGGCTGCCGCCCGCCCATGCCGGCGCGCCGGCCGCGGGCAGCGCACTGCTCTCGGCGCTGGTGGTCAAGGGATCGTTCATCCTGATCGTCCGGCTGTGGTTCGATGCGATGCCCGGGCTGCTGCACCAGGCCGCGGCGCAGATGCTGGCCGCGCTGGGGGCGGCGGCGATCGTGTTCGGCAGCGTGCTCGCGCTGCGCCAGGCGCGGCTGAAGCTGCTGATCGCCTATTCGACGATCGCGCAGATCGGCTACCTGTTCTTCCTGTTCCCGCTCGCCTCGGCGCCGCTCGCGGTCGCATCGGCCGCCGAGCAGGTCTGGAACGCCGCCGCCTGGACCGGCGGCGTAATGCAGCTTGTCGCCCACGCCGTCGCCAAGGCGGCGATGTTCATGGCGGCGGGCCTGATCGGCGAGGCGCTCGGCCATGACCGGATCGCCGGGTTCGGCGGCATCGGCCGGGCGTTGCCGATGACCGTGTTCGCGTTCGGCCTGGGCGGGATGTCGCTGATGGGGCTGCCGCCGAGCGGCGGGTTCGTCGCGAAGGCGTTGCTGCTGACCGCCGCGGTCGCCGAGGGCCAGTGGTGGTGGGCGGTGGTGATCCTGGTCGGCGGGCTGCTGGCGGCCGGCTACGTGTTCCGGGTGCTCGCCCCGGCGCTGGCCGCCGCCGATGCGCCGCTGACGCTGCTCGCCCCGGTGTCGCGCCGCCGGCAGGCCGTGGTGCTGGCGCTGGCGATCTGCGCACTGCTGCTGGGCCTCGTGCCGCTGCGGTCCTCCGAGTTGCTCGCGGTCGGGCGCCCTGCCCCGCCGGCGGCGCTGTCGCGATGAGCACCGCGGCGCCGCGCAGCCGAGAGCGCGATCGATGACCGGCGCGGGGGCTCTGCTCGGCGCCGCACTCGCCCTGCCGCTCGGCATGCTGCTGGCCTGCCTGTCGCCGCAGCTCAAGGCGCGGATGCCCGCACTGCTGGCGCTGGCGCCGCTGCCCGCGCTCGCCGCCGCGCTACTGGCGCCAGGCGGGGCGCTGGTGCTGCCGCCCGTGCTGCTGAGCGTCCGGCTCGCACTGGACGTGCCCGGCGCGATCCTGCTCGGGGCCGCCGCGCTGCTGTGGATCGCGGGCGGGCGCTACGCCACGGCCTGGCTGCGGCGATCGGCCCGACGGCGGCCGCTTCGCTCTGTGGTGGCTGCTGACGCTCGCCGGCAGCATCGGCGTCTTCATGGCCGCCGACCTGGTGAGCTTCTACCTGGTGTTCTCCATGGTCAGCCTTGCGGCGTATGGCCTGATCGTCGACGACGGCACGCCGCGCGCCCGGCGCTACGGCCTGATCTACGTGGCGCTGGCGGTGCTCGGCGAGGCCTTCCTGCTGATGGCCTTCGTGCTGCTGGCGCAGGCCACGCCCGGCGAGTCCACGCTGATCCGCGACGCCGTGGCGGCATTGCCGGCATCGCCCTGGCGCGATTCGACCCTGGCGCTGCTGATCCTCGGCTTCGGCGTGAAGATCGGCCTTGTGCCGTTCCATGTGTGGATGCCGCTCGCCTATCGGGCGGCGCCGATCCCGGCCGCCGCCGTGCTCAGCGGCGCGGCGGTCAAGGCCGGCGTGATCGGGCTGATCCGCTTCCTGCCGCTGGACACCGCGCTGTCGGGATGGGGCGAGGCGCTGGCCGCCGCCGGGCTCTTGTCCGCCTTCTACGGCGTCGCGATCGGCATCACGCAGTCGAACCCAAGGACGGTGCTGGCCTTTTCCAGCGTGAGCCAGATGGGCGTGATCGCCGCCGTGCTTGGCATGGCGCTCGCCGCCGGCGATGGCGGGGTCGGCGCTGTCCGTGAGCTTCTACGCGGCGCACCACACGCTGGTGAAGGGCGCGCTGTTCCTCGCCGTCGGCGTGGCGCAGGCGACCGGCGCGCGGCGGATGTGGCCGGTGCTGCTCCCGGCGGCGGTGCTGGCGCTCGGCCTCGGGGGGCTGCCACTGACCGGCGGCGCGCTGGCCAAGCTGGCGGTGAAGGCGCCCCTGGGCGAGGGCATCGTCGGCCTGCTCGCCACCCTGTCCTCGGCCGGGACCACGCTTCTGATGCTGCACTTCCTGCGCCGCCTCGTGGCGATGCCGGCGCACGATGCGCCGAGGGCGGCGGAGCGGCTGACCTTGCCGTGGCTCGCCACAGCGCTTGCCTCCATCGCAGTTCCATGGACGCTTTACCTGACCGTCATGGGCGGCACGGTCTCCGAGGCCCTTGCCCCCGCGACACTTTGGTCGGCGGCCTGGCCGGTTCTGCTGGGTGGCGTGTTGGCGATCGGACTTTGGCGATGGGGCGGCAGCCTGCCGGAGGTTCCCGAGGGCGACGTCGTGGTGCTGGTGGCAGAGGACGCCAAGGGCCTCGCGCGAGCGACGGGCTCAATGCTGGAGTGGATGGACGGCGCGCTGCGGCAGTGGCCTCTGGCCGGCGTGTCGCTGCTGGCCGTGGCGGTCGTTCTGGCCGCGCTGATGATGACCGGACGCTGACTGCAAACCGCGTGTAAAGCGATCACACCGCTCGGGGCGTGTGTTGACGCTGATCCGTGGCAGCGGCACCAATTCCCGTCGAGCCACTGCTGCGGGGTCACGCGAATGATCGTTGCCTGATGAAGACTGCACCCGCGACGGCGATCGCGCTGTGTCTTGCACTCACGGTCGGCGGCTGCGCGTCGCTGATTGTCGCCGACACCAAACCCCTGCCGGAGACCAGGCTCGAGCCGCCAGGCAGCGAGCGCATTTCCAAGGGCGGCTATCGACTTGAAACGCTCGCCGAATTGCCGGCAACGCCGGATCTGCTGGTTATCGTTGCCATGTCCGGCGGCGGGAAGCGCTCCGCGGCGTTTTCCTACGGCGCGCTCAAGGGTCTGCGCGACATCCCATTGCAGACCTCGGTCGGACCGCGGCCGCTGCTGGGCGAGGTCGACGCGATCGCCGGCGTGTCGGGCGGCAGCTTCACAGCCGCATATTATGGCCTCCATCGCGATGCCACCTTCGGACAATACGAAACGGACTTCCTCTACAAGGATACGGAATCCAACATCTGGGGCATCTATCTGCTGCCATGGAACTGGACATGGCTGATCGACCCGACGGTGGGCACGAACGACTTCATGGAGCGCGTCTACGACCGCGAGATGTTCCACGGCGCGCGGTTCGCCGATCTGGAGCAGAACGGGCGTCCTGTCGTCGCCGTCGGCGGCACGGATATCGCCTATGGTTCACCGTTTCTGTTCACCCAGGAGCACGTTCGACCTCATCTGTTCCGAACTCGATGATCTGCCGGTCGCGCGCGCCGTCGCGGCTTCGAACGGGTTCCCGGGATTGCTCTCGCCGATCACCCTGACCAACCATGCGGCCGCGTGCGATGGACGCAGGCCCGGCTGGCTGCGGCGTGTCACGGAGGCCCAGCGCGTCGATCCGATGTCACGCGTCGGCAACGAGGCCAGGGGTGCCGAGCGATACCTGGACAATGACCGGACCCGCTACGTGCATCTGATCGACGGCGGCGTATCGGACAATCTCGCACTGCGCGCCGCGGGTGCATCCATGCAGACCATTTCCCAATCGCCCGAGAACTTCACAGCGAGACGTTTGAACCGTATCCGTCGCGTCCTGGTGCTCAGCATCGATGGACAGGGCGCGCAGGATACCAGCATCGCGCAACAGCGGGTCGTCGGGGGCATTTTCGCGATCTTCCGTCTGGTCTCCGGCACGCAGATCGACCGCTTCAACTTCGAGACGTTGGCGGTGGTCGATCAGCAGCTTCAGGAATTCGTTGCGGCCATCAAGCAGTCCCGTTGCTCCCAGGCGACGACGATTGATGGCGCGCGCTGCGATGACGTTGATGGGGCTCTGGTGCATGTCTCGCTCGCCGGGCTTCCTGACAGCACGACCAAAGAGCAGCTGCTGGCAATCCGGACCGGGCTGACCTTGAGGAAGAACGATGTGGATTTGCTGATCGACGCGGGCCGTTCGGCCATTCTCGATTCGGCGGCGCTGCGCGACTTTCTGAACAACTATGCGGTCAGTCCGTTGCCGAATGCCCGGTTGGGCGGCGCGCGGGGATGAGTCTCGCACGGCGTGCGGACGCCGATTCCACAAAGCACCGGATAAATGACCTTGGTCAGCGCTACGCTGTTCCCGTCACGGCACGTATACTGTTACCGATGGCCGGGACACGCCCGGTCATGACGCTGATTGGGTTGCAACGGGGGTCGGAAGCAAACAACAGCGGTGCGTATTGTTCAGCCCACGTGGTTGAGCAGAAGGTCGTAGGTGCAGGCCGGATGTGGTCGCCAGAAGCTGCCAACGAAGCGACCGCCGTCGAAGTTGCCGGATATGAAGTTGCCGCCGGCCTGCATCTCCAGATGTCCGCCGGGCTGGATCGTTCCGCGGAACCCATGGAACCGGACCTGGTCGCCGGTCACGGTGAACGTTTCGGATTGGAACCTCGCGTCTGCATGAGGCTTGCCTGGACTGCTGTTGAGTTGAGCAACCCCGGCAAAGGTGCCGCTGGGCGGCGGTGCAGGGGGACTTGGAGCAGCCAGTGGCGGCGGGGTCTGCGCGGGAGCCGGCAGCGTCCCGGCTGGCGGATCGTCACCGTGTTGGGACTTGTTGCATTCGTTGTCATGGTGCAGCCGGAGCCAGCAAGAGCGATCAGGACAATCGCCAGACGTGATAGGCGACATGCGGCACAATTCCTGTTCCGTCATGTGTCGAACTCCTCGCTCTCGCTGCTTGCGAATACGGCCCATGTTCGACGAACTTGTTCGGGATTGCCATAGCCGATTTCGCATGGCGACCCGACGAATTCGCACAGGATCCTTGCCGACGACCTGTGCGTTGGATTGGCACCGATCGATAGCCAGCGACCGAGTGCGAGCATTGGGACGCAGAACATGGTCGTGGGATTCCGGGCACATCTCTGACCCTGAAAGCATGTGCTAAGGAGATCCAGCGGAGGATGCGCGGCATCGCTACCATGGATGGTCTGTTGTCGCTTTGGTTGTGGCTCAGACGGAGATCATACAATGAAAATGAACTACAGAGCGGTCGCGCTCGCGACACTTGCGATCGTTGTCATGGGAGCACCGATTGCGTATGCGCAGACGGCAACAACGCTGGAGCAGGCTGAGCTTGCAGGACTGACGGCGGAAAAGAAAGCCGAGGTACAGAAGCGGTTGGCGCAGGGCGGCCAGACGGTGACGGAAATCTTGCAGACGATCCTGCTGAACAGCATCAAGCTGAAGCATCCGGCCAGCAAGATCGTGGCCCTGGATTTCAACAGGGGGTCTGCGGTCGTCGAACTGACTGACGGCAAGATGGCAGTTGTGGCATTCGACACGACCACACTGACCGTCAAGGGTTGATCGGCCGCAGTTTCGAGATATGCGGCGCGTAGGTGCTCTCCGCGCCTACAGGTACCTGCGGTCTATCGTCATGCCGAATTTTGCGGTCCCGTGCCGCGGATTGGGTCGCTCCGGATCAGGTCAACTGACTGATTGAACGAAGAATAGTCCGCATTGTTCGGCATTGCGGGAGACCGCCTGCCGACCTCACGCCCTTTGCGTCCGCTTGCCGAGGCGGCGTCAAGCAGGAAAGGAACGGTGCTCATGTCCGATCTGCTCGTCATCGAATTCCCGACGGAAGCGAAGGCCGACGAAGTTCGCCAGAAGCTTTTGGCGATGCAGAACGAATATCTCATCGAGCTTGGCGATGCCGTGGTGGTCACAAAATGCCCCGAAGGCCATGTCAAGCTGAACCAGTTGTTTCATCCGGTCAAAGCGGGTGCGGTGTCCGGGATGTTCTGGGGCACGCTGGTAGGCCTGCTGTTCATGATGCCGTTGGCCGGCGCCGCAATCGGCGCCGCGTCGGGTGCGATCAGCGGCCGACTGACGGATGTCGGGATCAACGACGCATTCATGCGGAGCGTCGGCAAGACGCTGCAATCCGGCAATGCGGCACTTTTCCTGTTGATCCGCAAGATGACAACCGACAAGGTGGCGGCCGCGCTGAAGGGGACCGGAGGCACGGTATTGCGGAGCTCGTTCGATGAGACAAAGGAAGATGTAATGCAGTCGGCGCTCGCCAGCGCGCAGCAGGCCGCGTCCCAGGCACCTGCGAACGCCTGATCAAGCGCACGGCAGGCCAACACACGCCGGCAACATCTCTGGAGAAAAGCGACCATGACGTTCAAGGGATGGACCGCCGCGGCGGCGCTGCTCCTCTTGATTGCCCCCGGTGGCGGACACGCTGTCACGGAGGCCAACTTTGCGGCCAAAACAACAGGCGACATTGTGGAGCTGTGCGATCCGCAGTCGGACGGTGCGCTGGCCAACGCCGCGGTCAATTTCTGCAGCGGCTTCGCACAGGGTGCGGTTTCGGTGGAGATGGCGCACGATGCCGGATCGCGCAGCATGAAGCTGTTCTGCCTGCCAGACCCCCCTCCGACACGCAACGAGACGCTCGCCGAGTTCGTCAAATGGGCGCGTGCCTCGCCTGACCGCATGAATGCTTCAGCTGTCAATGGCCTGATCGGCTTTCTTGGAGAACGCTATCCGTGTCCGAAACATCGTTGACCACGCCACAGGGGCGCCAGATGTGGAAGTTGCTGCTGATCGCCGTGGTGGCCCTTCCGGCAGCTGCGTGCGCGGACCTTAATCCGACCCAGCAACGCGCGCTCACAGGGACCGCCGCCGGCGCGGGCATCGGGGCAGTCGCGGGTGCCATCGGTGGCAACGCCGCGCTTGGAGCCGCGGCCGGTGCCGGCGCCGGACTGCTCGGCGGGCTGTCTGGTCGACCGGCAAAGAAGGGCGGAGGACAGGGCCTTCCAGCAGGGAGTTGCCGCTGGACGGCAAGGCGCAACAACGTCCTCGACCCAGTAGACACGCATCCGCCGTCGAGCGTGAATGCCGACGACGATCGGCGATACCCGCGTGCGCAATCCGCGATAAGCGTGCCTGAGATCCATGCGCGGCACGTTGGCTGATGCCATCGAAATTGCGCACCGTTTGCTATCCTGGCAAACTCCTGGTCGCACCAACCGCCGCAATCGATGACATGATCGGGTCCTTCGGTGCGCCCCGATCGGTGTCTGTCAAACCAGCGGGACGCCGCCGAGGGACATGGCCCATGAGCATAACCTTTGCATCCGAGCGCCGCCTGATCGCGGAGGACGAGTTCGAACCTATCGTCAGAAGCCATTACCCGGTGGTCGAGGAACTGTCGCGCGATGAACTCGTGGAGTTGGCGCGATGGCTGCGCGAGCGACGGGCGCGGGCGCGTGACATTGTCCGGGGCCGCCGACGCGTCGCGCGCGGCAAAGCGGAAGCACGCGGGGGCGCGGCGGAAACAGCGAGCGAGCGTGGCCTCTTGGCGAAGAAGCAGGTATACGCCAATGCGCTGAAGCGGGTGAACGCCAGGCTGACGACGATTCGGGCAGCGGAGCGCCGAGCCATGGCGCTGGCGAACCTGCAAGCCGCGCTCGGCCGCAAGCAGGCCGCGGTTCCGCACCATCCGCAGCCCGGACGGACCGCGAGCACCGGGTTCCGTTTGAAGCGAAGCGCCGAACGTCGTCGCATCGTCCAGGCGGCGCGGATCGGCAGTGTCTCGCAATCGGTGCGCAACGCCCAGGCGGCGCGTGACGGCAGGGCCGTATGACTGCGAGCAAAAGTCAAGCCGTCTCGAATCCGGCCAATCGTTCGGCGCTTGCCGTCGACCTCGCACTGCAAGGCGGCGGCGCACACGGCGCCTTCACGTGGGGCGTACTGGACCGGCTGCTGGAAGAGACGTGGCTGCGAATCGACGGCGTCTCGGGCACATCGGCGGGCGCGATGAATGCCGCCGTTCTCGCATCGGCCTATGCGGTCGGCGGCGCCGAGCACGCCCGCGCCGCGCTGGAGGCGTTCTGGCGCAGCGTCTCGCGGGCCGCGGTGTTGAGCCCTTTCCAGCGCGGACCGCTCGACATCATGCTCAATCGCTGGACGCTCGACAGTTCGCCGGTGTTCATCGCCATGGATCTCATGGCCCGGCTCGTCTCGCCCTACGATTTGACTCCGTTCGGCGGCAATCCGTTGGCGGCGCTGCTCAAGGAAAGCGTTGACTTCGCCGCGCTCGCGTCCGGGCCGATCAAGGTGTTCGTGACGGCAACCAGCGTACGCACCGGGCGCGGCAGGGTTTTCCGCAACCAGGAGATCACGCCGGAGGTGCTGCTGGCCTCGGCCTGTCTGCCGTCGCTGTTCCAGGCGGTCGAGATCGACGGCGAGGCGTACTGGGACGGCGGCTACGCCGGCAATCCCACCATCACGCCGCTGGTGCGGGAGTGCACCTCGCGCGACACGATCCTGATTCCACTGAACCCGATCGAACGGCCCGGCACACCGCGCACGGCGCGCGATATCCTGAACCGCCTCAACGAAGTGTCGTTCAATGCCGTGCTGCTGAAGGAGCTAAAGATGATCGCGCTGCTGCGCCAGCTTGCCGACCCTGGCAATGGCGAGGGCGCGCAGTGGGCCGGGATGCGCATCCACCTTGTCCGCAACCCGATCATGGCGGACCTCGGCTACTCCTCCAAGTTGAATGCCGAATGGGCCTTTCTGACCATGCTGCGCGATGAGGGCCGGCGCGCCGGGGAAGCGTTCCTGGTGACCCACAGCGAGGATCTCGGGCACCGATCGTCGCTCGACATTGACCGGCTGCTGGATGGCACCTGATACGATGGATATTCGCTGAGTTCTGGTCGGAATGCTGCCGGGGGTGTCGAATGAAGACTGAAGGTCCGGGGCTCGCCGGTGTGTTCCGGCTTGCAGCGCCCGCATTGCTGATCGTGCTGACAGGATGTTCGCAGACGGTCTGGGTGAAGACCGGAGCAACGGCCGGGGATTTCGAGCCGACGATGGAGCAGTGTCTGTCCGCTGCGTATTTGCAGGCACCGACGGCGCCGGCTGTCGCCAACATCGGCAGCGGCGTTGTTTCGCCGTCCTTCACGACCTGCTCCGGCCCCGGGATCAGCGGCAGCTGCGTCACGTCGCGTGGTCAGTTCACGCGACCGCTCAGCGTCCCGTATGACGCAAACGCCAGGGCGCGCACGCAAATTTTCAGGCAATGCATGTATGCCGAGGGCTGGTCCGAACAGGTTCGCAGCAGCACCGCGGCGGATGTGACCCCTGACACCGATTGGACGAAGGGCTTCGATACCGGCTTGCGCGATGGTGCCAATTCGCAGTGCATCGCACCGCCCGGCACTGCGAACGCAGGCGACTGGTCGCTTGGCTGCCGGAGCGGCCAGAAGGCGCAATAGCCTCGACGATCAACGGTATTGTGCCGCCGTTGCGTGTCAGCCCGAGTCGGTTCAGTTTGTGTACAGACTTCACATGCCGTCGGGGGCCGATTGCGCCTGCGCCGCGCGACGGCATTTGGGACGTCCAGCATGGTTCTGGGACACCTATACCACGCCAAGAGTGTGCTGACCTGACTAGAGTCCTTCATGCGACTCCAATAAGTCGTGTATGGCATCAGTGCGCTTTCAACGCCAACGCCCGATAGAGCGTGACGCGCGTGACTGAAAGCGGCGGCACCTATCCCGGGTTCGCCTCTGTATCGGAGCGCATGAGACCCCGGTGAAGTGTCGCGTGTTGCAAGGCTGATCGCGGGGGAAACGTGCACAGCTTCCGACTCGTTGGTGGTGTCCTCGGTGCCACGATACTCGCGGGCTCCGCCCTGGCGCAGCAGCCCTCGATCGAGGACCTGATGCGGAAGATCGACGCGTTGCAGCGCCGGGTGGACGAACTCGAAAGCCGTCAGCAGGCGACCAAGCCACCGGCCGCCCAGACGCGTCGCGGTGGGACGCCTCCGGTGGCAGTGGCAGCGCCTGCGCCAACGGCCGCTCCCGCCCCCGCGCGCCCGGCGGTCGCCGCCGCCCCAGCCCCGGCCGCGACCGCCGTGGCGAAGACCGAGCCCATCCCATCGTGGATCGATCCGAACATTCCCGGACTGTTGCCGCCGGAGCCGATGGGCAGCCAGTACGACGGCGAGGGCAACGATGCACTGCGGGCCGACCTGCCGGGTCTCGCCATTCGCATTCCTGGCACCGACAGCCAGTTGCGCGTCTACGGATTCGCGAAGCTTTCGGGCTGGACCGACCTCAACGCGCGCAACCAGACCGACGCACCGACTGCGCAGACCATTCCGCTCAACAACAGCGCCGCCGACCAGCAGGGCGGCGACTTCGGCATGACGGCGCGATTCAGCCGGATCGGCATGGACTCGCGCACGCTGACCGGCTGGGGCACGCTCGAAATACGCATCGAGGGCGATTTCGGCGGCGGCTCGCCGACCTCCAGCAACGCGGTGTTCCGACTGCGGCAGGCCTGGGCCGAGCTCGGCACGGAACAGTTCCGCGTTCTGATCGGCCAGGCCAACAGCCTTTGGAACGAGGGTGTCTTCGAGACCCTGATCGACGCGACCAACCTCAACCAGTCCTTCATCCGCCAGGCACAGGTGCGCGCGACCGCATTGCTGGCCCCCGGACTGACCGGCCAGATCTCGCTCGAGTCGCCGGATACGCAGTTCACCACGGCAAACAGCGTGTTCAGCACTGATTCCAGTGTCACCGGGAGCCCCACCCCTGCATTCGATTCCGTTCCCGACCTGCTCGGCCGGCTGACGTATCGTAACAACGGGCTCGTGACCGACATGCGCGCCATGGTGCGGGAACTCAGCGTTCGCACATCGGGCACCGCGCTCGCGCCGCCGGCACTCACCCGGAACGCGGTCGGCTGGGGCATCGCCCTGCACGCGAACGTGCCGATGCGGTGGCTGTCGGAGGCATTCGGCCCCGACACGATCATGGGCATGGTCTATTACGGGCAGGGCATCGGGCGCTATTTCGCCGGCAACACCTCGGGCCAGGACGCGCTGTCGAACATCGGCCTGCCGGGCACTCTCACCAGCTTCAGCGTCAACCCACTGCCCACCTACGGCGTGATTGCGGCCTATCGCCGCTTCTGGACGACGCAGTTGCGCAGCAACATCACGTACGCGTATTCGCGTGAAGACTACCCGTCCTATGCGCTCAACTTCACACCAGGCTCCGTGTCAGCCCTGGCGCTGAACCGGGACATGCAGCAGGTCTTCGTCAACCTGATCTGGAGCCCGTTTGCGGAAGTGCGGGATGGGGTGTTCGGCACCGGCTGGCTCGACGTCGGTGCCGAATATGTCTTCACCCGGCGCGACCTTTTCGGCGGATCGGCGGCGGCGGGCACGGCGGGCTCCGGCCTCGGAGTCGCGAACCGCATCCTGGCAGCCGCAGTCGCACGGTTCTAAAGGTGACGGTGCGGGTTGTCCTGGATCGCCAAATACCGCTTCGCCGTGACGGGTGCGCAACCTTGGCATCCGGGAGACCGCACTGGATAGCCTTGTGCTTTCGAGAGAAACCGGGCGACGTTGTCGTCGGGAACCTGAAGCGGGTGGGCTGTCGGGCCCGCCCTTACAACGCAAGGCAACCGCATAACAGGTCTACCTGGCGGGTTGTCGGAGGGGGCGGCCGATGAGTCAAACCAATGTGGCAAACAAGACGTTCCTGCAAAAGCTGCTCGACGGCGTCGAGATCGTGGGCAACAAGGTTCCGCATCCCGCCGTCATTTTCCTGCTGATGTCAGCCGTCGTCATCGTGCTGTCGCATATCTTCTATCTGCTGGGAACGAGCGTCACCTATCAGGTCATCGATCCGCACACCCATAAGGCTGTCGAGGCGACAGCGGTCGTCAACAGCCTGCTGACGGTGGCGGGAATCCGGTTCATCATCACGTCGGTCGTCAGCAATTTCCTGGGCTTTGGCCCGGTCGGCATCATCCTCGTGGCCATGGTGGGCGTGGGCCTTGCGGAAGAGGCCGGTCTGATCGGCGCGCTGATCCGCAAGATCGTGATCGTGGCCCCCCGCAGGGCGATCACCTTCATCATCGTTGCGATGGGCGTGCTGTCCAGCGTCGCGTCCGACGCCGGCTACCTGGTCCTGATCCCATTGGGAGCCGCCGCCTTCCTCAGTCTGGGCAGGCATCCGATTGCGGGACTCGCGGCGGCATTCGCGGGCGTTGCTGCAGTGTTCGGCGTGAACCTGATCATCACACCGGTCGACGGCGTGCTGACCGAAATCACCAACGACGCCGTCCACCTGCTCAATCCAGGATCCTCCATCTATGTGACTGCGAATCTGTACTTTTCCATCGTGTCGAGCATTCTGCTCTGCGTCGTCTGCACCGTGATCACGGAACGGGTGGTTGAGCCTCGGCTTGGCGAATACCATGGAGAACGGCCGACCGAGGAAAGCGCGGGAACATCCGTCGAAGAGGCGCGGGGATTGCGGTTCGCACTCTACGGGCTGATCGGCATCGTCATCGTCATCGCGTTGCTGGCGCTGCCTCCGGGCGCTCCGCTGCGCAATGCCGAGACGGGCGCGCTGATCGGCGACTCGCCCCTGATGAACAGCCTGATCGTTCTGATCATGCTGCTGTTCCTCGTCACCGGGTTCGCCTACGGCAAAGGCGCCGGAACCATCAACAGTCTGACGGAAGCGATCGCCGCGATCACCAAGACCTTTGCCGGCCTGGGCGGCCTGCTCTTCCTGTTCCTGGTGATCAGCCAATTCCTCGCCCACTTCAACTACAGCAATCTCGCGACAATTGCCGCCGTTCGGCTGGCCGACGTCATCGAGAATGCAAACCTCGGATCGCTTACGCTGCTGATCGTCTTCGTCGTCATCACCGCCGTGGTCGATCTGATCATCCCCGCCGCAATCGCCAAATGGGCCATTCTCGCGCCGATCTTCGTGCCGCTGTTCCTGAAGCTGAATGTCGGACCGGAGGTCGTGCTGGCGGCCTATCGGGTGGGCGACTCGCCGGCGAATGTCATTACGCCATTGATGGCCTATTTTGGCATGATCGTCATATTCGCCCAGAAATACGACAAGGAAGCGGGCGTGGGTACAGTCGTTGCGATGATGCTGCCCTATGCTGCCATACTGTATGTCGTGTGGACTGTATTCCTGGTTCTTTGGTACCTTCTGGGAATCCCGCTTGGCGTGTAACGACAGGCCGCGAAGGGGAGCCAGCCTGTTTGGTACCGCTCGATTAGCCGGCATCCGGCGCGGCGGGGAAGGATTGCGATGACGCGCGTGGGGCGGGCAGCATGAGCCACATCACGATCACCTTCGCGATCGTCGTCGCGATCGTGGTTCTGTTCGTCTGGAATGCGATTCCGGTCGTGCTCGTCGCACTTGGCACGGCGCTCGCGCTGTATTTCACCGGCGTGCTCAATCTCCATGGAGTCGCTCGGCGGACTCGGCGACCCGGCCGTCATCTTCATCGCGTCGCTGTTCGTCGTCAGTGCGGGCCTCGACGCGACCGGCGTGACGGCATGGGCGGGACAGGGATTGATCGCCCAGGCGGGAGAAAGCCGCGTGCGGCTGCTCGTCCTCATGATGACCCTGGTTGCCGTGCTCACCGCATTGATCAGCGTCAACGGAGCGGTCGCGGCACTGCTGCCGGTGGTTGTCGTGATGGCGATCCGCCTCGGTCGCGCTCCCTCGCAGCTGCTCATGCCGCTTGTGTTCGCGGCGCATTCCGGATCGCTGCTGGCACTCACCGGTACGCCCGTGAACGTGCTGGTGTCGGAAGCAGCGACGGAGGCAGGACTGCCGCCGTTCGGTTTCTTCTCGTTCGCCCTTGCCGGCATCCCCCTGGTATTCGGAACGATCCTGATCGTCGTGCTGTTCGGACAGCGGCTGCTGCCGGAGCGCAGTGGGCGGACGCTCCCGCTCGACCTCAGCAGGCACGCCCGGACACTTGTCGAGCAGTACCGCCTGGACGACGGGCTGTTCCAACTCCGCTTACGGGCACGTTCCCCGTATGTCGGCGCGTCGCCAAGCGCCGTCGACCTGGCGGACTATGCGGGGCTGACCATGGTCGCCATCCAGGCCGGCGACGGCAGCGGTCGGGTCCGGCGCCCCACGCTCGCCGAGGGCGATATCCTAATCGTGCGGGGCGAGGCGGAAACCGTCGGCAGTCTGGCGTCCGACAAGCTGCTGGCCTTCCGGACGGAGGACGCACCCACCGATGTCGCACAGACACTGTTCAACCGTAGCTCCGGCCTGGCAGAAGTCGTGATCCCGCCGCGCTCCGGCATGATCGGGCAGTCGGTGTTTCCTGGCATGGTCACGCCGAGCGGCGATCTGGTCATCCTCGCGGTGCAGCGCAGGGACGAGGACCAGGGGCCGGACGAAACCGTGCTGGCTGCGGGTGATACACTGCTGCTTCAGGGGACCTGGCAGGCGCTCGACGATCACCTCGACGATCCCGATGTACTGGTCGTCGACTCGCCGGAACTCGTTCGCCGGCAGGCGGTTCCGATGGGGGCCAGGGCAAAGACGGCGATTGCGGTGCTGCTCGGGATGGTGCTGCTGCTTGCGACCGGCGCGGTTCCATCGGCGATCACCGGCCTGCTCGCCGCCTGTGCTATGGTCCTGCTGCGCGTGGTCACGGTCGAACAGGCTTACCGCTCCATCAATTGGACTACGGTGATTCTGGTCGGCGCCATGATCCCGCTTTCCACCGCCATGTCCAAAAGTGGTGCGGCGAACATGATGGCGGAGACTCTGGTGCGTCTGGTCGGCGACGCGGGTCCCTATGCGCTGCTTGCGGGGCTGTTCGTGCTGACGGCAATTCTCGGTCAGCTCATCAGCAACACGGCGACAGCGCTCATCATCATCCCGATCGCGGTGGCGGCTGCGCACGAGATCGGCGTGTCCCCACGGCCCGTGCTGATGAGCGTCACGGTGGCATCGGCGGCCGCGTTCCTTACCCCGGTCGCAACACCGGTCAACCTGATGGTGATGGGCCCTGGCGGCTACCGTTTCGGGGACTACTGGAAGCTCGGGCTGCCGTTGCTGCTGCTGTTCTTCGTGGTCGCGGAATTCCTCGTCCCGGTGTTCTGGAGGTTTTGACAAGCGGACCGATGGCCGTGCTACCGGAAGCAGGTACGCGGTGGGGCGCCAGCGAGAATCGCGTGACCATGATCGCCTTCGTGAACGATTAGGAATCCGACCTTGAGCACATTCCAGACTGTCTCCTGTTCCTGTCACGCTGCGCCATCTCATCGGCATGCTCTGCAGCGACGAGGATTCCTGCGCCTGGCTGCGGCCGCCGGGATTGGCCTCACGCTGGCTCCCGTCGTTGGGCGGACGCAGGGAAAGGAATATCGAGCAATGTTGCTGTCCTGCGTTGACCCGCGCACCCAGTCACCGATCGCCATGTGGATGAACGGACCGGCGCCGGGCAGCCATGCGATTGGTCTGGATGGCAAGTACAGCCAGTTCACCGTCGCGGGCGCAGCGGTTGGCGTGGTGGCGCCCGCATTTGCCGGCTGGGAGACGACGTTCTGGGACAATATCGGTGCGTCGGTGCAGTTGCACGGAATCACCGCCCTGATCGCGGTGGACCACGGCAATTGCGGTGCGCTCGGGATCGCCTATGGCCAGCGCGTGCTGGACGACCCGAAGCTGGAACTGGCGGCGCATCTGGCCGACGCGAAAAGGCTGAAGGAGGAACTCGCGTTTCGCCACCCGGACCTCGACTATCAGGCGTGGTTCGTCGATCGCGACGCCGGTGGTCGGTTCAACCAATGGAAGGCCTTGGTGGCCGGCCCAGAGATCGTCTGAGGCGGCGGGCTAACCCAGCCCACACGATATATCCGGCACAGCACCCCCGCACGCCATGACTGCGAAGTCGGCAGCGACAGCCGCTTCCGGCAGCCGCCTCGCTGTCAATCCGCCGCGAGTTTGCCCAGCAGGATCGCGTGCGATCGCGTCCCCTTGTGGAAGCAAAGCATCTCGAATTTCTCGTTGGGGCTGTGGATCTGGTCGTCGTCCAGTCCGAAGCCCATCATCAGCGTATCGATGTTGAGCGTTCGCTTGATCTGTTCGACCACTGGGATCGATCCGCCGCTGCCGATCATGACAGCAGGTCGCCCATATTCCTGCCGAAGCGCGGCGCGCGCCGCCTTCACCCAGGGCGTATCGGTTGCGATCTCCATGCCGGGCGACATGCCGAAAGCCTGATATGAGACCTGCGCACCCGGTGGCAACCGTTCGGCGACGAAGCGCTGGAACGACTCGAAGACTGCCTGCGCGTCCTGATCAGGCACCAGTCGGAAAGAAACCTTGGCCGACGCTTCGGACGGAATGATCGTCTTGCTGCCCGGCCCCGTGTAGCCCCCCCACATTCCGTTGATGTCCGCCGTGGGCCGCGCCCATATGCGCTGCAGCGCCGGCAGTCCGTGCTCACCGCTTGGGGCGGACAGACCGATGCCGCGCAGAAACGCCCCCTCATCGAAGCCGAGCGCCCGCCACTCCGCCTGTTGCTCCGCCGTGATCGGCTTTACCGCGTCGTAGAAACCCGGAAGCTGTATCCGGCCCTGTTCGTCGTGCATATCGCCCAGGATGCGCGCCAGTGCGTTGATCGGATTGAGCGCGGAACCACCGAACAGTCCGGAATGCAGGTCGAGCCCGGGACCCTTCAGGGTGATTTCGCAGTTGCACATCCCGCGCAGCCGCGTGGTGACGCCGGGCGTGGCGATGTCCCACATATTGGTGTCGCTGATGAGTGCGAAGTCGGCGGCGAGAGAGGCCTTGTTGGCAACGAGGAACGGTTCGAGATTGGGGCTGCCGATTTCCTCCTCGCCTTCCAGCACCATGGTCACGGGGGCGGGAATGCCGCCGCCAACCTGTTTCCAGGCGCGCAGTGCCTCGACGAACATCATCAACTGTCCCTTGTCGTCGACGGCGCCGCGCGCAACCAGTCGAGGACCATGCGGACCCTCCACGATCTGCGGCTCGAAGGGCGGGCTGTTCCAGAGTTCCAGCGGATCCGGCGGCTGCACGTCGTAATGTCCGTAGAACAGGATGCGCGGCGCCTTCGTGCCGGTGGGTCCGGGATAATGCCCAAGCACCACGGGATGCCCGGCAGTCGGCTTGATTGCGACCTTGAACCCAAGCCCCGCAAGCTGGTCGCGGAGCCACTCAGCCGCATGCCGAACGTCCTGCTCATGCACGGGCTGGGTGCTGATGCTGGGAATGCGCAGCAGATCGAACAGACGTCCGCGCGCGTGATCCAGGTCCTGATCCACCTGCGCGAGCACGGCATCGACCACAGCATTCGAGCTGGCGACCATGGCAGAAACTCCCCCTAAACTGCCTATTTGATAAGCGCCGCATTGCCGACATGCAAGTTTTCGCCGAATGTCCCATTCTTGAATCATCGGGGGGTCGCGCGCGTTATCGGACAATTGGGACGCAGGGCATGATGCTGGGACTCTGGGCTCATGTCTGTCGCCGCGAACATGGCGTTTACACCGCCATCGCCAACGAGCCGCCGCCGACAATGCTGTTCCAACAGCAGGCCGACATGCGGTACCCCCCGCATCGACTGTCTGCGGCGCTGGCAGTCTTCTACCTGTGCATGGGGAATCCACCATGACCACGGATCTCGCAGTCATCCTTCTTCTGCTCGTCGCCGCGATCGCGATGTTCGTTGTCGGCCGGCCCCGCATGGATGCCGTGGCGCTGATCATGATCGCGGTGATGCCGTTCACCGGCATCATCACCATGAATGAGGCCCTCGCCGGTTTCAGCGACTCCAACATCGTGCTGATCGCGGCGCTGTTCGTGATCGGTGAAGGATTGGTACGGACGGGCGTCGCCAGACGGCTCGGCGACTGGCTGAACGCGTCGGCGGGAGCCAGCGAGACACGCCTCCTTGTGCTGCTGATGCTGGTGGTGGGAGGGCTTGGCGCCCTGATGAGCTCGACCGCGGTCGTCGCGATCTTCATCCCGGTGGTGCTGCGCATCTGCCGCAATACAGGCACGGCGCCGAGCCGGCTGATGATGCCGCTGAGCGTCGCGGCGTTGATCAGCGGCATGCTGACGCTCGTGGCGACGGCACCCAACCTTGTGGTGAACGCGGAACTCGCGCGCCACGGCATGGAGGGATTTCGGTTCTTCAGCTTCACGCCGTTCGGGCTGCCGGTGCTGGTGCTGGGGATCGTCTACATGGTCTTCGCGCGCAAAATGCTGGCCGCGGGAGAAGACGATCCGGTCGTGGCCAGCCGACGCCCGAGCCTGGAAACATGGATCGAACAGTATCGTCTGGCCGACCGGGAATACCGCGTTCGCGTCACATCCGAATCACCGCTGGTGGGAAAGCGTCTCGAAGAGCTGTCACTGCGGGCGGCCGGCGTGAACCTCGTGGCCATCGTTCGGCGCCTTCGACTGGGCACCGAGATGATACGCCCCGTCGCACAGACGGAATTGCAGACCGACGACGTGTTGTACGTGGACGTCCTCGCGCCGGAGATCGAGACCGAATCACTCCGCCAAAAATTCGCGGTCGATGTCCTGCCGCTCGGCGATGACGGCGGCTACTTCACCGATGCTCGGCACGAGATCGGCATGGTGGAGGCTATTGTTCCTGCCGAGTCGACGCTGATCGACCAGACCGTGCTCGAGGCCAGGGTTCGGGGGGAACACGGCCTGACCGTGATCGGCCTGCGGCGCGGGCGCGCGGTGCACGGCCATGGCCTGCTCAACGAACGGCTCAGGATCGGCGACACGCTGCTGCTCGTCGGATTCTGGGCGGATATCAGGCGCCTGCACGCTGAGGGCGGCGACATGGTTGTGCTCAGCATGCCCAACGAGCTGGACGAGGCTCTACCGGCCGCGAGCAAAGCGCCCCACGCGTTGGCGACGCTCGCGCTCGTCGTCGGGTTGATGGTCAGCGGTCTTGTCCCGAACGTGCAGGCCGCCCTGCTTGGCTGTCTGCTGATGGGCCTATTTGGCTGCGTCGATCTCAACAGCGCCTATCGGTCGATCAGTTGGAAGAGTCTGATACTGATCGTCGGGATGATGCCGTTTTCGGTCGCGCTGCAACGGACCGGTGGTGTCGATCTGGCGGCTGACGGGATGGTCGCCCTGGTCGGTGGCGCCGGACCGCGCCTGGTGCTGGCGATGCTGTTCGTCATAACGGCACTGCTGGGCCTGTTCATCTCGAACACGGCAACGGCGGTGCTGATGGCCCCGGTCGCGCTCGCGATCGCCGGTGATCTCCAGGCCTCGCCATATCCATTCGCGATGATCGTGGCATTGGCAGCATCAACTGCTTTCATGACCCCGATCTCGTCTCCCGTGAACACGCTCGTGGTTGGTCCAGGCAACTATGCATTCGGGGATTTCGTCCGCGTCGGGGCGCCGTTCGCCCTTGTCGTCCTGATCGTCAGTGTCCTGCTTGTGCCCTGGTTGTTGCCGATGTTCTGACCGGCTCTGGTGGGCCTTGCGACGGAGCCGTCCATTCGGGGGACGCCCGCGAATGATCGCGTTCGTGGTCGTACAAGACAGTTCCCGCTTGGATCATGGCGATGGGGCGAAACGGAACGTCTCCATGCTTGCCAGAGAATCCTGACTGGCGCCGGGCAGCATAACGCCAAACGGCTTGATGGCGTTGGTCGCGATCTGGGTCAGGCGCCTTGCCCTCCGTCCAACGGGTGTTGCGACGCTCTGGCTCGGCACGAAACGGAGCTGGCCGAAGGGTACGGCGACCAGCTTGCGGCGTTGCGTCACGGAGACCACAACCCGGTCCACCATACCGTCATCGGTGATCAGCAGGTCGCTGATCGTCGCGATACGCTGTCCTGTGTCATTGAAGACCGGGGTGCCGATCAGCGCCCGCCCGCGCCAGGCGTTCTGGGTCTTTTGCAGTGAGCCCGCGGGAACAGTGACAAGGGCCGTAGGAGCTGCGTCACTGGCGGGGGGAGCTTGCGCGGCGACCGGGCCGATGAGCAGGGCAGCGAGCACGGCGGCGGCGACCGAGCGGTTGTGGTGCATTTCTTCCCTCCCGCGTCTGAGACCGGCATACGACCGAGCCTCAGACTGCGATTCCTGTTTCTCTGACTGGACCGGCCACTTCGCGGTCCACCTTGAACGGGCCAACGCCGGCTTTGAAGATGGCGTCCAAGACTTGGTAGCGTACTTATGCCTCGCGTAACACTGAAGCGGAAGCCGTCGCGGCGCGGCTGCTGTGAAATTTGTCGATTTTGGTTGCATGACCGTCTGGCACCGCCCGATCTTCGGCCTCCGGCGGGCGCATCGCTGACCATCGATGATGAGGCTTTGCGATGCGCCTGTGGCAGAGATATCTCGATATAATTTCCGCTGTCGTTCCAGCCGGTGCTGTTGGCGCATCTTTACTTCTTGGTGCTACCGTGCCGAGCGCCGCCAGTGAGCGCCGCACTTGTGTCGCCCCAGTGGCTGCGGACGATGTGCCGATCTCCTAACGGCTCGCCACAATTCGCGAGGCGACCTTTGCCGTGGCCGCACCCCAGACTGGAGACAGGGAGGCAAATGGAAATGTCCACCTCGCGTGGGGGAACCGATGGAACAACTGGGCGCGGAGCGGTTCGCGGCCCGGTTGGGGTTGGGGCGACGGAGCTGGAACAATTGGCGCAACTTCCGACCTAGCTGGAACAATTGGTGGCGCAACTGGTGTTTTGATGGTCGATGCACGGCCATCGCCAGATACTGCCGTGCCCACGACAGGGCCGCCGGTCATTCAGCCGACGCCGTTCTGCAATATCGATTGCAGTTATTGTTATCTCGGCGGCGAGGTGCGTCCGAAAGACGGGCTTCGCGGCTGAACCATCGCCGTGCTGGCAGCGCTCCCGGCACCGCTTCGATCGGCGAGACCGTTGCCAAGAGGGCGAAACGATGCCTATCGTTCGAGGTAGGTCGCGACGAAATCGGCGGTCATCGGGGCAACGTCGGCTAACGGCGCGGACCGGTAATGGGCCAATGAAAAAGGGGGAAACAATGCGGCGCGCACAGCGGATATTGATTTCAGCAGCTTTCGGCGTGCTGCTCGCGGGAGCAGGTACGGCTCGGGCAGCGGATCCCGAGATCGACACATTGCTGCAAAGCCCGGTCGGCAAGGACTGGGTGACAAACGGTGGCAATATGACCAATCAGCGCTATTCCACGCTGAAACAGATCGACACCGGCAACGTCAAGCAACTCAAGGGAGCCTGGATGACCCGCCTGAAGGGTTCCGGGTTCGGCGGCAAATATTCGTTCGAAGCGACGCCCCTCGTGAAGGACGGCGTCATGTACATTACCACCGGCAACGACGATGTATTCGCGTTGAACGCCAAGACAGGCGAGTTCCTGTGGGAGCGCTGGTCGGGCATCGACCAGAAGCTCACCAGCGTCTGCTGCGGCTGGGACAATCGTGGGCTGGCGATGGGCGAGGGAATGGTGTTCCTCGGTCAGCTCGACGCCAATGTCGTGGCGCTCGACGCCAAGACCGGCAAGGAGGTGTGGAAGACCCCGATCGAAGTCTGGCAGGACGGCTACGGGGTCACCAGCGCGCCGCTCTATTACGACGGCATCGTCTACAGCGGGATCACCGGCGGCGAATATGGTATACGCGGCCGCCTGACCGCGCTCGACGCCAAGACCGGCAAGATTCTGTGGCGGTGGTATACCCTGCCTGCGCCGGGCGATGCCGGCGGCGACAGCTGGCCGGCCGGCACCGATCATTATATGCACGGCGGCGCGTCGATCTGGAACACGCCGGCCCTCGATCCGCAGCTCGGGCTCATATACTTCTCGATCGGCAATTGCGGGCCGGACTACGACGGGTCGATGCGCGCAGGCGACAACCTGTTCTGCGCTTCCGTCGTGGCATTGAAAGCCAAGACCGGCGAATACGCCTGGCATTTCCAGGAGGTGCACCACGACATCTGGGATTACGACGCGGCGAGCCCGGCTGTTCTGTTCGATACCGTCATCAATGGCCAGCCGCGCAAGGGCATTGCCCAGGCCGGACGCACCGGCTGGGTCTACATTCTCGATCGCACCAACGGCAAGCCGCTGGTCGGCATCGAGGAGCGCGCGGTGCCGCAGGAGCCGCGGCAAAAGACCGCGAAAACCCAGCCCTATCCGGTCGGCGACGCGACCGTACCGCAATGCGCCCAACCGCTGGAGGGCTACGAAAAGTTCGGCTGCATCTTCGAAGCCTTCTGGGACGAGCCGACCTTGGTCCAGCCATCGGGCATCGGTGGCACGAACTGGTCGCCAATGTCGTACAGTCCGGACACCGGGATGTTCTACGTTCCCGGCACAGTCCGCACCAGCGCCTTCGCGCGCTACGGGGACAAGTACAAGAAAGGACTGCAATATAACGGAGGCACACAGGCGGCGCCGATCAACTCGGCCATGAGCGGCACCTGGACCGCGATCGGTGGCAATACCAACAAGATTGCCTGGCAGAAGAACGTGCCGTTCCGCGTCGGCAGTGGAGGCGGATCGACCACGACGGCCGGCGGCCTCGTCTTTCACGGGGATCCTGGCGGGACGATCCAGGCCCGCGATGCAAAGTCCGGCGAGCTGCTCTGGCAGTTCCAGACCGGCTTCGGCGCGGAGGCAACGCCAATGGTCTATGAGGTCGATGGGGATCAGTACATCGCCATCGCAGCCGGCGGCAACCAGGGGGTCGGCAGCGCAAATGGCGATGCCGTGTGGAGCTTCTCGTTGAAGGGGCAGGTGAACCCGCTCTGGCCACCGCCCCCGCCGGCGGCCATCGCGGGACCCGCGGCCGGACCGATTGCCGATGATGTCAACACGGTCAACATCGGCGACAACAATATCGAGTTCGGTTACTTTCCGAAGCGAGACCGCATCAAGGCCGGGACGGCTGTGACGTTCACCAATAAGGGCGACACGCCGCATACGGCGACATCGTTCGAAAACGGGAAAATCGGCGATTGGGACACTGGGCCGCTGAATTCGGGCCAGTCGAAGACGGTGACTTTCGACAAGCCCGGCAACTACTATTACATCTGCACGCCGCACCCGTGGATGTACGGCCAGATCATCGTGGAGTAACTCGGAGATCAGGTGCGGAACTCGGGCGCGCGGCGATCCGCCGCCGCGCGCTCGACCGGCACTCTATCGGGACCGCAGGAGCAATCCCCGATAGAGTGGCCGAGCGGGATCGGCAGATCGCAGATCTGCGGGAGGAGATCGCCCCTGAAGGGTCTAGGTGGTCGGCCGCGGAGCGAGCCGAGTGGCATGGATCAATCGACTGGATCGTAGCCGCCTTTGGTACCAGGTATGGACCTGCGCCCCGTCTTGGTCATCGAGCGCGGCGTCGGCGGCTCATCCGGCATCAGCAGCCCGGTCGGCATTCGACTGCAGCACTGGCGCACACGACCGAAAGGGCCAGCGCGGCTGCCCGATCATCGCTCGCAACCCTGCCTCTACGGCATGTTGGCCCGCTGTGTGCGAACGGCCAGCGCGGAGCCAGCGCACACCGGATGTGGGTTCTTTCGTGGGAACTTGTCAGAATACTCTCGGTGAGTATCGTGTTATCAGTCACTTACACGAGGGGGATGGCGTCCCGTGCGGGATGGGACGCGGTGATGCAGCCAACCGCTTGAAATGGCGGGACATAGCGCGTTTCGGGAGGCAAACCTTGTCAATACGTTGTCATTTGAGCCGGAACGTGTCAACGACTTTGATACAGCCGGGTTCGGTATTTAGGCTTGTTCACGGCACGTTTGAGTTTGGCAAGATGATCGGCACGGAGGGTTGACTCTGGCTGATTGAAGTCTGGACCATCGGCGGGCGTGGGCTCGTATAGCGTTACGTAACGGAATGCAGTGGCAGCCGGTCCATAAGACATAGAGCAAGGGCCGGCGGAGACTGTCGTTCACGATCACGTTGCCGGGACGAGGAAAGGCACGGGACGGTTCAAGGATCTCAATTTGACCAGGGTCGCGGTCAGACGCTTTTCGGCGGTGGCGGGTTGATCCATGCGGCGGTTGGTTTGTCGGGCGGCGATGGCGCTTTGTTGACAAAGCGCTCTGGGTTTTCGCGGTGCGCATGATCGAGGGTCAGCTGACGCGCGGCATGAACGGCGTCGATCTGACCGTAATGCACCTGATCCGGGGTCATCAGACCGATCCCGGCATGGTGATGGTCCTGGTTGTACCAGTCGAAGAACTGACGGCAGAAGCTTCTGGCGTCCTCGATACAGCCGAAGCGTTGGGGGAAGCGCGGCTGATACTTCAGCGTCTTGAGGTGGCTTTCGGAGAACGGGTTGTCGTTGGACGTGTGCGGGCGGTTGTGTGAGCGGGTCACTCCGAGATCGGCGAGCAGCAGGGCCGTCGCCTTGGCCTTCATCGGCCCGCCGCGATCGGCGTGCAGCGTGAGCTGACCAGCCGGCACGTTGTGTTTCGCGATCGCATCGTCGAACAGCGGCCGGAACAGCGTGGCACTTTCGCCATCCGCCACGCACCATCCCACCACCCGGCGGCTGAAGATATCGAGGATCACGTAGCGATAGAAGTAGCTCCACTTCGTTGGCCCCATCAGTTTGGTGATGTCCCAGGACCCGACCTCATTGGGCTTTTCCGCCAGGAGTTCCGGCTTCTGATAAACCGGATGACGGAGCTGCCGGCGACGTTCGCGGATTTCTCCGTTCTGGCCGAGGAGCCGATACATCGGGCGGATCGAACAGTGATACGCGCCCTCATCAAGCAGGCTGGCGTAGATTTCCGCCGGAGCCTGGTCAGCGAAGCGTGGCGCGCGCAGCGGCAAGGTTGCGGTGGTCGCGCGGCGGCACGGCATTTCAGAGAGCCTGCTGTATAATTGGCGCTCGGCATGGAGGGCGGCGGCATCTGCGGCGAACGCAGCGGAGCCGGTGGCATTTGTGCCTGTCGGTGTCGTGGGCGAAGCAGGCACGGCGAGACGGCCATTGCTGGCGCCACCGGAAGCGGACCGATCGCCAACGTATCAGGCCAGCGTAGGCGGTGCTGGAACAATCGAGATTGCGTTGCCGAACGGCGTCCGCATTTGCGTTGCTGGCCTGGTGAGCGAGAAGGCGCTGTCGCGGGTTCTGCGCGCCATGCGGGGTACGCTGTGATCAGTCTGGCGGCTGGCACGAAGGTCTTCCTCGCTTGCCGCCCGGTCGACCTGCGCAATGGATTCGATGGTTTGGCTGCGAAGGCACAGCAAGTGATCGGTGCCGATCCATTCAGCGGTCATTTGTTTATCTTCCGCGGCAAGCGCGGTGATTATTTCAAGGGCCTGTATTGGGACGGCAGCGGAATGTGGTTGATCGCCAAGTACCCTGCCTTCTATTGCACCTCTTCCGGTTGGAGGCGAGGGTTTTGATTCCTTCGCAGGTTTACTGCCGACGCACGATCGATTAGTCGATCCCATCGACTGCAGTGTTTGGCCGGCGGGTTCGACCCATCGGCTCGTACAGGTATGCGTGGGCTTGTAGGCGTGTCTCGCGACGATTCCGTGCTCGGCCCATCGGATCAGTGTGGACTCGATGGATTCCGAGACGGGCCGCCGCCTCCTCCTTCGTCAACATTCCTCGATCTCGAAGTCGATCGTAGCGCGAGCGGAGCCCGTAACTGTGGACGAGATAGGCGACCCGCAAGGCGGTGAAGCGAGCGTCGGCTTGCCCCGTCGCGCCGATCCGCCGGGACGAAGCCCACGCTCGTTGAGTAGCTCAGCGATCTCGGAATAAATGTGGTCGTCGAGCAGTTTGTCGACGAGATCGACGATCTTCGGCTGAGTCCTCACTTGCTGCGCAGACGACTTGGGATTTAGCGTCGTGAGCGTCTCGGACTTGCCACCCTTGAATCGGACATGGATCTTGGTGGTGCCTTCCTCTGGCAATTTGACGAGGGTTGCGTCCTCAATGACGCAGGCGAGCAGTCGTTTGCGTTCCCGGTTCGGCGTCCGGATCATGCCACAGCGTCTTGAAGTCCGTGGTCATGGTGACGAGCCGCTGGCGGACCTCTCGTCGAGGACGATAATTTTCCTGCCGGCCCGCTCTCGTTCCTCTTGTGCCTTGGCCAGTGCGCGCAGCTTGTCGTTCCATTCGCCTTCGAGCGTATCGGCGACAAGGCGGTTGGCTGGATCGACCAACATGAATCGACGCTGGGCGAGATCTGCTTCGACCCGAGCCCGCTCGATTG
Organism: uncultured Alphaproteobacteria bacterium; assembly: GCA_963794185.1. Taxonomy (GTDB): domain Bacteria; phylum Pseudomonadota; class Alphaproteobacteria; order Acetobacterales; family Acetobacteraceae; genus JAMXLO01. The sequence goes on along the minus strand of CAWCDM010000103.1, from coordinate 802 downwards.
CACGACGTCGTAGCCGGTCGGCCTCCTCATGCGTGCTTCGATCTCTGTTCGGATCTCGAGCGCCAGTTCGACCGCGGCCGGCGTCATCTTCTCGACGATCAGCGCGCCGATCGCTTCGTCGATGGCCACCCGCAATCGACTGGCAGTTCGGCTCACCACGACGCCGTTGGCGCGATCACAGATGTACCATGTTTCGAGCCCCCGCGCCGGGCAGCATATCGAACGCGGAGGTGTCTGCCGCATCGCCCGCACACGGCGCGGCCCTGCAATAGTGCCGCCCCCTCGCTGGCGGCGACGCGCGTGCCACTTCGTACCCTCGACCGTTGGTCTCGAGGTTTTGAGGTTCTGCTGAAATCGATCCCAGCTGATGTAGCCGGGGTGAGCATGAGGGATGCAGGCGAGCCAATCATTGCGTTGCGCTATCGCTGTATCTTCTTGCCGTCGACGCTCCGCCGATAGCGCCGTTGACCATACACCTTTAGGCGCCTGCGTAGCGTGGGTTGTTCAGCGTCTGCACTCTGCGCCGTCGATATGGTGAGCGGCTGAAAAATCGTGATCTGCCGGTTGCGAAGTCGAGCCGGGAAACAAAGGCCCTCGTTCCGAAACACCTTTGACCGTCTGGGAGGCGGAACCCACGCGCGAGAATGTATCGAAGAAGTATGTGATCGTCTCCCTGATCTGCGTGTCGGGGTCAAGCGTGCCGGCGTTACCCCAGATTCACGACTGGTCCACGAAGCCGGTGGGGAGGGCACACCGAAATTCGCCCCGTCGCACCTTGTAGAGGAATCCCGCCCCGTAACCT
>CAWCDM010000102.1:0-35593 GCA_963794185.1 uncultured Alphaproteobacteria bacterium | reverse complement strand
GCCTGCCGCGTCGCGTGACGATCCTTCGCGCGGATGCCGGGTGTTTCGCAAAATCATGACGCAGTCCCGGACAGTGTGTCAGAGTGGCCCGTAAACGGAGGAGGCGACATGGACTATCCTTATGATCTCGGCCCCTACTCCCGGAAGGTGACCACCACTTCGGCGGACGCGCAGCGCTGGTTCGACCGCGGCCTCAACTGGTGCTTTGGCTACCACCACGAGGAGGCTATCGCCTGCTTCGAGAAGGCGCTGGAGACCGACCCGAACTGCGCCATGGCCCATTGGGGCATCGGCTACGCGGCCGGACCGAACTACAACTTCCCCTGGGAACTGCAGGACCCCGCCGGCAAGGCCGCGGCGCTCGCCCGCGCCCATGATGCCGCCCGCGCCGCCCTCGCGCTTGTCGGCGGCGTCACCGCGCCGGAACGCGCGCTGATCGAGGCGCTGCCCGCCCGCTATCCACAGCGCGACCCCATCGACGACCAGCGCCCCTGGAACGACGCCTTTGCCGACGCCATGCGCCTCGCGCATCGGGCGCATCCCGACGACCTCGATCTGCGCGCCATCTTCGCCGAAGCGATCCTCAACCGCACGCCCTGGCGCATGTGGGACCTGCGCACCGGCGAGCCCGCGCCCGGCGCCGGCACGCTCGAGGCGCGCGAGGTGCTGGAATCCGCCTTCCGCGATCTGCCCGGGGCGATGGGCCATCCCGGCCTGCTGCACCTTCACGTCCACCTGATGGAGATGTCGCCGCATCCGGAGGCGGCGCTGGTCACCGGCGACCGGCTGCGCGAGCTGACCCCCGACATGGGCCACCTGACGCACATGCCCACCCACATCGACATCCAATGCGGCCACTACCGCGACGCGATGCACTGGAACCAGAAGGCGATCGTCGCGGACCGCAAGTTCTACGACCGCGCCGGGCCGATGAACTTCTACTCCGGCTACCGGGTGCACAATTACCACTTCGCCGCTTATGGGGCGATGTTCCTCGGCCAGTACGCGCCCGCCATCGCCGCCGCCGACGAACTGATCGAGACCATGCCCGAGGCGTTGCTGCGCATCCCCTCGCCGCCGATGGCCGATTTCTTCGAGAGCTACGTTTCCATCCGGCAGCACGTGCTGATCCGCTTCGGCAAATGGCGCGAGATCATCGCGCAGGACCTGCCGGCGGACCGCGACCTCTATTGCAACACCGTGGCGATGATGCATTACGCCAAGGGCGTCGCCCATGCCGCGCTGGGCGACGTGCCGGCGGCGGAGGCCGAACAGGCGCTGTTCCGCGAGGCCGCGAAACGCGTGCCGAAGTCCCGGTATATCCACAATGTGCCGTGCGTGCAGTTGCTGGCCATCGCCGAGGAGATGCTGCGAGGGCGAGATCGCCTACCGTCGCGGCGAGACCGACGCGGCCTTCGCCCATCTCCGCGCCGCCATCGCGCTGGAGGACGATCTGCCCTACGACGAGCCTTGGGGCTGGATGCAGCCGGTCCGCCACGCGCTCGGCGCGCTGCTGCTGGAGCAGGGCCGCGCGGCGGAGGCCGAGGTGGTCTATCGCGAGGATCTCGGCCTTGGCGGCGCGCTGCCCCGCGCGCAGATCCATCCGGACAATCTGTGGGCGCTGCGCGGGCTGCTCGACTGCCTCGAGCGGCGCGGCGAGACCGCGGAGGCCGCGCTGATCCGCCAGCGCGTGGAGTTCGCCGCGGCGCGCGCCGATGTGGCGGTGGCGGTGTCGTGCTTCTGCGCTGGCGGTGTGGCCGCGTCAGCGGCCGGGGGCGACACCCACCGGCATCGGTTGCGCCGTAGCCGCGGGCGGCGGTCCGGATAAACCGGATTATCACCTGCTAATCCGCTGCGGCCTCCCGACCGCTGACGAGCAACAGTGCGGGCCTACAAAAGCGAAATCGCCGCCGGTAGTGCTCGTCTGTCACTCGTCGCGATATTCCGCACGTTTGAAGCCCCAGAGCATTGCAACGAATACCGCGCATCCTACAACGAAGCCGGCAACGCCTCCATAGGCCGGCCATAGTGCTGCCGATGGCAACTCCAATGGCACCACCGACGACCGAAAGGACTATGGGTATGACGCAGCCAATAGCGATCATCAGCCAATCTCGCAGTTGGTGGTAGGGCGACGTCGTGTTGCATCGGTTTGCACGGCTGCGGCATAACCACTTTGTTGTTCTATCGTTCGTAAAAAAGCAAGCCGCGTAACATGTGATTATGTTAAGTCGCTATGTATTCACGATTGCAAGCCGATCCCAGTTTTCTCGAAACCGATCTTGATCGTATCCGCCGGTTGCAGCCAGTAGGACACGCGATCATCTTTCTCCCCACGATGCGCTTCTTTTTTGACCTCGTTCGGAAGCATGATGAATGCCGAGGGCAACTCTGACATCGCGTTGCTTACGATGACCCACCAATCGCCCTTGATCCCGTCGAGCGTCTTTCCGAGTGGAACTGGAGATGCCTTCGAGAGCGATTTGACCTGTATGCTGATAAAACGTGAGGCGTCGGGGGAATAGGCGATAATGTCGATGCCTCTGGCATTTCTGGTTGTGGGCATTGCGTTCCAGCCAATTCGGGACAAACGGTAGCATGCGTAAAATAGGCCAATATTCCCAACGATCTGCGGTTCATGCTTGACTATCATAGTCTTTTCTCTTGATTTCAGAATCATGTTGCCAGCCTCGAAATCGTCGATTTGCCGACGTTGTAGCTTTTCGCCAGTTCCTTGAGCGTTTCGCCCTCGGCCCGCCGCCGCCGTGCTTCTCTCTGCTGCTGCGGCGTGAGCTTCGGCGGTCGGCCCATGTGCTGCCCGCGCGCCTTCGCCCGGCTCCTGCCTTCCGCCGTGCGGGTGCGGATAAGGTCGCGCTCCACGTCCGCCAGCCCGCCGAGAACGGCAATCATCAACCGCCCGGTGCTGGTGGCGGTGTCGGCCCACGGCTCCGCCAGTGACCGAAACTGTCCCTTGGCGTCCACGATCTGCTTGACGATGGCGAACAGGTCGAAGGTCGAGCGCGCCAGCCGGTCGATGCGCGTCACCGTCACCACGTCGCCGGGGGCAACGGCCTTCAGCAGCTTCAGAAGTTCCCGCCGGTCGGCCCGCGCGCCCGTCACTTTCTCCCGGAAAATCTTGGTGCATCCTGCCTTGCGTAGCTGGTCAAGCTGCGCGTCAAGGGTCTGCCCGTAGGTGCTGACGCGGGCATAGCCAAGGCGGCGGTTTTGCGGTTTGCTTTCGGTCATATGTTACGGGAAGCGTAACCCATTGACAAAGCGGGGAGGGCGCGTGTCGCCAGTGGAGGGAGGATCCACCCAGAGAGCTGTCGATTGCTCTGGTAGCTGACGAGCGGTTTGGTCGGGTGACCGGCCGGATCGAAGCCTCGTGACAAAGGCCGCCTTGGGCGGTTGAGCAATCCGACGGGCCGTAACGTGAGTGAAGCCTGAGCAGGCCTTGTATGAGGGCGGGACTTGTCAAGATTAAAATGACCAACTGCGCGGATTCTGGGTCTGCACAGGTTCGCGGCATTCACGACGGTCTGTTGAGCAGGACGCACCGTGAGATGTCAGTCTCTGCCGAACCCGCGCGGGGGTTCGATGGCTTGAAGATCGGCTAGATCAAGCTCGCAGATCGCCTGCAATACCTTGTATGAGGGCGGGACTTGTCAAGATTAAAATGACCAACTGCGCGGATTCTGGGTCTGCACAGGTTCGCGGCATTCACGACGGTCTGTTGAGCAGGACGCACCGTGAGAGGTGTCAGTCTCTGCCGAACCCGCGCGGGGGTTCGATGGCTTGAAGATCGGCTAGAGATCAAGCTCGCAGATCGCCTGCAATACCTCGGCAGTGGCGCTCTCTTGCAGACTACTCGGCAATGCTTCCAGCCAGGTGGCATACTGCTCCTGTAACACGGTCAACTCGGCTACCGCGTCCCGCCAACGTTGGGCGCGGCTGCGATGGTCGATAATCCGACGCGTGCGGACGACCGGAACGCCAACAGCACGAGCGGCGCGGCAGCGGGCCTGGCGTTCTGCGGCCGTCATGGGTGTTTCACCGATCGACTTGCGGGGCAATGGTTCCACTCCGAAGCGTGACGTCACGAAATCCCGGGCGCACCGAACGCCCGGGTGCGGTTTTTGGAGGCGCAGTGGGGGTCAAGCGAGAGCATCTGCGGTGCCGCCACGCTGCTTACGAATGATCCGAGGAGAGCTCGCCAATTGGACGCGGGTTCGCGCCACAACCTTGTATTCGGTGGATCCTGTTGGGATCCGGACCATGATGCAGCCATGCGCATCGACGGCGAAGCTCCGGGGCGGCAGTCCCATTCTCAAAAGCGGCATAGAAGCCAGGGAAGTTGTCGGGTAACCGCCACCTCGGATCGTTATCGGCATTTCGTCATGCGAAGCCGACGAGCACCGAAGCTGTTTACTCTTGCTATTCCCTTTCCTCAGTTATGACGCCGTACGCAGCGCGACGCCCTGCGGTACTTCGCCAGTCGTGACAAACCGCCACAGTGCTATGAGCAGCTTGCGGGCGAGCGCCACGATCATGGTCTTGCGCTTCTTGCCGGCGGCGACGCTCGCCTGATACCATTGTGCCAGCGCACTTTCCTTCTGGTGGTTCAGAAAGCGCCACGCGAGCTGGATCATGCCGCGGCGCACCCGCGCGTTGCCCGCCTTGGCCAGCCCCTTCTCTCGTCGCCGCCGGCCGCTTTCGTCGGGTGAGCCCGTGAGCCCGGCGTATCGAGCGACTGCGCGCTGATCGCGCAAGTCGCGTGAGAACACCTCATTCGCAAGCATGTCCGCCGTTTCGATACCGATGCCATTGACCTGTACCAGTTCCACAACCTTGGCGCTTGAGCCGTGTAGCGGCGCTTGTTTCAGCTGGGCTAGACGTGCACCTTCGATTTGCTTGATCTGCTCGCTGATGAAGCGGAGATGGGCCATTTCCCGCTGCAGCTCGGCCAGTGTGTTGGGTGGGATGGAACCTCCCTCCGGCGTACGCAGGTCCGCCAGCTGTTGCGGTGCTTTGCGCAGTTTGGGGTTGAAGCCCCGGATGCCGAGGCGCACCAACGCGGCTTTCATGCGGTTGACGACGCCGGTACGCTTGCCGACCAGTTGCTCGCGCTCGCGGTTCGGGCGTTTCGCATCCTCCTGCTCCAGCGTTGGGATCGCGGCCATGCTGCAATGCTTCTTTTCCCCACGCAGCCAGCCGAGGAGGGAACGCTTTAGCAGCGCGATGTCCAACCGGTCGGTCTTCGCCCGCCGGTGCTCGCGTGACACCGCAATGCTGGTTGGATGAATGACATATGCTTCGATCTCGCGGGCGCGTAGCCAGCGCGCCAGCCAGAAACCGTCTCGCCCAGCCTCGAAAGCAACCACCATGCGCGTGATCTTGCGGCCGGCCTTGACGGCTTCGTCACGCCAGCGATGCAACAGCTTGAGTAGGGCTTCCTCGTCGGGCACGAGCTTCTTCAGTGGATCGCGCTCAAAACCAGGAACCATTCCGCCGACCAACCAAGTCGTCAAACTGAGTTCAACCACGGCAATTAAAGTACTGTGCTGGTCAAGGGTGACGAGGGACCGGCTGAGGTCATCTTTCGGCTCATGCATTGGGGCACTCCATCATCATCGGGTTGCGGCGACGACGCTGCCATCTCCACGCCGTCTGCCCCATAGCATCTCGAAAGTAGAGGCGCGGATGCCGACCCGCCTGCAAAACGGGGAAGGCCGCGTGAGCGGGGAAGCAATCGACACATGCACCCGTCTCGATCCGCCGGGGTAGTGGGCACGGCACGCCGGAAAGGTGATGCGGGTAACGGGGGAGACCCATCCGGTCGAAGGTCGCGGCTTCAACGTCGCTTGCGGCGGCGGACCGGGCGGGAGTTCGGACAGGGGCACAGGTACCTGCTGAACCCGGGTAACTCCGGCGGAGGGAAGGCCCCTGACCTGGGTTCGCGGTCAGTGGGCATTCACAGCCGGCCACGGCTAGGTTAACTCATTGATATGACTTGATTTCAACCTGGAGCTTGGCGGGAAAAAGCTCAAAAAGTTAGGCACACGACTCGGCGACTCTGCCATTGCAGGGCACGGTAGAACCCGCTATCGGTGCGGCATGTATCTGCGCATCACCCAGCGGCAGAATCGCGACGGCTCGACGGTCGCCTACTACGGCCTCGCCGAGAGCATCTGGAACCCGGATGCCAAGCGGCGAGAGGCCCGCGTGGTGCACAGTTTCGGCCGGGCCGATCAGCTCGATCGGGCCGCCCTCGAACGGTTGGTCAGCAGCATCAATCGTGTGCTCGACAACGGCGCTGATGCCGGCAAGAGCAAACCGGATGTCCCGGAGATCGACATCGAGCAGGTGTTTGAACTCGGCGTCGTGCTCGCGGCCCGCACGTTGTGGGACGAGCTCGGCATCGGGCCCGCGATCCGTGCGTGTGCTGCGCGCGCTCATCTGACCGCCCCGCACGAGACCGCTCTGTTCGCCATGGCCGCCAACCGCCTCGACGATCCGGTCTCGAAGTTGGCGTGTGCGGAGCGCTGGCTGCCCGACATCGCCTGGCTGCCTGACGCGGCCGGAGTGGCGGTCGATCAGTGCTACCGCGCACTCGACTTCCTCGCGGTCTGGTCCGACGAGATCGAGCGCGACGTGTTTCTCAAGACGGCCGATCTGTTCCGCCTCGATGTCGATCTGATCTTCTACGACACCACGACTGCGTATTTCGAGATCGACGAACCGGATGAGACCGAGCAGGAATTCGCCGGCCGCCTTTACGCGCCGCTGCGTCGCAGAGGCCACAGCAAGGAAGGCCGCGACAACCAGCCGCAGGTGATCATCGCGCTCGCCGTCACTCGCGACGGCATGCCGGTGCGCTCCTGGGTGTTGCCTGGTGATACCGCGGATGTGGCGACGGTGGCACGCATCAAGGACGACCTGCGGGCTTGGCGACTTGGCCGCTGCCTGTTCGTCGGCGATGCCGGGATGTACTCGGCCGACAACCTTGTCGCGCTGAGCCGTGGTTTGGGCCGCTACATCCTGGCGGTGCCCATGCGCAAGCTGAAGGACATCGAGCGCGAGGTGCTGACCCGGCCAGGCCGCTACAAGCAGGTGGCCGACAACCTGCAGGTCAAAGAGGTCTGGGTCGGCGATGGCGAGCGACGCAAACGCTATGTCCTATGCCTCAATCCGCAGGAGGCGGAACGCGAGCGCGCCCGCCGTGCGCAGCTGCTGGTCGAACTCGACGCCGAACTGACCCTGCTGGAGCAGCGCGAGGACGATCATCCGAAGGCAGCCTGTGCGTTGCTGGCGTCGCGCCGGTTCGGCCGCTATCTGAGCGCCGACTGGCGGGGCCGGCCGCAGCTGGATGCGGCGAAGGTAAAAGCGGCAGAGAAGTTCGACGGCAAGTTCGTGGTGATCAGCAACGACGACACGCTGTCGGCCGAGGATATCGCTCGCGGATACAAAGGCGGCTGGATCATCGAATCCTGCTTCCGTCGCATGAAGCAGACCGGGCTCGAGGTGCGGCCGATGTTCCATTGGACGCCGCGCCGGATCGAGGCGCACGTCAAGCTCTGCATGCTGGCGCTGCAGATGCAGCGGGCCGCCGAGATCCGCTGCCAGCTTCCCTGGGCGCGGATCGCCCACGCGCTCGGCACTCTGAAGGCGGTGCGTTACCGCTGCGAGGGCCGGGCTATTGTTCAGCGGACAAAAGTCGCCGCCGAGCTGGCCGCGATGCTGAAAACCTTAGGTATATCAGTGCCTAAGCAGATCCTCGCGGTCGAGGACTCGCCCCAGGCAGCCGCCGCGGCTTAGGCACACGCCCCGAATCCGCCTGTCGCAAGTCATTGAAAAATGACCGAAATTTCGGCCGTCTGCCTCATGACCGCGAACATGGGCCTGACTTCTGGTGCGCTTTCGAAGACGGAGAGGAGGGGTGATTGGCCATGCGCCTCGAAACACCCGATAAGATCAGGACCCTTCAGAGAAAGCTTTATTGTAAGGCGAAGGCGGAGCCTGCATTCCGCTTCTACCTGCTCTACGACAAGATTTGCCGCGCCGACATTCTCGACCACGCCTACCGGCTCGCCCGCGCCAATGCGGGTGCGCCCGGCGTGGATGGGGTGACGTTCGCACAGATCGAAGCCGAGAGCCTGGACGCATGGCTGGCGAGCCTGCGTGAGGAACTCGACTTGAAGACGTACCGGTCCGCGCCGGTGCGGCGGGTGATGATCCCGAAGCCAGGGGGCGGTGAACGGCCTCTGGGCATCCCGACGATACGGGATCGGGTGGTTCAGACCGCCGCCAAGCTCGTGCTGGAACCGATCTTCGAGGCGGATTTTGAAGATGGAGCCTATGGTTACCGGCCCGGTCGCAGTGCGACCGACGCGGTCAAGGAAGTGCACCGGCTGATCTGCCGGGGCTACACCGATGTCGTTGACGCTGATTTGTCGAAATACTTCGACACGATTCCGCATGCGGACCTCCTGAGATCGGTGGCCCGCCGTATCTCCGACCGGCGCGTGCTGTGGCTGATCAAGCTGTGGCTGAAAGCGCCGATCGAAGAGCGGGATGGCGGGGGGAAGCGGCGCATGAGTGGCGGCAAGAACAGCAAACGCGGCACGCCCCAGGGCGGTGTCGCGAGTCCGCTGCTTGCCAACATCTACATGAACCGTTTCCTCAAGCATTGGCGACGCAGCGGCCGCGGCGAGGCGTTCCGTGCACACATCGTCAACTATGCCGATGATTTCGTTATCCTCAGTCAAAGATGCGCGGCTGAGGCGCTGGCGTGGACAAAGGCGGTGATGACGAAGCTCGGGCTGACGCTCAACGAGGTGAAAACCTCGGTGAAGGACGCACGAACGGAGCGCTTCGACTTCCTCGGGTACACGTTCGGTCCGCATTGCTACCAAAGGAACGGCAAGAGGTACCTGGGCGCAAGTCCATCGGAGAAGAGTGTCAAGCGGATGAAGACGAAGGTCGACGATGTTCTGGTGCCAGGCAACGTGCAGCCATGGACAGATGTGTGCCACCAACTGAACGGTTTGCTGCGCGGTTGGTCGGCCTATTTCTGTTATGGAACGCGCAACCGGGCATACAGGGCAATTGATCACCACGTCTGCGAACGTGTCCGACACTTCCTCAGTCGGCGGCATAAGGTGCCCAGCCGCGGGACCAGGCGATTCCCGAGTGACTTGATCTTCGGGGGTCTTGGAGTTCTGGCGCTGGATTACCGCCGTGGGCCTTACAATCAAACCAGTCGGAAAGCTGGATGCGGGAAATCCGCACGTCCAGTTTGATGAGCGGGGATGGGAGACGGACCGCTCACGCGGCACCGCGCCTATCCTCAACTCTACCCGTCACGGAGCGGCAACATCAAGCAGCGTCGCGCGGTGTTAGCCGATTACCACGTCCACGAATGCCACGGAAAGACCTTGCTTGAGGCGCTGAGTCAGAAGAATGAATACGCTCTCGCAGGGCTCGCCATTCTTGGCCTATGGCCACCCTTTATCTCTGGTCGCAGGTTGGGCCCTTATGGAGGTGGTTGTGGGGCTGATCCCCGGTTCACAACTCACCTGCAATCATCTGAAGAAACGACGGTGCATGCACCGCCTGCTACGACGGTGGGCGGCGCATAAGCCACAGTATGACAAGAACCGTAGCGCCAAGCGGCGCGCTGGATCATGCCGCTCGCCGTCATCAGGATACTGCATGCGTCCGCCCAGGCTCACCACCAACTTGGCTGACAATGTCACGCCGGCGCCGAGCTGCCGGTGTCGGTGTCTTGCTTCTGCGCCCGCGGCATGCCCGCCTGAGGGGCCAGCGGTCGCGGCACCTGGCTTGTTCTTGCCTGATCGGCTCAAACGCGGAACCATGCAATCCAGAACACCGGGAGGGAAGCAGCGATGGTCGATCTGGTCCTACGCGGCGACACCGTGGTCACGCCGCAGGGCGTCGGCGCCTACGACATTGCGATCGCCGGCGAGCGCATCGTCGCGGTCGCCGCGCCCGGCAGCCTGCCGGTGCCTGAGGGCGCGCGGCTGATCGATGCGACAGGAAGATCATCATGCCGGGCGGGATCGATCCGCACGTGCACTGCAAATGGCACCTGCCCAATCCGGACGGCACGCGCCGGCCTGACCGAACCGCCGGATGTGGTGGGACGCGCCGCGCTGCATGGCGGCACGACGACGATGATCGACTTCACGCGCGCCTCGCAGGGCGCCAACGTGCGCGACGCGATCGAGCGCCGCGAGGCGGACTGGAAGGGCCACTGCGCCTGCGACTATGCGCAGCACATCATGGTGGAAGGCGATCTGCCGGTGGCGCTGACGGGTCAGTTGGCAGAGGCGATCCAGGCGGGTTTTCCGACGGTGAAGATTTTCACCACCGACATCACGCCGTCGCGCAAGGGGCGCATGGTGGATTTCGGCGACATCTGGGAAGTGTTCCAAGTGCTTGCCGCCAACCGTGGCCTCGGGGTGATCCATTCCGAGGACAACGACATCGTCATGCACATGTACGGAAAACTGATCCGCGAAGGACGGACCGGGTTCGCCAACATGGCCGAGGTGCACAACACGCTGAGCGAGGATATCTCGTTCCGCCGCGTGATCCGGCTGGCCGAGAAGGTCGGCGCCGCGCTCTACATGATGCACACATCGGCCGCGTCGGGCGTATCGGCGATCCGCGAAGCACGCGCGCGCGGCGTGGCGATCTACGGTGAATCGCTGCACCAGTACATGCTGTACACGTCCGAGGACTACCAGCGGCCGAACGGGCAGATCTATCACACGTATCCGTCGCTGAAGTCGTCCGAGGACCAGGCGGCGTTGTGGGCGGGCACGCTGGACGGCTGCATCAACTGCGTGGCCACCGATGAGATCTGCTGCACGCTGGCGAAGAAGCTGCAAGGCGTGCGCATCGACGATACGACCGGCGGCAATGCCGGAGTCGAGCCGCGCGTGGCGCTGATGTACACCGAGATGGTGGGAAGGCGCGGTTATTCGCTGTCGCGCTTTGTCGATCTGGTGTCGACCAACGCGGCGAAGATCATGGGGCTGTATCCGCGCAAGGGCGCGCTGGCGGCGGGTTCGGATGCCGATATCTGCGTGCTGGATCCGGCGGACAAGCGGGTGATCCGCGCGCAGGACCTGCACGAGGCGGATTACACGCCGTGGGAAGGCCGCACGATGGATGCGTGGCCGAGTCTGACAATTCTGCGCGGCAAGGTGATGGTGGAGGGCGGCACGTGGAGTGGCAGCAATGCCGACGGCAAATGGCAGCATCGCAGGATTGCCGAGGAGATGTTCGCGGGGCCGCAGTTGTGATTCTGATCGCCGAGTGCACCTCGCCCGCTTTGCGGGAGAGGTCGACGTGCGAAGCACGGCGGGAGAGGGTGCTGCCGGCAAGGCCCTCTCCCGCGTCGCTTGCGCTCCGCGACCTCTCCCGCGAAGCGGGCGAGGTGTTCAACTTATGACCGACGCCGAACTTCGCGCGCTGCTGATCGATTGCCTGGCATTGTGGGGCGTGCGGGGCCGCGTGACGGCGAACGACAACGGCGTGACGATCACCACGGACGACGGCGACCTACCTGCTGCAGCGCGCCGCCATGGAGATGCGTCCGGCACGTTGGCTCCTGCAGACCCCGGCCCGGCGCACTGCGAACCGCCCGCCACGCGCGGCACCATCGATCGTCGCGTTGCTCACCGCATTGCGCAACGCGCTGGGCGCGGAAGGCGGCAACCGGCTCAGGATCGGCATGGGAGCACCGGCATCATGAAACATGACGAACGCGGCCTGGCACTTTCCACCGACAGCGCGGAGGCGGTCGCGCTGTTCGATCGCGCCGTCGAGCACTATTCTGAAATTCCACGCCGACACGATGGTGCTGCTGGACGACGCGCTCGCCGCCGACCCGTCCTTCGTCATGGGCCACGTCTTCAAAGCCTACCTCCTGCTGACCGCAGCGAACCCCGCCAACACGCCGGCGATCGCCGCGACGCTGGCCGCGGCGCAGGCCGGTGCGGCCAACGTCACGCAACGCGAGACGATGCACGTGGCGGCCTGCGCCGCCTGGGCCGACGGCGCGCTCGACCGGGTCGTTCCGCATCTGGCGGCAGATTCTCGACGCGACGCCGACCGACCTGCTCGCCGTGCGCATCTGCGACACCACCTGGTTCCGCCACGGCCAGACCGCAGCCGATCCTGGAACAGGCCGACCGCCTCGCGCCGCGCTGGTCGCCGGATCTGCCTGGCTACGACTGCTTCCACACGGTCTGGGCCTTCGCGCATGAAGAAACCGGCGACTACGACGCCGCCGAGCGCGAAGTGGATGCCGCGCTCGAGCACGACCCGACGAACTACTTCGCGCACCACGTCAAGGCGCACGTGATGGAAATGCGACTGCCGCCCGCGCGAGGGCCGCGACTGGCTCGGAAGCGCAGATCGCCGCACTGGCGGCTCGGCAACAATCTCATCCATCATCTGTGGTGGCATCGCGCGCTGATGGAGCTCGACCTCGGCGAACTGCGACGCGGTGCTGGCAAGCTACGACGCGAACATCCGCAACTTCGACGACCCGATGACCAAGGCGGTGCCCGACCATTACGTCGATCTGCAGAATGCGCCGGCCGTTGCTGTGGCGGCTGGAGCAGCTGGGCCTCGATGTCGGCGACCGCTGGCAGGAACTGGCGGACAAGGCGGAGGCGCGGATCGGCGATGCCGGCCACCTGCTGCTGGTGCCGCATCTGATGCTGGCGCTGGCCGCGACCGGCCGCGACGGCGGCCGCCGACCGCTTCCTCGCCGCGCTGCGCGACTCGCCGCCGACACCTCGCTGTGGACCGCGCCGGCGATCGCCGACGTGGTCATCCCGGCCTGCGAGGCGGTCCAGGCGCACCGGCGCGGCGACCATGCCCGGGTCGTCGATCTGCTGGCGCCGCGCCAGGAGCAGATCCGCCTGCTCGGCGGCAGCAACGCGCAGCGCGACATGTTCTTCCAGATGCTGATCGATGCGGCGATGCAGGCCGATCGCCGCGACGTGGTCTCGGCAATGATCGCGCACGAGACCGCGACGCGCGCGGTGCCTCCCACGCAACGGGCCGGCTATGCGGCGGCGGCGCGCTGGTTGCATTCTTGACACTTTCGGGACCCCCCTGTAGCAAGCCCCCGCCTTCCGGCAGGGCCTCCTGCCAGGAGCGAGACATGAGCGAGGAATCGGGCGACGAAGAGCCTCCCTCCTTCGAGGAGCGGCTCAAGGCCGCCCGCAGCAGGCAGGGGCTCGACACCCCACCGCCGGCGTCGGGCACACGGCCCGACGATATGGGCGGGATCGAGCCCCTGGGGGATCGGCCTGCGGGTTGGGATCGAACTGGTCTCGGCCCTGGTCGTGGCGGTCGCCATCGGCTACGGGCTCGACTACCTGTTCGGCACCAGGCCGATCCTGACCGCGGTGTTCGTCCTGCTGGGCGGCGCGGCTGGGATACTCAATGTCTGGCGCATGTTCGCGCCGCGACCGACGACACGCGGGCCGACGACACAGGACAGGGGACGATAGGTGGCCGCCGGAGGTTCGATCGACGCGCTGGGCCAGTTCAAGCTGGAACCCGCGCTTGGCCACATCGGCGCCTCGGTGAACTTCACCCAGGCCAACCTGATGATGGTCGTCGCAGGCTTGCTCACGTTCGGCCTGCTGTGGGTCGGCATGCGGCCGCGCGCGATGGTGCCGGGCCGGCTGCAATCGGCCGCCGAGATGGCGTACGAAACCGTTCTGGGATGTGCACCGAGACGATCGGTCCCGAAGGCAGGGCGTTCTTTCCGTTCGTCTTCACGCTGTTCTTCTTCATCCTGTTCGGCAACCTGCTGGGCGTCTTCCCGCTATTCTTCACCTTCACCAGCCACATCGCGGTGACGCTGGCGCTGACCGTGTTCGTGGTCGGGCTGGTGACGTTCGTGGGGTTGCGCATCCACGGCTGGCACTTCTTCAGCTACTTCGTCCCACAGGGCGTGCCGATGGCGCTGATGCCGCTGCTGGTGCCGATCGAGGTCCTTTCCTACGTGTCGCGGCTGATCTCGCTCTCGGTGCGGCTGTTCGCCAACATGATGGCCGGCCACGTGATGCTGGAGGTGTTCGGCGCGTTCGTGGTGATGCTGGGCGGCGCCGGCATCATCTTCCTCATCCCGGCCGGCTTCTCGCTTGCGGTGAACGTGGCGCTGATCGGCTTCGAACTCCTGGTGGCGACGCTGCAGGCCTACGTGTTTGCAGTCCTCACCTGCATCTATCTGCACGACGCCGTGCACCTGCACTAACCGAAAGGAACCAGACAATGGATCTCGCTTCCGCAAAGGCGATCGGCGCCGGCATCGCCGTCATCGCGCTGTCGGGCGTCGGCGTCGGCATCGGCTACATCTTCGCTGCCCTGGTCAGCAGTGTGGCGCGCAACCCGGCGGCGCGCGAGCGCGTGTTCGGCCTGGCCATCCTGGGCTTCGCGCTGACCGAGGCGGTGGCGCTGTACGCGCTGGTGATCGCGTTCATCATCCTGTTCGTCTGATGTCGCGCGCGCGCCGGCGTCATGCCCGCGAAAGCGGGCACCCAGGGCTGGGTCCCCGCTTTCGCGGGCATGACGGATGGCTGTTGGCGCCTCTTCTCACGCTGCTGCTGGCGCCGGCCGCGGCGCGGGCGGAGGGCATGCCGCAGCTCGACTTCGCCAACCCGCTGACCACCAGCCAGGTGGTGTGGGGCGCGATCATCTTCGCGGTGCTCTACCTGCTGCTGTCGCGCTATGGCCTGCCGCTGGTCGGCGAGGTCATCGAGGAGCGCGCCCGGCATATCGCCGCCGACCTGGAGACGGCCCGCGCCTCCAAGGCGCGCGCCGACGATGCGGCGAAGGAGGTGGCCGAAGCCACGGCGCGGGCGCGGGCCGAGGCGCAGGCCGCGATCAACGCCGCGCTGGATGCCGCGAAGGGGGAGGCGGCCGCGCGGATCGCCACGCTGAACGAACGGCTGGAGAAGCAGTTGCAGGACGCCGAGGCGCAGATCGGCGCGGCGCGGGCATCGGCCATGGGCGCGCTGCGCGAGGTGGCGACCGAGACGGCGGCGACCGTGATCGCCCGGCTGACCGGTGCGCCGGTGGACCAGGGCCGCCTCGACGGCGCGGTGGGCGCGGCGCTGGCCGCACGCCGGATCGGCTGAGGGGGGCCCGCGCCATGCACGAGGAGAGCTTCTTCGCCGAACCGCGCAACTGGGTGGTCATTGCGTTCGTGCTGTTCTTCGCGATCTTCGGCCGCAGGCTGTGGGCGGCGCTCGCGCAGATACTGGACGACCGCGCGGCCAAGGTCCGCGCCGAACTGGACGAGGCCTCCCGGCTGCGCCAGGAGGCCGAGGCGATGTTGCGCGATGCCGAGACCCGCCGCGCCGAGGCGCTGCGCGAGGCGCAGGCGCTGATCGAGGGGGCGAAGACCGAGGCCGGCCGCGTCGCCGCCGCGGCCGCCGCCGAAGCCGAGGCCTCGGCGCGCCGGCGCGAGCAGATGGCGCTGGACCGCATCGCCGCCGCCGAGAAGGCCGCGGTGGACGAGGTGCGCCTGACCGCGGTGGAGGTCGCCACCGCGGCGGCGCGCCAGGTGATCGCCGAGGGGCTGTCGGCGGACGCCGATGCGCAACTGATCGACCAGGCGATCACGCGGCTTCCGGGTGCGCTGTCGGGTCGCCGCGCGGCCTGAGGTCAGCAAGGACGGGCGGTAGCGCCCGCAGCGGCACACCTCGTCGCAGAGCGGAGCGCCGTGCCTCGCTGGTTGCGGCCGGCGGCTGCGCTGGGTTGAAACCTGTTTGCGTCTGCTACAGGGCGCCAAGCACGCGCCCGCCGATGTCGCGGCGGCAAAAACCCTCGGGCCAGTCGATGACGCCGATCGCCGCATATGCCGCATTGCGCGCGGCAAGCAGATCGGCGCCGGCGGCGCACACCGTCAACACACGCCCACCCGCCGCACGGAGGTGACCCTGCGCATCGGCTTCGGTCCCGGCGTGGAATATGTGCACACCCGGCACGACGGTCGCGCGATCCAGGCCGCGGATTTCGCTGCCGCGCTCCGGCGCCTCTGGGTAGCCACGCGCCGCCATCACCACGGCGATGGCCGCGTCATCGTTCCAGCGTAGATCGAAGTTCTTCAGTTCCCCATCATAGGCGGCCTGCAATGCCGGCAGCAGATCGGACTTCAGCCGCAGCACCAGCGCCTGGCATTCCGGGTCGCCGAAGCGGACGTTGAATTCGAGCAGCTTCACGCCCTCGCCGGTGAGCATCAGCCCGGCATACAGGACGCCCCGAAACGGCGTGCCGCGCCGGGTCATCTCGGCGAGCGCGGGGCGGATGATGCCATCCATCGCAGCTTCCTGCAGCGCGGGGGAAAACGCCGGCGTGGGCGAGTAGGAGCCCATTCCGCCGGTGTTCGGCCCGGTGTCGCCGTCGCCGACGCGCTTGTGGTCCTGCGCGGCGCCGAGCGGCAATGCGGTCGCGCCGTCGCACAGTGCGAACAGCGACACCTCCTCGCCGACAAGGCATTCCTCGATCACCACCGACGCACCCGCCTCGCCGAAGGTCCGCGCCTCCATCATCGCTTCGATCGCCGTCAGGGCCTCCGCGGCGGTGGCTGCCACCGCCACACCCTTGCCGGCGGCCAGGCCGTCCGCCTTCACCACGACCGGTGCGCCTCGGCGGCGGACGAATTCGCGCGCGGCCTCGGCGTCGTCGAAGCGCTCCCACTGGGCGGTGGGGATGCCGGCAGCATCGCAGAGTTCCTTGGTGAACGTCTTGCTGCCTTCGAGTTGCGCCGCCGCGCGCGAGGGGCCGATGCAGGGGATGCCGGCTTCCTCCATCGCATCGGCGATGCCGGCGACCAGCGGGGCCTCGGGGCCGGGGACGACCAGGTCGATCTCGTTGTCCTGGGCGAAAGCGACCAGGGACGCAAGGTCGGTGTCACCGATCGATACGCATTCCGCCACCTGGGCGATGCCCGGGTTGCCGGGTGCGCACCACAGTTTCGTCAGCAGCGGACTGCCGGCGATTGCCCAGCAGAGCGCATGCTCCCGGCCGCCCGATCCGATCACCAGCACCCGCATCCCGCTCTCCTCGCTTCAAACGCGCCCGGCTTAGTACCCAGAAACTCTAGACTGGGAAACATGGTCGTGAGCATTTCTGATGGAACATGCCCCTGGTCCACCTGGCGGGATTTGTAGTTGCCCAAGACGCCCCGAGGGCCGACGCTCACTCCACAACCGTGGGGAAGCCGGGGATTCTGGGTGGATTTCAGTTTACAGCTGGAGGTGGGAATGAAAGTGACCGGCGGGTGCCATTGCGGGCACATCACATACGAGGCAGAGGTCGACCCGGGGACGGTCAGGGTCTGCCACTGCACCGATTGCCAGAAACTGACCGGCACGGCGTTTCGCGCCGCCATCCCGAGCCTGCCGGGGACGTTCGCGCTGAAGAGCGGGACGCCGAAAATCTACCTCAAGACCGCGGAGAGCGGAAACAAGCGCGTCCACGCCTTCTGCCAGGAATGCGGCACGCCGATCTATGCCACCTCGCCCGAGCCGAACCCGTCGATTTACGGATTACGGTTGGGCGGGATCGACCAGCGCGCTCAACTCGCCCCGCCCGCGCGTCAGCAATGGTGCCGCTCGGCCCTGCCCTGGTCGATGGACCTGACCCAGGTCGCGCGGATCGAACGGCAGTAGTTGCCACCACCCAATGTCGTTAGATTGCGACGCCGGAAGGCAATTTCGGCCGCGTTCGGCTGCGATCGGACGCATGGGGGACTATGCGGATGATCGAGCCTCCGCATCCCGTCGATAGACCTCGAAGATTGCTTTGCCGATCAAGGATGTTTCCGCCGCCGTGCATCGCGCGTAAACCTTCGCGCGCACGGCCTGAATGTCCGCGGACGCCGGCGAAGCGGTGCTCGCCAACTCGATCAAATGCGCCGCCAGCCGGGTCCTCCCGGCTTCGGCAAGCGCCCGGGCGCGGTCGGCCAATGTTGCAGCACCTCCAGCCAAGGCCGCGATCTCGGCGGCCAATTCGGCTGATGGCGCGGGTTTGAGGTGCGCCGGATTGCCGTCGAACCATCCCGCGTAGAGATGCCAGATGCCGCGGACGACAAACTCGGGGTCATCGTATTTCGGCAGCAGATAGGGCTTTGCGAGCAGATCCCTGGGTGCGGACACCGCGTGCAGGATCGCATCCAGCGCGCTGCCCTGGTTCATCAGTTCGAGCGTCTGCCGGACCAGGCTCTCCAGCACGCAGGCGCCATCGCTCAGCACCTGGGCTGCGCGCTCGCGGCCGAACACCACCGGACCATGGCCGGGTATCAGCACATCCGACGCCAACGCCTGCATCTGGCGCAGGGCGGCAGCCCAATCCGCTGCGTAACGCTGGACCTTGCGCGGGTTGCCCACATTCGGGAACATCCAGATCACAAAATCGCCGCTCGCCAGAACGCGGCGTTCGGGTAACCACACGAAGGTGGCATCGTCGGTCTCGCCTCGGCCGTGGAACAGTTCGATCCTCTCGCCGCCGATCATCAGAGCGAGAGCGTCGTCATAGATTTCATCGGGGCGCCGCTGGCCGATGGGGTAGACGTAGCCTGGGTAATTGAATTGCTGTCCCTGCACGATGCTGTTGAAACCATGCGTCGCTTCGTAACGGTTCAATCGGCGTAGCACATTTCTATGCGCGATGACACGCGGCCGCGGTATGCCCCTGGTGTCGGCTTCCTGGTCGATGACCGCGATACCGCTGGTGTGGTCGATATGGCCATGCGTGTAGATCACGGTGTGGATGGGGCTGTTGTCCCAGCGCCTGATCGCGGCAAGGGTCTTGGCTGCCGTGTCCGGTTTGGCCGTGTCCACAAATACCAGTCCGGCTGCCGTGCGGATGACGGTGACGGAGCCGCACAGGTAGGTCGTGTGGACGGCGATGATGTTGTCGGAGACGGCGGTGACGGCGCCGTCGGCGACGGCCTGCGTCCACTCTTCCATTTGCGCTGTGCCGTTCCAGAGTCGCTCGAAAAGCTGGTCCTGTTGCATCGCACTCATCTCCGGTCGCGTGAGCCTGCCGGGTGATAGCGCGAGGCGGTAATGGGCACAAAGGCACCGATGTGCAAATCTCGAGGATTTTGCAGCGTTCCCAGGATTGTACGCATCGGGCGCTCTGTCGCGACACCGATTACTCTTGACTTCCCCTTATCGGCTCCGCTTGATGTCCCTGCCATCCAATTCAGACAAACTCATGGTTCCTGGCCTCAAGCAATTGAAACTGGCTGCTGGTATCCTCGCCGGCCTTGCCAAGGCCGGCCATCAGACTGGTATAGCTACCGCAATTGACCTCGCGCTGAAGGCGACGGACTTCGGGGATAAACTGCGCAAACAGGACCCGGTCGCCGCCGCGCTGAGAGACGTAAGTGCGAAGCTGGAAGAGGCGACGCGCAAGGCGCTATCCGGGGAGTTCGGGACTGACTGGGAAAGCAGGCCCGATCTGGCCGCGACGCTCGCTGCGCTGCCGGACGTACTGGAAAGCTACGCGCCGGACACGGACGCAATCTTCGCGGTGAACCTCGACCCCGAACGGATGGCCCGCCGCGCTACCGATGCCGCCGAGGCAGCGCATGACGATCTGTTCCGTCGAAATACGGTCGGCGAGCGTTTGCTTTTCGCGGTGGTGCGTCAGACCTACGCCGTCGCTCTGGCCAACAAGGACTTTGCCCTGCAAATGATTCTGCGTGGCCAGGGTGAGACGCTAAACCGGTTAGACGAAGCCGCCGCCAGAATTAGGGGACTGCACGAACTACTCTCCGGCAACCATCCAGCCGCGCGTGCTCTGCAAGAGGTTCGCGACACCCTCCGTCCCGATGTTCCAGATATCCAAAGGATCACTGACGAGCACCTTCCTGGCATTGTGCGGCGCATTCTGGAGGACGCACGCAAGCCGGGCGCCGATCCGGCGGACTTTTCCGGTGCCGTTCGCCGCGCACTTGAACAGGCCCGCGAGCATAGAACAAATCTGGAATTCGTCACTGCTGCGCGCGTGCTGGACGCACAACTGGCACAGATCGACGCCGAGGATCGCGACCGCGCGCGAGAGCATGCCGCGCTACTGTCCGAACGCGGCCGCGTTGCCGCACTGCAACTACGCTACCCGGACGCCGCTGCCTTTCACAAGAAGGCGGCGGCACTGATGGCGTTCGATGAGCGCGCCGCCTGGGGCCACACTATGGATGCCGCCGGGGTGTTGAGTGACCACGGACGCGAGTTCGGCGACAACCAGGCCTTGCACGACGCCATCGCTGTCTATCGCACAGCTCTCGACCTGGCCTCTCGTGAGCGGGTGCCTCTCGACTGGGCCGGGACGCAGAACAACCTCGGCAACGCGCTCAGGATGCTCGGGGAACGCGAGAGCGGTACCGCGCGCCTCGAAGAGGCTGTCACCGCCTGCCGCGACGCGCTCAAGGAATACACCCGCGAGCGGGTGCCGCTCAACTGGGCGACGGCGCAGAACAACCTCGGCACTGCGCTCCTGGCTCTCACTAGCCGCGGCGACGACAGGGCCGTGTACCAGGCCATCGATGCCTACCGAGACGCCTTGCTGGAATGCAGCCGCAAGCGCGCACCCTATATCTGGGCAATGGTGCAGAACAACCTCGGCAACGCCCTCGTGGTACTGGGCGAGCGTGGCGATAACGATGCTCTGCGCCAAGCGGTTGTTTGCTTCCAGGCTGCCTTGTTGGAACACACTCGAGAGCGCACGCCCTTGGCCTGGGCGATGGCGCAGAACAACCTCGGCAATGCGCTGCGGTTACTCGGCCAGCGCGGCGATAACAATGCTCTGCGTCTAGCGGTTGGTTACTACCAGGGTGCCTTATTGGGATTCAGCCGCGATCGCGTTCCGCTCGATTGGGCGAATATTCAACATAACCTCGGTGGTGTGCTGAGGATGCTGGGCGAACTCGGCGATGACGACGCCTCGCTCTTGGCCGTTGTTGCCTGCAAGGCTGCGCTTCTGGAGCGCACCCAGGATCGTACACCGCTCGACTGGGCGATGACGAAGGTTGCCCTCGGCGATGCGCTTCGGGTGCTGGGCGAGCGTGGCGATTACCACGCCTTGTACGAGGCCATCGACGCCTACCGAGATGCCTTGCGAGAATACACTCGCGAGTGTGCACCCCTTGCCTGGGCGACTGTACAGAACAACCTTGGCAATGCGCTGCGGGCGCTCGGCGAATGCGGCGATGACGACGCTTTGGGGTGTGCCATCGACGCCTTCAAGGCCGCCCTATTGGAACGCCGGCGCGATCGCGTTCCGCTCGACTGGGCGATGACTAAAACAATCTCGGCATTGCGCTTAGGGTGCTTGGTGAGCGTGGCGATGACCACGCCCTGCGGCTATCCGTTGACGCCTACGAGGCGGCGCTGCTGGAACGCACTCGGGATCGTGCGCCGCTCGACTGGGCGTTAACGCAGAATAACCTCAGCGTTGCACTGCAGCTATTGGGTGAGCGCGGCGATGATAGCGCACTTCGGCGCGCTGTCACCGTCTGCGAGGCCGCACTTGATGAGTTATCGCGATGGGATGCTCCCGCTTACCTCATCATGGTCAAGCGAAACCTCGCGCGCGCCCGCGCACTCGTTCAATAAGGCCCGTCCGAGGACATCATGGGCATTTGATAGATAACATTCCCGAACAGAGCTTGGACTCTTGGTATCGCTGGCTCACGTTTCTGGCTATCGGACTGCCGATTTTGGGGGCCATCCTTGGCGGGTTTTGCGGTATTGCGGCATTTATGGTGAGCAACCGGGTTAGTGGTTTGCAAACCGTCGCTCTCAAGCACGCGGAAGATACAGCGGCAGAAGCTAGCGAACTCGCGAAACCACGACACCTAACGCCTGACCAAACTGCCAAGATGCTGGCTGCAGCGCGACAGGTTTGCTCCACACTAAAGCGAGTTCCGGTCACTGCCGCAAATGGCAACCAAGAGGCCCAAACCTTTGCATTGGACTTTATCGATTTATTCAAGAATGCTGGTTGCGCATCCGATTTGGAGCTACCAATCCCCGGCGTCACTCCCGATGTTGAGGGCGTTAGAGTTGCGGTGAGAACTTTAGCAAGTATACCGCCGGAGGTAGGATTGCTCGACAAAATCTTCCTCGCTGGGGAATCCGATATCAGGTGAATCCACTCACCCCAGAGTTCTTCCCGCACGAGCAATTTGTGCTGATTGTTGGAGCAAAGCCAACGCCGCTGTGACTATTTTCGTCACCAGCCCCCACTTGTCATCAGACCATCTCACGCGGCGCCGGAGCTGCGGAAACCCGCAGCAACGATCCCTGGGTGCGGCTTGCGGCCGTGGGTTCTCCGGCTCGATTGCAATGATAGTGATACTACCTATTGAAGTCATATATACCAACTCCCAACTCCAGCACCAATGTCAGCTCACAGGCAAATGCCGATGCACGTCGTCTCATGCCGCCCCAACCTGCCCCACCGGTGACCACGAGGCCTTCGCCAATCCACCGCCCAAGGCAAGCGCGTAGCCTCGCAACGCCGGGCTCCGACTTGACCGACCTTCATTTCCGGCTCGCTTTTCTTGCTCCACTGCCGATTAACGTGACTCTGAGACACAAGCGAGACTCGGAACTCGCAGCGACATGCCTTCCCATGCGAACCGCTTCGGACAACCATCTCGCCGCGCGGGCGCAGACTTCCCTGGAGCCTGCCCTGGACCTGATCCGGTGTTCACCTGCGGCTCGGTTTTCCTCCATCATCGCCGATAAGCAATACTCTGAGACGCCGCCGAGACAATGGAACCAGCAGCGACGCCCCTCGGTCCGGCAAGACACCCGCTTCAGACAACCGCCTCGCGGTAACGGCGCAAACACTTCCCGCCTTCACCAACGGCTCGGTTTTCCTCCACCACCACCGATGAGCAAGACTCTGAGACGCCGCCGAGATTCGGCACCAGCGGCGTCATGCCTCGGCTCCGCCCGCCAACCGCTTCGAGCAACGGCCTCGCGGTGCCGGCGCAGCCGCCACCCGCCTTCACCAACGGCGCGCTTTTCCACCACCGTCTCCGATTACCGAGACTTTGAGACACTGCCGAGACAGGAAACCTGCGGGGCCCCGCCTGGCGTGCGACACGTGCTCGCCCGGCATGTTCGAATCGCCTACTCTCCCGGCATGAACGACCTGCCTGCCCCGCTCGTCTCCAACGTCCCCGAATACACCGTCTCGGAAATCTCCGGGGCGGTGAAGCGCACGCTGGAAGGCAACTTCGGCCGCGTCCGGGTGCGCGGCGAGATCACCGAACTGAAGCGCTACCCCTCCGGCCACATCTACTTCTCGCTGAAGGACGAGGGCGCCAAGATCGCCGGCGTGGTGTGGAAATCGGCTGTCGGCCGGCTCGGCATGGTGCCCGAGAACGGCGTCGAGATCATCGCCACCGGACGCATTTCCGCCTACGCCGAGCGTTCGTCGTATCAGCTGATCACCGAGCGGATGGAGTATGCCGGCGCCGGCGCCCTGCTGGCCCGCATCGAGATGCTGCGCGTGCGCCTGACCGAGGAGGGCCTGTTCGCCGCCGACCGCAAGCGGGCGCTGCCCGTCCTGCCCGCGCTGGTGGGCGTGGTGACCAGCGAGCGCGGCGCGGTCATCCAGGACATCCGCACCACCATCTCCCGCCGTTTCCCTCGGCCGATCCTGCTGTGGCCGGTGCCGGTGCAGGGCGAGGGCGCCGCCGAACGCATCGCCGCCGCCATCGCCGGGTTCGACGCGCTGCCCGCACACGGCATCGCGCGTCCCGACGTGCTGATCGTGGCGCGCGGCGGCGGCAGCCTGGAAGACCTGATGGCGTTCAACGAGGAGATCGTCATTCGTGCCGTGGCGGCCTGCCGCATCCCGCTGATCTCGGCGGTGGGGCACGAGACCGACACCACGCTGATCGATTTCGTCTCCGACCGGCGCGCGCCGACACCGACCGCGGCGGCTGAACTGGCGGTGCCCGCGCGCTCCGACCTGATCGCCGACCTGGAACACAAGGCGGCGCGTCTGATCGGCGGTCTGAACCGGCTGACCCAGGAGCGGCGGCTGCGCCTGTCACGCGCGGAGCGTGGGCTGCCCGATCTGCCCGCCTTGCTCGGCGGTGCGCGCCAGCGCCTGGATGACCGCGCGGAACGGCTGGTGCTCGCGCTGCCGAACCTGCTGCACAAGCGCCGAGCGGCACTCGGCGGCATCGAGCGCCGGCTGCCGGACCTGCCCGCCATGCTGCGGAGCTGTCGCGAGCGGGTGCAGGAACGCGGTGTCCGGCTGATCATCGCTCTGCCGAACGTCGTGGCGCGGCGGCATGGTGCGCTCGACCTGTGCGGGCAGAAGCTGCTTGCCGGTTTGCGGCACGCGGTGTCGGGCATCCACAACCGGGCCGGCCGCACGCTGGGGCGCCTCACCGATGCGCCGCTGCGCTCGACGCTGCGGGAAGCAAGGGCGCGCCTGGAGGGTGCGGCGGCGCGGCTTGAGTCAGTGTCGCCGCTGGCCGTGCTGCAGCGGGGCTATGCGCTGGTGTCGGATGCAGCCGGCCACCCGCTGACCAGCGCGGCCGATGTGACGCCGGGCGCGCGGCTGCGGCTGCGCTTCGCCGATGGCGAGGTGCGCGCGACCGCCGATGCCGGCGGCAAGGCGGAGCGTCAGGGGCGGCTGCCGCTGTAGCTGAGGCGACGGCAAGGTCGGGTTGACTGGATAAGTGTATACCTCTCCCGCTTGCGGGAGAGGTCGGAGCGCGCAGCGCGACGGGAGAGGGTCCGCCCGTAGACGCGACCCCGCGGGAAGCACCCTCTCCCGCGTCGCTAATGCGCTTGACCTCTCCCGCTAGCGGGCGAGGTGTAGTTTGGGGCCCGGCGTTCTTTTCTTAGTTGCGATGAGTTCTAATCCATATTCACAGCCGCGGCGGCAGCGCGGCAAGTCGTAGATCGGCTACGGCGTGCGAATAGATGTCGTGGTGTTGGGTGTCACATAGGCGGTCGACGGCGCCGGAGTCACATACGTGGTGGTGGGTGCCGGTGTAACATACGTGGTGGTCGTCTGTGGCGGACGATCGTCCACGGCGATGCATCCGGCGAGTCCGACAAGAGCCAGCGGGAGCAAAACGAGATGGCGCGTGGAGCAATTCCTTGTGTTCTGATAACGCGATTCAACCGGGCCTTGATCAATCGAGGTCGGCACTCAGTACTCGACAATGACTTGGATACTGTCCGCTAGCCGCCGTGCCAGGCGACTCTTCCTACCCGACCAGCACCATCGGGTAGCGGTTCGTGTCGTTCAGTGAAGGCTGTGCGGCGGCGCATGGACCCGCATGCGCCAAGCAGGAACAGAAGGGCCAGGACCCTCATGGGGCGTTTCCTCTGGCTCTTGTGCGCGGTCATCGTCGCCTCACCAAGAGAGCAAGTCATATGCTCACCAGCTCGGCCAGCGCTTATGCACGTTACCGTGATAGGATTGAGTCATGGGGCGCCCGATATTGCGGCGCAAAGTGCCATTCGCTCATTTGCCCGGCATTGAATTGTCGGCCACTGCGCCACGGCACTGTGCAAGCATGAACTCGGATGCTTCAATTCCCCGTCGCAACCGCCGCGCAGCGAGCTGCATCTTGCACGAAGATGACTGGAATGCATTGATGCCGCAGTTTCCCGAGGAGCCAACAATGATCAAGCACTCGCTCGTCGAAATGGCGCGCCGCGAGCTGATCCGTCTCGCCGGAGCAGCGCTGGTGGCTGCGCTCGCCCCGCTGCCGGTTCTGGCGCAGGGGACGCCGCCGCTCAAGATCGGCATAATCGGCGCCGGACGCGAGGGCGGCGCCCTCGGCACATTGTTGGTCAAGGCGGGCCACCAGGTGATGTTCTCCTCGCGTCATCCCGAGGATTTGAAAAGCCTGGTCGACGGCATTGGCGCCGGTGCGCAGGCCGGTACCGTCGAGCAGGCAGTGGCCTTCGGCGATGTCGTGGTGATCGTCGTGCCCTATGGCGCGATACAGCAGATCGGCAAGGACCATGGCGCCGCGCTCGCCGGCAAGGTGCTGGTCCTGGATGTCAGCAACCCGAATGCGCAGCGCGATGGCGAGGACCTTGTCAAACGGGTGGCCGACGAGGGCGGCGCCGGCCTCGCCACCGCGAAGATGCTGCCCGGCGCGAAGGTGGTTCGAGCGTTCAATGCCATCGGCTATGCCAAATTGGCCGCGGACGCGCATCGTGCGGGCGACCCCGTCGGCGTGCCGATCGCCGGCGACGATGCGAAGGCCATCGCCGTCGCCTCCGGCCTGACCAAGGAGATCGGCTTCGAGCCGGTCCTGGTCGGCGGGCTGGCAATGGGCAAATACCTGGTTCCGGGAACGCCCTTGGGCGGCGAGCACTCGCCGGCCGAGATCAAGCAGATCGTCGCCACGCTGCACTGACCGGCATTTGAGCGAACCCGTGCAGCAGACCGATGCGCCGGGCGGTGGGGCCGCCGTCCGGCTGCTTCGCCGCGTCATCGACGTGAGGCCGGAAGAGATCCCCGTCCTTGCCTGGTGCTGGCTCTACATCTTCTCGATTTTTCTGTCGTACTACGTCATGCGGCCGATCCGCGACCAGATGGGCGTGGCTGGCGGCGTCAACAATTTGCAATGGCTGTTCACCGGCACTTTGATCCTCATGCTGCTGGTGAACCTGCCGTTTGCGTGGCTGGTCAAGAACCTGCCGCGCAGCCGCTTCATCCCGATCACCTACCGTTTCTTCGCCGCCAATATCGTGCTGTTCGCAGCGGCCCTGCATTTCGCGACGAGCGAGCAGGCGGTGTGGATCGGGCGGGCCTTCTTCATCTGGGTATCGGTTTACAACCTGTTCGTCGTCTCGGTGTTCTGGCAGATGAATGTCGATCTGTTCAGCTCCGAGCAGGGCAAACGGCTGTTCGGCTGCATCGCCGCCGGCGCCACTGTCGGCGCGATGGTGGGCTCGGCGCTGACCGCAACACTGGCGCAATACGTGTCGACGATCGTGCTGCTGCTCGGCGCCGCCGTTCTGCTCGAGGTGGCGGTGTTCTGCGTCGGCCGGCTGGGCCGCCTGTCGCCGAGCCTGCACCACAACCCCGCGTCTCGCGGCGCGCAACGGGACGAGCAGCCGATCGGCGGCGGCGTCATCGGCGGCATCGCGCACGCCCTGCGGTCGCCCTATCTGATCAATGTCAGCCTGTTCATGCTGCTCTACTCGGTCACTTCGACGCTGCTCTATTTTCAGCAGGCGGGAATTGTCAGCCACAGCATTCCCGGGCGCGGCGCGCAGATCGCATTCTTCGCGAAGGTCGATCTGATGGTCGATGTGCTGACCCTGGGATGCCAGCTTTTCCTGACCGGGCGCGTCCTGCTGGCCTGCGGGGTCGCCGCGACCCTGGCCATGCTGCCGGCGCTGACCGTCATTGGCTTTGGCGCGCTCGCGTTGTTTCCGACGATTGCCGCGGTGGTGGCGTTTCAGGTGTTGCGCCGTGCCGGCAATTTCGCGATCACGCGCCCGACCCGGGAGGTCCTGTTCACCGTCGTCTCCCGCGAGGACCGCTTCAAGGCCAAGAGCTTCATCGATACTGTCGTCTATCGCCTTGGCGACCAGGTGGGCGCGTGGTCGTCGGCCTTGCTTGGCGGGCTTGGCTGGGGGACCAGCGTGGCGGCGCTGGTTGCGATCCCGATCTCCTGCCTGTGGCTCGGCAACAGCATATGGCTCGGCCGTCGGCAGGAGAGGGTGGCGGCGGCGGAGGCCGTGCGGGCGACCGTCTGATCGCGGGCGAGCGCCGAGCGCAGGCTTGCCCTCGTGGTCGTGTTCGGCAGGACGCTCTCATGGTGCCATCACGGACTGTTGGAGCGCAGCACTAACTCGCCGTACGGTGAGTTTCAAAACAAGGATTTCAACACGGAGGAGAAGGGAGGGCCACAGAGATCACGGAGGAGAATCTCGACGCCCCCTTTCAAGTGCACAGGGCACGCTGTCCTGGGCGATGATTTGATATCCTTACGTGGAGCGCCAGGAAAGCTTTTGCTTCGTCAGCAATTCTCGTTATGGCGGACGTCGCGCCATAGCCCCCAGTCGTCATGGTCGGCGAAGCATGCCGCGGCGAAGGCCGGGGGCCGGCCATCCACGTCTTTGCGGTGCCGGACGAAGAACAGACATGGATGGCGAGCCTTCGCCCGCCATGACACCGGTCCTGCTCGCGCCTTCTCAGCTCGAAATGAGAACTGCTTTTGCTCCGTGCTCTCCGTGGCCCTCCCTTCTCCTCCGTGTTAAAATACCTTCTTCCTCACCCGACACGCGTTTCCGCCCCAAAGGTGGCAACCTGCAAACGCTACGCGGCACGGCGCACGCTGAAGCTGCTCCCGGCGTCGGCGGTGTGACGAAGCCCATCCGCTCCAGCACGCCGAGCACCGACCCAATTTTGGCGGCGGAGCGGCGGCCCCGGCGGAACCTGGCGGCGAGCGAGGCCGAATCGAGCGGCGCGGGTTCGGCTGCCAGCGCGGCCATGACGGCGGCGGTCTGCGCCATCTCGTCGGTCGGGAACGCCGGCTTCGGTCCCGCGGCGGGGGCGGCTTGTGCGTCGCCTGCGGTGCCGCCGACAAGGTCGAGTTCGGCCTTTCGTTCCGGCGATCCGAAGGATCATGTACAAATCAGCCTCGCTGCCTGCCCCTTTTGGCGAGTGATGGCCCCTGCAGCGACATGCTCGTGAATGTGCGTCGACTCATTAGATAACCCCGCCGCCGATCGTTCTTGCTTTCCATGGAATTTCTTCTTCGCGTAAATTGGACATGGCCGCTGGGAGAGTGAGTTGGCGATAGTCGATGGCAAACTCTGCTGTTGCAAATCCCCGCAGCGCCACCTCGCCCGCTTCCGCCATGAGTTGGCTTGCCTGACTAGCCTTTAACCGCCGGTGTCGGCGGAACCGGTACGATGATCTCGGAGGCGATCTTCCAAGCCTTCGCGACCTTGAGCCAATCGATGATCATCAGAAAAGGTTTTGGCGTGCCATCCTGTCCTGCATACGAAACCGTAATGGTCATCGGCACGTAGGATTTGGCCAGTTCGCGCGTCAGTCCGATGACCCTCAGCTTCGACAGGTCGGGGGTGAGTACGACAGGTCCCGATGCGGCGATGTCGTGCAGCTTCTGATCGATCGCGTCGTTGCCCCAAAATCCGGCCCAGTTGCCTTCAGATGGAACAGCACCCTTGGCAACCAGGAGGGCCGATGGCGACTGCCAAAACATCCCATGGATGGCTTTGACATCGTGCCGGTTCGCCAACTCCATGAGTTGGCTGAATTCTGATTTGATCGTATTCAGAGCCGCAGCGTCGAGCAGATCCTTACGGGCGACCGGAGCCGCGGCGCTGGTTCCCGCCGATAGCGCCGCCACGGCCAAGGCGACGGCAAAGTGCATCTTTTGCATGTTCAGCATCCTCTGAAGTAGCCGCAGACGGTGGGAGGCTGGCCCGACACGCCACGATATCCTATTAATGACGAACATCATGATTGTATTGATGATAGTTATCATGCAAGGTGTCAAGGGATTCCGAGGTGTTCGCATGAAAGTGAGCCGAGAGCGGGTTGCGGAGCATCGGACGCGGATCCTGGCCGCCGCCGCGCGTCTGTTCCGGCAGCGCGGCTTCGATGACGTCACCGTCGCGGAGGTGATGAAGGACGCCGGCCTAACGCATGGCGCCTTTTATGGGCACTTTCCCTCCAAGGAGGTGCTTATCGCAGAGGCTATCGGGCAAGCCCTGCCTCCAGCTCCGGATAAGACCAAGCCGCGCCGGCCGGCGGCGGACTTTGCCGACGGCTACCTCAGTGTCAGGCACCGCGACAACCGGGCAACCTCCTGTCTGTTTTCGAGTTCTGGGAACGGAAGCTGCGCGGGGTTCTGCCGACCTCCGGCGTCGAATGACAGAGTTCCGTCCGCGCCCGGATCAATCATCTCAGCCTGGAGGCAGAGGGCGACACACCTGACGAGAAACGGCGCGCGGCGATCGCTGCCTGGTCGGCCATTGTCGGCGCGATGGTGCTCGCCCGCATCGTCGACGACGAGAAGTTGTCGAAAGAGATCCTGACGGAGACGCGCGCCTCTCTTCCGCTCGCGTAGGCGTTGGAATTGACGCGCAGAACTTGCTGGTTTCCATGACCGAGGCGACAATGGCCCAGTGCTCGCGGCCGGCGTCGGAACCAGCAAAGAGCGCAATGTTGTTGGCATGTTGCGACTTTCCACCGAGGGCCAGCCACCGGGACGGGCCGGCGTCCGGAACCCTTCACCGAAGCGGTCATCGGACCGGGCGCCTGGTGCAAGGCTGGACCGCACGCATCGTGCTCATCCCAGGTGGCGTATCGCGGCCGACGGGGACTCTCGCCCGCAAGTGGGCGAAGTGTGCGCTCGGCCAGCGGATATCAGAAGCTGACATGCCCAAAGCTTGCGCGCAGCACGAGATAGAGCAGGCCCCCCACCAGGAAACCCACCAGCGTCCCGTTGACCCGCACGTATTGCAGGTCCTTGCCGATCCGCAGCTCCAGCCGTTCGACGATGGTCTCGGTGTCCCAACCGGCCACCACCTGCGCGATGAAATCCGCCAGCCGGGCCTGCGCCGCCGGCAGCAGGCTGAGAACCACCGCCTCCACCCCAGCATGCACGCGTGCGCGCGCGGCCGGGTCGGCCTCCAGCATCGCGCCGACATTGCCCAGCGCGCCCTCGATGAACGCCACCGTCCGCCCCGATGGCCGGCCCGCATCGGCTTCCAGCGCCAAACGCAGCCGCGCCCAGATGTCCCACATCCAGGCCTGCACCGTCTCGTGCGCCACCACCCGGCGGATCGCCACGCCCACCTCGGCGGCGCGCGCGGGGTCCTCCTCCAGGAGGGTGATCTCGCGGCGGACCCATTCGTCGAACGCGGCGCGCAACTCCGAGCCGTCCGGGCTCATCTTGTCCAGTTCGGCATTCACCATCCCCAGCACCCGCCGCGCGATCGAGGCCCCGAGCGCCCAACCGACCAGCCGGCCACCCTGCTCGCGCACCCGCTCCTCGATCGCCAGGCGCAGCGTTTCCTCCTTGCCCGCCATCAGCGTCTTGAACTGGCCGAGCACGAACCCGAACACCTCCTGATGGCGGCCACCTTCCACCATGCCGCGCAGCGCGCGCGCCAGCACCCGCCCGGCGCCGGCACCGCCCAGGATGCGCGGCGCAAGCCGGGACAGCAGGCGCCGCGCCCGGCCATCCTCCACCGTCGCCAGCAGCCGAGGCAGCATCCCCGCCAGCGCCACCGAGGCGGGCCGCGCGGACCCGGGGTCTGCCAGGAAGCGGTGCAGGATGCCCGGCAGGTCGAGCCGCCCCAGCACGCCCGCCACCTCCTGGCCGGTGAACACATGCGTCGCGACGAAGCGCCCCAGTGCCGCCCCCAGCCGCTCCTTCTGGTGCGGGATGATCGCCGTGTGCGGGATCGGAATGCCGAGCGGATGACGGAACAGCGCCGTCACCGCGAACCAGTCGGCAATGCCGCCGACGAAGCCGGCCTTCGCCGCGGCCTGCAGCAGATCGCTCGCCCACCCCTCGGGCAGCGCGTAGCTGCCGAGCGTGAGCACCGCCATCAGGACCAGCAGCAAGGTGGCGAAGGCCCGGTGGCGCGTCAGGGTGCGCCTGGCTTCGGTGTCCGGATCGGGTTCGGCCATGCGGGACCCTCCATAGCGGCGCCGGCGCCGGAGCGCACCCCGTGTCGCAGCGTTCACCGGCCGCACCGGATCGGCTAGCCTCGCCGCGACCGGCGGAGGAAGCTTTGGCCGATGAGCAATCGCATGAGGCAGCCCACAGGCCGCCTCGACCGCCGCGCCATGTTGGTCTGACCGGGCGACCGGTCCGGCCGCGCTCGCGGGGAAGCTTGTCCGCCTCGACGAGCACTGGTTGCGCTCGATCGGCTTCACCCTTTTCCTGGTCGGGCTGATCGCGACGGCGATCGGCGCCGACTGGACGTCCACGCTGTCCTCGCTCGTTACTTGCGCGGTGGGGTTCGGGTTCTTCTACCTGCTGTTTCCCGGGGGCGCGCATTTCGGCATGACGGTCGCCAATTTTCTGGCGATCTATCTCTGCCTGTTCGAGGTCTTCCACGATGCCAACTTTCCCGCGGCGCCGCGACCCTTCGCCCTGGGTGCGGTCGCCATGCCGGTACTTGGCTTCCTCGTCGGCTGCATCATGCGCCGCAGACAGGTCTATTCGATCATTCATGCCCGACGAATCCGCGAACTCGAGCACCTGCCGCGCGTGACCAGCTGGCTGCTCGGCGCGATGGCGGTCGGAGCCGTCTCCTTCGCGCTCCCGCGGCTCGAACTCGATCCGCCGGAGCAGGGGATCGCGCTGCTGGCGGCGATGGCCGTCATCACGCTGCTCGTCGTCGTCGCGGTGCGCGACGTTGTCCTGGTGCTGATCGATATCGCCATGGTGTTCGAAGGTGTCGCCGCCCGGCTCGACCGGCTGGTGCGGCCGATCATGGCCTTTCTCACCTTCTATGCGCTGCTGCTGGTGGTGTTCGCCTGCCTCTATCGCATCGCCGATCTTAGCGCGCGGACGCCGCAATTCGCTCTGCATGGGTCGCCGGCGCGGATCAGCTTCGTCGATTCGCTGTATTACAGCGTCGCCACGATCACCACGCTCGGCTTCGGCGACATCGCGCCGATGTCGCTCCTGGTTCGCGCATTGACCGGAATGGAGGTGGTGTCCGGCATATTGATGCTGCTGTTCGGCTTCAGCGAGATCATGCGCAGCGCCGGGGCAGCAAGCGACGCCCGGTCGCGCGGCCAACGGCGCATGCCGCCGCCGGAGATTCTCATGTAGCAAGCACCAGAGTTTCGCCATGTTGGCGCGGCATGTTCGTGCTCTGCGGAGAATGATGATGGGCTGGCACGGTCGAAAGGTTCTGGTCACCGGCGGGGCGGGCTTCCTCGGCTCCAATCTGTGCCACGCCCTGGCGGCCCGTGGCGCACGCGTGACCGCGCTCGACGGCTTCCTGTTCGGCAGCGGCGCCAACGCGACGAACCTCGCCGATGCCGCGGTCGAACTGGTGCGCGGCGATATCCGCGAGATCGACCTGCGGTCGCTGTGCGAAGGCGCCTCGGTCATCTTCAACCTCGCCGCGCAGACCAGCCACATGGGCGGCCAGAACGATCCGCTGGCGGACATCGCGGTGAACGCCGTCGCACAGGTGCGGCTGATCCAGGCGGCGCGCGAGGCGGCGCCCGATGCGGTGGTGGTGCATGCCTCGACGCGGCAGTTCTATGGGCGGGTGCAGAAGCTGCCGGTGGACGAGAACCAGCCGGTGGCGCCGCCCGACGCCAACGGCGTGTCGAAATTCGCCGGCGAGCAGTACTGGATGCTGGAGCACCGCGTGCGCGGCAGGCCGGTGGTCTCGCTGCGGCTGACCAACTGCTACGGCCCGCGGCTGCGCATCCGCGACGCGCGCCAGACCTTTCTGGGCATCTGGATCCGCTGCGTGCTGGAGGAAAAGCCGTTCGAGGTCTGGGGCGGCGCGCAGCTTCGCGACCTGACCTATGTGGATGACGTGACCGAGGCGTTCCTGCTGGCCGCCGACCACCCCCAGTGCCACGGGCGCATCTTCAACATCGGCGGACCGCCGCCGGCTTCGCTGCACGACATCGCCGAACTGATGGTCCGCGTGGCGGGGCCGCCCGCCGGCTATATCACCCGCGAATTCCCGGCCGACCGCGCCACCATCGACATCGGCAGCTATCACGCCGACGACAGCGCTTTCCGCGCCGCGGCCGGATGGGAGCCGAGGGTCGGGCTGGAGGAGGGCATCAGGCGCTCGCTGGAGTGGTACCGCACGCGGCTCGGGGACTATCTGTAGGTGCGAACTTGGCGCTACGGTGGGGTCCCACCCGCAGCACGAGGTCGCCATGTCGCTGACCAACGCACCCGATCCCGAAATCCGCGCCGCCGTGGTGCGGCAGGACCTCAAGAACGTCCTGCACCCCATCGTCCAGCACAAGCTGCTGGAGACCAAGCAGATGGTGGTCACCGGCGCGCACGGTTCGACGATCTACGACGCCGACGGCACTGCCTACCTTGACGCCATGGCCGGGCTGTGGTGCGTCAATATCGGCTACGGCCGCGGCGAACTCGCCGATGTCGCCGCCGACCAGATGCAGCAGCTCGCCTATTTCCCGCATACGCAGATGAACGTGCCCGCGGCGGGTCTGGCGGAGAAGATCAACACGCTGATGGGCGGCGGCTACCACGTCTACTTCGTCAACTCGGGGTCGGAGGCGAACGAGGCCGGCTTCAAGATTGCCCGGCAGTACCAGAAGCACGAGCACCCGGGCGAGTTCCGCTACAAGACGGTCAGCCGCTACTACGCCTATCACGGCACGACGCTCGCCACGCTGGATGCCGGCGGCATGGGCGACCGCAAGGCGAAGTTCGAGCCGTATTCGGGCGACTTCGTGCACGTTGCGCCGCCGTACTGCTACCGCTGCCCGTTCGGCCTCAGCTACCCGAGCTGCGGGCTGGCGTGCGTGAAGAACATGGAAAGCGCCATCCTGGGCGAGAACCCGGACACGGTGGCCGAGGTGATCGTGGAGCCGATCATGAGCGGGATCGGCGTCGCGGTGCCGCCCGACGAGTACCTGAAGGAGGTGGAGGCGATCTGTCTCCGCTACGGCATCCTGCTGCACGTGGACGAGGTGATCAACGGCTTCGGCCGCACCGGCAAGATGTTCGCCTATCAGCACTATGGCGTTGCGCCCGATATCGTCGCGGTGGCCAAGGGCATCTCCAGCGTGTACATGCCGATCGCGGCGACCGTGGTGAAGAACTCGGTGTTCGACAGCTTCTACGGCGACCCGGCGGAGAACCTGCAGGTCGCGCAGGTCAACACCTATGGCGGCCATCCGGTCGCCGCCGCCGTCGCGCTGCGCAACATCGAGATCCTGGAGGCCGAGCGCCTGGCCGACCGCGCCGCGGAGACCGGGGCCTATATGCTGGATGGCCTGCGCGGCCTGATGCGGCACGCCGTCGTGGGCGATGTGCGCGGCAAGGGCCTGCTGCAGGCGATCGAGCTGGTGAAGGACCGCGCGAGCAAGGAGCCGGTGGATGCATCGGTGATCACCAGCGTGGTGGAGTTCTGCCGCGAGCAGGGCGTGATCGTCGGCCGCGGCGGCGGCGGCCGGCGCTTCGGCAATGTGATCGTCCTGTCGCCGCCGCTGGTGATCACGCGCGCCGAGTGCGACCGGCTGGTTGACACGCTGGATCGCGCGCTGGCAGCGGTCGCGGGGTGACGGCGGAGGCACAGTAGCGCAACCGGCGCCGGCTCGGTCTTTCCGAGGGCTGCACCTGATGCGATGTGCGCTGCCGACTTGCTCGGCGTGATGCCGGCGTGATCGCCGGCGACCAATGGTTGCCAGACTCCTCCCAGCCGGCTAGGTGCGGCCCGGAAGGAAAGAACACAGCATGAGCGACCTCTTCGGTGCCGCCCAGGGCAAAGTCGGGCGCAATGGCGCGGGGGAATAT
>CAWCDM010000101.1:0-84018 GCA_963794185.1 uncultured Alphaproteobacteria bacterium | reverse complement strand
TCCAGGTCTCCGCTGCTAGAATTGCATTTATCGTGGCGTCGATTGTCACGGTCAGCCCAGGCGAGCACTGATTAGCAGCCCGGGGATGTCGTCGGCGATGTCGGCCGCAATCCGACGCAACGCGTCTCGCACGAACTGCTGGTGTATTTCGAAGCCACCCGACTGGCGACCTAATCGACGGGCCACGACAATAGTGGTCGCACCTCCGGCGAAGGGATCTATGACAATGCCCCCAGCCGGCGATGCCGCCTTGATGAAGAACTCGGCCAGCCCCTCCGGCATTGCTGCGGTATGCGCTACGCCCCGATGTTGATTGTAGGTCTGCGAGACGCTCACGACATTCCCGGGATCGGCACCCCCCAGGAGGTAGGTTTTGGTCCGATCACGGCCGAACCCTGCTTCAGTACCGCGGCGCCCCGCCGTATCCCGTTTACGCCGAGCGATCTCGGCCTCGTCCGCTTTATAGGGCACCCGGACAGAATTGAGATCAAAGTGAGGCTTCGTCCCCCTGAAAAAATGATAAACATACTCAAAGCAGTCTTTGGTTCTTGGTCCGAATTTACCGGGGACACCATTGGGCTTCGCCCAAATGTAGGTCTCCAGCCAGCGCCAGCCCATGTTCTGAAGGGCTAACACCAGTTGGTAGACATAGGGATGACGCTGGCCTTTCAACGGGCCCCTGTTGGCGACTCGGTTCTTGATATTGATAATTAGACTGCCGCTGGGCTTTGCAGCCTCGTACATGTTGCGGGCGAAAGGCAGAAACCTCTCAACATAGCGATCAGGATGGATGCGGCTGTAGGCGCGCGCATCGGCATACGGTGGGCTGGTGAAGAAAAGGTCCACGCTTTCCCTCGGCAGCTGATCGAGCAGCTGTTCAGCATCACCGTGTAGCACGCCGTATGCCAGAACGCGGCGCAGCACATCGACCGGCTGGCCACGGATATCAGTCGAATCCTGGTCGGATAATCCGTCGGCACTGTGGACCAGCTTCAGCGCCATTGGTCTACTCATTGGCGTCCTGCTTAACCGATGCTCTGTCAGGGGCGAATACGCCGCGTCTCCGTCGTTCGACCATGGGCTGCCCTTACCCTACCGTTCGCTTCTGACTAACCCGGCATGCCAATTCATTCCCAGGGCCGGGCCGAGAACATACCATGCACACGAGGCTTGTTAAACAACTTTGTCGTTCGATACCCCATGTGCTGCCTTAGGAGGAACGGGATCAGCGCCGTTTGGGTCGATTCCTCATCGCTCCGCTTCCGGAGCTACCGCCCGCTGGCCGGACCAAGTCGGCGGCTCTTCACCCCTTTCTGCAGTCGGCTCGAGCCACCCCCGTGACGGCGCGCCCGCAGCAAGTCTCCTGCACCGCAACCGACCACCATCGCCTGGTTCATTGTTTTGACTTTATGTTAACAGTGGAGTTAGTACATCTGATATTGATAACGTCACGGACCCCCCTCACGGACCCATCGGACTCCCGCCCCACGCCTTCGCCGCCACCCGACACCAACCACCTCGACATCACCGCCGAGGACGTCGCCGCCGCCTTCCGTCCCTGGGCTGCCCCGGACCCCGCGTCCCCACCGGACCCGACAACGCCACGCCCGCCCGCCGAAGACCCCCTCGACCCGATCTTCACCGACGACACTCTCTACTCGCTCATCCAGGCCATCCCCACCGCCGCCACCGACACCGTGGACCACAAGGTCGCCCGCAAGATCGCCGCCATCCACATGCTCCGTTCGCTCGACGCGCAGCAGCCGGTCGAGGCGGCGCTCGCCATCCAGGCGGTCCTGTTCCACTACGCCTCGGTAGCTGCCCTGCACCGCACCGCGCCACCCGAGCAGTTGTCGCACATCACCAACCGCGAGATCGGCAGCGCCGCCCCCTCCTCGTCCCTGTTCTGCCGACTGCTGCATGAACTGGCCTGGAAGCAGCGGCCGATGCCGAACGCCCTGCCCGCACGGAACAAGCCGCGTTGGCGGAGGTAGGACCCCATGCCCCGTGGAGCCACCGGCTGAAGAATGTGGTGCCGGCCGGCAATCCCACGCTCGCCCCGCGCTGCGGCGCCCGCACCCGCGCGGGCGCCGCCTGCCGTCAGCCGGCGATGGGGAACGGCCGCTGCCGGCTGCATGGCGGCAACAGCACCGGCCCGCGGACGGAGGCCGGCCTCGCCCGCATCCGCGCCGCCCGCACGAAGCATGGTTATTGGAGCGGGGAAAGCCGAGAATGCCGGCGGTGTTGCGCCGAACTGGTGGTCATGGGGCGGATGTGGCTGCTGGTAGCGAAGCGCGGGCGCGCGCGGCGGCGGATGAGCGAGCGGCGGCTCGCCTCGATCGAGAGGAGGCTCGAACGGGCGATGGCGGCGGCGGTGGCACTGGAGGACACGCCGCACCGGCCCAATCCGCGTGCATCTGCATAGCTAACGCTCAGAATCACCGCAGCCTGCGATGAACTTCTTCTAAGCTGCTAATTTGGCTAAGGCTTCCGTCCCAACGTTTCGTAGCGTTATCAAAGCCGTGACGATGACCCGGCCCTGGTTGGTCAGGTGATAGCGATGCGTGCCACGCAGCTTCTTGATCAGCCCATGTGCGCGCAGCAGAGCGAGCAGGCGCGACACCGCCGCCGCGCGCCGCCGCTGCGCCGGCTTGGCGGCCTCGGCATCGGCGAACAGCAACTGGCGCAGATCGCGGTTGCGTAGGCCATTGACGGTGAACTCGCCCCGGCTGATCGCCTCGAACAGCGCGGCGTCGCCCGGTGCATGCGGATTGAGCGCGCGGACCCGGCGGCCGTCGCGCGTGACCGGCTGACACAACCGGGCGGTCAATTGACGCAATGGCGTGGTGTTCTCCACCGATGCCAGCGTCCGCAGATAGCGGTTGTTGGCCGCCTGTGAGGTCTCGGCCCGGCGCGCCAGATCGGCGATGCCTTGGCGATCCGCTGCCAGGACTTGCCGGCGTCGGGGTTACCCTCCGGGACCCGGAACGTCTTGAACCCATCGACTTAGCCTGCCCCCGCGCAGGCCGGGGTTGATCGTCGTCTCGACCCGCAGCACGCTCCACCCCCGGGTAAGTGCCCGGGGGCATGGCTTGTCGTTGTGTTCAAGACTTCTTGATCGCGTTCTGCCCCACGCGGTGCTTGATCCGCGACGCCTTCGGGGCGCTTCTTCACATCGCTCACCACCTCCGCCTGAAGCCGCGGCGGGATCTCGCCGATGGACGGAGCCTTGCGGCCGAGGAAGCGCATCACGTCCGGGCTGCGGAACGTGGTCAGGCCATGATGCACGAGCTTCGGATACAGGCGGGCCAGCGACCCGGTGTCGCGAAACGGGATGTCGGTGGCCCATTCGCTTTGGTAGGTCGACCAGTGGTATTCGGCCGGCCATGCCTGAAACATCTCGTCGTGCAGCGGGTTCAGCTCACGCGCGATGCCGTTCAGGAGTTCGGGCCACGCCGCGCGCAGCTGTTCATGCATCAGACGTTGCGCCTGTTCGGGGTCTTCCAGCCAGGTGAAGCAGTTGTCGCGCTGAAGATAGTCGACGCCCGCCGCGGCCATGCTCCTGGCCAGCCACTCGCCGCCGTTGAGGCAGATCTGGATGGCGAACGGGAACCCGGTCTGGATACGAGCATGCATGAACCCGAACCGCGGGTGGACCTGGTAATGATAGAGGAACAGACACTTGCGATGGCGTGGTTCGAGACGCAGTTCTTTGGCTGCGCGGTCGCGCACGATCTCAAACGATTGGCATTGCTCGACAGCCGTCAGGATGCAGATCAGCCCTTCCTTGATGCCGTCCGCCAGAGCGATCGCGCGGGCGATCTCTTCCTCGTTGGTGCTGCTCGACGCCAGATAACGCACCGGCCGGCCGGTGCCCCCCGGCCGGTTCGCCGGGGCGGGCGGGCCAGCGCCTCGGACGCGGCGCGTAGCCGCTGCGTCAGTTCTTGCGCGTGCGTGGCGAAGTCCTTCAGCAGCACCTTCATGGTCCACAGGTAGCTGCTCATGCCGGCCGTGTAGGACAGGAACCGTAACGTCCCACGGAACACCAATCGGTCGAAGCCCGACAGTGTGCCGATGACGGCGTGCGCATGTTTGGTTATGAATGACGCCACGGCGTTCCTCCCTGACTGCTGCGGCAACTTTGGTCGGAAGCCAGTCTAGCGGATCAGCGGGGGAACGCCGTGCTCCTGTTTGGTTGCGGTCGGAGGCTGCGCTAGTGCCCACTCTTATTTTGTTGATCTCTAAATTATGCTCCGCAACGCGGAGATGCATCGTACTGCGCAACAAGCTGCGGTAAAAAGTACATCGTGAAGCTCAGCGACGAGGAGCGTGAACAGCTCAACACGTTGATCCAGAAGGGCAAACACCGCGCTCGCCAATTGGTAAAGGCACGCATCCTGCTGAAGGCCGATGCTTCCGAGCCAGGCGAGGGATGGAGTGCAGCCAGATCGCCGCCGCCTTGGATACCAGCGTCACCACGGTTGCCCGGACCCGGCAGCAACTGGTGGAGGAAGGCTTCGAGTCCATCCTGACCCGCAAGCATTCGCCCGCTTCAGCCAGAAAGCCCATCTTCGATGGAGCAAGCGAGGCCAAGCTGATCGCGTTGGCTTGTTCCGATCCGCCCAAGGGCCGTGTCAGGTGGACGCTGAAGCTGCTGGAATCCGCAGTCGTGGAACTGAACATTGTTGACCGCGCCAGCGACAACACGATCGGCGACCTAAAAAAAACATTCTCAAGCCGCACCTTCAGAAGCAATGGGTCATCCCGCCAGACGCAACGCTGCATTCGTAGCCGCATGGAAGATGTACTGGAAGTCTACCAGAGGCCGCACGACCCGGAGGCTCCTGTGGTCTGCCTGGACAGTCATCCAAGCAACTCATCGCTGAAACCCGCGTGCCCATCGCGGTGAAGCCAGGACACCCCGCTCGGCATGATTATGAGTATGAGCGCAACGGAACGGCCAACCTGTTCATGATGTTCGCCCCGCTGGAGGCTGCGCATGTTGAGGTGACCGATCGGCACACTGCCGTGGATTATGCCCAAATACTCAAGGAACTATCCGATACCCACTTTCCCGCAGCCAAGAAGATCGTACTGGTGCAGGACAATCTCAACACCCACAAGCCGCTTCCCTCTACGAAGCCTTCCCTGCCCCGAGGCGCGCCGTTGGTCGAAAGGTTTGAGTGGCACTACACGCCCAAACACGTAGCTGCTGATCTGGCTGAATCCGAACTCAGTGTCTTGTCAGGTCAGTGCCTCGATCGGCGTATTCCTGACAAGCAACTTTATCGCCGAAGTCGCCGCCTGAGGTCAGCCGCAACAAAACCACACCAAGCACTGCAGTTCACCACCGCCAAGCCCGCGTTAAGCTGAAGAGGCTGTACCCCTCACTATGAGTACTCGGGGGACTAGATACTCCGTGTGAACCCGGTGAAACTCTGTGTCTGCTTGATTTCTTCTGATTGATTTCGCTGCACGATGACAGGAAAGACGCCATGGGACCCCTCGCAGGAATCAAGGTAATCGAATTCGCCGGCATCGGGCCGGCGCCGATGGCGGCGATGATGCTGGCCGAGATGGGTGCCACCGTGCTGCGCATCGATCGCGTGGTCGACAGCGACCTCGGCATTCCGCTGGCCACGAAGTTCGAAACGCTGAAACGCAGCCGCCACATCATCCGCCTCGATCTGAAACGCCCCGAAGCGGTCGCGCTGACGCTGCGCCTGATCGAGCAGTCCGACGCGCTGATCGAAGGCTTTCGCCCGAAGGTCATGGAGCGCCTTGGGCTCGGACCCGACATCTGCCTCGCCCGCAATCCGCGCCTGGTATTCGGCCGGGTCACCGGCTGGGGACAGGAGGGACCGCTCGCCCATGCCGCGGGCCACGACCTGAACTACATCGCGCTGACCGGCGCGCTGCACGCGATCGGCCGCGCCGGCGGCCTGCCCACGCCGCCGCTCAACCTGGTCGGCGATTTCGGCGGCGGCGCGCTCTACCTTGTCGTGGGCGTGCTCGCCGCGATCATCGAGGCACGGCGGTCCGGCAACGGCCAGGTGGTTGATGCGGCGATGGTGGATGGAGCGTCCTCGCTGATGACCTCGATCTATGGCGCACGTGCGGCCGGACGGATGAACGGCGGCCGCGGCGGCAACATCACCAACTCCGGCGCCTACTTTTACGAGGTCTACGAATGCGCCGACGGCGCCTACGTCTCGGTGGCGGCGATCGAGGCCAGGTTCCACACCGAACTGCTGCGTCTGTTGGAGATCGACCCGACGACGATGCCGCCACAGATGGATCGCGCGCGGTGGCCCGAGGTCAAGGCGCGCCTCGCCGCGCGCTTCCGGACGCGCACGCGCGACGAATGGTGCAGCCTGCTCGAAGGCAGCGATGCGTGCTTCGCCCCGGTCCTGTCGATGGACGAGGCGCCGCTGCATCCGCACAATCGCGCGCGCAGAGCGTTCGTCGAATTGGAGGGCGTGGCGCAGCCCGCGCCGGCGCCGCGCTTCAGCCGCACACGGCTCGAACCGCCGACGCCGCCCGAACCGCCGGGTGCTGCCGATCCGCGCGCGGTGCTGGCCGAATGGGGAATCCCTGCCGCCGAGGCCGAAGCAGCCCGCGCTGCCGGGATTCTGGTGTGAATTTCCAGCGGGTTGCCGGTGTCGGAACGGCCACGTATCCTACACACGCGACCTGCGAATTATTCGCAACAAGGAGCGCGCGGCAATGGGTAACGACGTCAGCCAGATCGCCCGACGCTGCGAGCGCGCGGTGGTGACCGCCTACCGCGACCTGCGCCACCTGGGCTCGGACGACCTCGCGGCGTTCCGGGCCTGCACCAGGCTGTACCGCATCCACCACCCGGAGGCGTCGCTGAACGAGGCGCGCCGATTGGTCGCCGAATGGATCGACCACCACATGGTCCGTGCCGACCGCGGCCCGACCCGAGGCTGCGCCTGCCAGTAGTGGCGGGTTATCGCACCGCTGCCTTCGGGCTCGCAACCGGCCACTCTTCCTCGATCGCTGCCAGCACCGCCCGGGGGGTGATGCGCGACATCCCGTGTTCGATGTCGATGCCGCCGGGCGGCATGATCGGCACGATGCGGCGGCTATGACGCAGAGGAGGTGTGGCGCCGAACAGGCCGTAGCTGGTCGTGCCGACGGCGGCAGCCAGGTTCATCACGCCGGTATCGTTGCCGACGTAGTATGCCGAAACGGCGAACAGCGCCGCCAGTTCGCAAAGGTCCCAACCGATTGCCTGCCGCACGCATCGCTCCCCCTCCTCGCCCAGGCGGGCGGTGATGTCGCCGGCAAGGCCCACTTCGGCATTGCCGCCGACCAGGACGACGGACGACCAGCCCGACGCGATCAGCCCGGCCGCCAGTGCGGCGAACCGCTCGGCGCCCCATTGCTTGTATGGCTCCGAGCTGCCGACGCCGAACGCAACGACCGGCGCCGCGCCAAGCCAGCGCACAACCCTCTCCCGCGCCTGCGCATCAACAGCCAGGTGCGGCTCCGGATCATCCAGCGGAATGGCGGACGCCGCCAGCCAGGCCGTCGCCTGCTCGTGCGGATCAAGCCGCAGCACCGGTGCGGGCAGGAAGGGCGGCCGGTTGAGCGAGAGGCGCTGCAGGCGGAACCCATAGCCATGGCGGGCAGGAATGCCGGCGGCCATCGCGGCGAAGGCCAGCGTCTGGCTGTGGTGCAGCACATAGACCGCATCGAAGCGGCGAGACCGCAGATCGCGGACGAACCGGCCCAGCCCGACGGGCCCATCATGCCGGCCGCGGCACCGTTCCGGGTTGCGCTCCAGCCACATCACGTCGCGCACCGTCTGTTCCGCGCGGAACAATTGGTCGGCAGCGGAACGCGGTTTGGCGATCAGCGTGACCGGTGCACCGACATGTCCGGCGATGGCACGAATATGCGGCAGGTGCCAGATCATGTCGCCAATCCCGGGCAACGGCTGCAGCACGGCTACACGCCGGCTGGCCATCACGCGGTCCCGCCGGCGTGGCGCGCCTCAGCCAGGCCCCAGCCGAGCAGCAGAAAGAACCAGCCGCCCATCGGCATGGAGGTGAACGCGCTGGTCGAGGCGAATGGCCAGAGCTGGATCACGATCGAGGCGAACAAACCAACCCGCAGCGGTTGCGGATCGCGCCAGAGTCCACGCCCCAGCGGCACAAGCCAGGCGACCGCCAGCGCGGCGAACAGCGCAAGGCCGGGAAAGCCGCCCTCGTCCAGCGCCTGGGCATAGAAGTTGTGCGGATGTTGGGCACAGATCGCGGCGCCGCCGCCTTCCGGCTGGCTGCCGTCAAAGGAGGCGCGGAAGTAGCGCGGCATCGTGCAGCCAACGCGGAAGCCGTCGAAGCCCCGGCCGGTCGCCGGGTGCTGTTCGCCGATCTCCAGTGCGCGGGCATAGAGCTGGCCGTACTGGCTGGTGGCGAAATGGTCCATCTGG
Organism: uncultured Alphaproteobacteria bacterium; assembly: GCA_963794185.1. GTDB lineage: Bacteria > Pseudomonadota > Alphaproteobacteria > Acetobacterales > Acetobacteraceae > JAMXLO01. The sequence goes on along the minus strand of CAWCDM010000101.1, from coordinate 75,557 downwards.
TCGGAGAACTTCAGCACCAGCCGATGGTAGGTCGGCGGCGAGACGACGACGGTGGCCGCAATCAGCGCTGCGCCCGCGATGCCGGTCACCAGCACCAGGGGTCGCAACTGGCGCAACAGCAGTGCCGCGACGAAAAGACCCAGCCCCGTCAGCAGCACCGGCATGCGCTGGCCGATCAGCACCATGACGCACACACCGGCCAGCAGCAGCGCATAGGCGCCGAGTTTCGACACTATGCCGGCGCGCGCCAGCAACGCCGCCGCGGGCGGAATCAGAGCGGGCAACAGGATGCGCGACAGCGGCGGCCCAGCGCGCGGCTTGCCGAACGGACCGGTGAGTTCGCCGTCGCGGCCGGGCGGCTCGCCGTACAGGTTGAAGCCGAAGGCGAACTGGATCAGCACCTGCAGGGCGATATAGGCGGCGGCGGCGGCGATGATGCCGAACATCCACCGGCGGGAAGCCGCGTCGGCCAGAATCGCGTGTTCCAGTGCCGCGACGAAGATCAGGAAGCGCAGCACGGCCACGGCCTGCACCAGCGAGCCGACACCGCCCTCGCCGACGTCGAAGAGCCGGACGGGGATCGAGCACAGGACCAGCCAGCCCCACCAGACCAGGCCAAGGCGCAGCCACGACGTGCGCAGCCACGTCCAGTCGCGCGCGATCGCCGAGCGCGCCAGGAAGCAGGCATCGGTGACCGCCATCGCCGCTTCCGCGACACCGTGCGCGTGGAGCAGCAGCACCGGGGTCAGCAGGACGGCGATCAGCGCGACCTGGTCGAGCGCGGGCAGGATGCGGCTCTGCTGTTTCGTCAGGGTGGCACTGGACATGCGGCATCGGTTCCTGCCAGCCGCCGGCGGTGCGGACAAGGGGATGCCTACAGGGCCGCCCGGATCAGTGCGAAAGCCCTTGCGACGGCATCCGCGCGGATCGCGGTGCGGTCGCCGGGAAACACGTGATGTTCGCTGGCAACCGTTCTGCCGCGCTGCGCCAGTCCGAAGCACACCAGTCCCACCGGCTTTTCCGCACTCCCGCCGCCGGGCCCTGCTACGCCGGTGACCGAGACGGCGATGTCGGCGCTCGAGTGCCGCAATGCTCCTTCGGCCATGTGCTTTGCGACCGGCTCGCTCACCGCGCCGACCGAGGCGATCAGATCGGCCGGAACGCCCAGCATTTCCGTCTTCGCCTCGTTCGAATAGGTGACGAAGCCGCGCTCCACCACGTCCGACGCCCCCCCTATCGCGGTGAGTGCCGCCGCGATCAGCCCGCCGGTGCAGCTCTCCGCCGTCGCCAGCCTGATGCCTCTCGCGCGGCACGCGTCCAGCAGCGACGCGGCCTCATCAAGCAGTCCCTGGGTGATCATTCCTCCCGTGCCTCGGGTGCGCCCGCCTTGACCGCCTCGACGAACAGGTGCCAGTCGCTCGCCACCTGCACGGCATAGGCCATGGCGAATTCGGCGATCGCCGCGTCGAACGCACCGCCTGAACCCATGTAGCCGGTAATCTTTGCCGGATCGCCGGAACGCGCGTGCGCACGGGCCAGCGTGCTGCCGCACAGCGTGGCGTAGCAGGGGAGCGCGGCGTCGGCCAGGTCGGCATCGCTCATCACCACGCGCGAGTCCTTCAATTGTCGCACATAGCAGGTACTGATCGCTGCAATGGTCCTGTGTCCAACCAAGGAAGACGTCGCGCTGGCCCTGCATGATGCGTTGGCCGGTGACGACCCGCTGGCCCTGGTCGGTATACATGCTCGGCGCGGCATACGGCGCCAGCACGGATTGCTGCGCCTCCGTGAGCTGCAACAACAAGGTTGCATCGTCGCGGGTCACGAACAGCCCGATGGCGCAGAACGTGCCCACACTGCCGATGCCCACCACCTTGAATGCAACGTCCACCAGCCGGTAGCGATCGAGCAGCACCGCGCGCTCTTCGGGCAGGCCGTATCTGTAGGTTTCGAATGCGGTGCGGGCGACCAGTTCGTGCGTATCGTCGCTCTGGTCGCACAACTGCACGACCGACGGCGCACGCGGCCGTATGCGCCAGCGGTTCTTGCGGTGCTCCAGCAGCTTTGGATAGCCCTTGTGGTGCGCATCGGCGGCGGCGCGCAGCCGCTTCAATTCGCGTTCGCGCAGCTTGGCATCCTCGATCGTCTGCAGCATGCAGGTCACATCGATGCGCGACCGCCATGTCGACAGCGGATCGAGCCGCATCATCGCCGTCATGTGCCGGCGGTATGCTGCCACGACGCGGCGCGCAAGCTGGCGGCACAGCCGGTCCGGCAATCCGCGAACCTTGCCTTGGACGGCGAAACTGACGGCCAGGCGCTTGAGGTCCCATTCGAACGGCGCGGGTAGCGTCTCGTCGAAGTCGGTGATGTCGAACACCGGCGAGCCGTCCGGCGCCGCATAGGTGCCGAAATTCGCCAGATGGCAGTCGCCGCAGGATTGCACCCAGATGCCACTGGGCGGCACGGTCGCGAGATCCGCGGCCATCACCGCCGCCGAACCACGCATGAAGGCGAACGGCGATTTCCGCATCCGTCCATAGCGGATCGGCAGCAGCGACGAGATCCGGTGGCGGCTTGACTCCAGCAGGACGTCGACAGGATCGCGGCGGTCGGCCTGCGGCATCCAGGCAGCATGCTGCGCGCGCGGCACCAACCTGCGCAGCCCGCGGCCCGCCTGCTGCCGCTCGACAATCGGCAACAGGCCATCCGGTTGGACGTGTTCCAGCGGCATCCGATCCTGTTTCCCGACCTGCTGCACGATCACACCGCAAGAGCGCGCCGAGTTGCAAGCTGAATGTTCTGGCAATGTAAGGCAACGTTATAATCGCGCCGCATCAACGTGTCAGCCGAACAGTTCTGGCCAGCGCGCATTGATCGCCCAGAGTATGCAACCGGTAATGGCGCCTGCGATCACATCGTCGGCCATCACGCCAGCCGCGCCATCTTGTCGGTCTGCCCATCCGATCGGGCCAGGCTTCGCGATGTCGAGCACGCGGAAGATGACAAATGCCGCGAGTAGACCAGTCACCGAAACACGCGCGAGGCCGAACAGTGCGAGCCATTGGCCCGCGAACTCGTCGATCACGACCCAGCCGGGGTCGCCCTCGACGTTCGCCGCGCGCAACGCCCACAGGCCACCGAGCGTCGCGATCAGCACGGCGACGGGAAGCGCGTAAGGCGGCAGTTGCATCAGCAGCGCGCCCGACAGCAGGGCAATCGCCGAACCGGTGGTGCCCGGTGCAAACGGAACGAAACCGCAGCCGCAACCGCTGGCAATCAGCCGCGCAACGGTCATCCCACGCGATCCAGGAACACGCGCAGTGCGGCGAGGATCGCCGGCTCGCCCAGGGTCGGGGCATGGCCGATGCCGGGCAGCGACACCACCGCCATGTCGGGGCGCATCGCCTGCATGCGCGCGACCGTGGCGGGCAGGAGAATATCGCTGGCCTCGCCGCGCACGAGCAGCAGCGGCAGGTGCGCCAGCGCACCGAACAGCGGCCACAGATCGGGTGTCCGGCCGTTCAGCAACCTGGCGATGCGCGTGTCCCAGCGCGGCCGCAACTTGCCGTTGCCATCGGGGGCATAGGTGAGCGCGGCCATGGAGCGCCATGCCGCATCACCGTCGAGCGACAGCGGCGGCAGCACGGCGCGCAGGTGGGCGACCGCAGTGTCGAGGTCGGCGAATGCGATGTCATTGCCGACGAAGCGGCGAACGTGCTCGGTGCCCGTGCGGCCAAGATCGGGCCCGACATCGTTCAGCACGACCCCTCGTAACAGTGACGGGCGCGTGGCGGCGAGGCCCATGCTGAGCAGCCCGCCGAAGCTCGTGCCGATTGCCACCACGTCGTGCAGATGCAGGCCCGCGCAGATGTCGAGCACGTCACGCAGGCACGCCTCGGGCGTGTAGCGGGAAATATCGCGCGACCGGCCAGACTGGCCGCGGCCGGGATAATCCGGCGCCACGACCCGCCGGTCTGCGCCGAGCGCATTCGCGAGGGCCGAAAAATCGCCCGAGGTCCGCACGATCCCGGGCAGGCAGAGCAGTGGCGCGTGCGCGTTGCCGTCCCGCCATTCGCGGACAATGAGAGAGAACCCGTCCCAGGCGGACAGCCGATGGATTATTGTGTCCATTGCGCCAGCAGGGTCGGCGTCGTCTCGCCGCGCCGCGCCCGGTAGACCACCACGTTCTCCAGCACGCGCTGCACGTAGTTCCGCGTCTCGTTGATCGGGATGAGCTCGATCCAGTCGAGCATGTCGACCGGGCCGACGCGCGGATCGCCGTTCTCCGGCAGCCACTCGTCGACGCGGTGCGGTCCCGCGTTATAGGCGGCGATGGCGAGCGGCAGCGAGTTGCCGAAACGGTCCAGCATCTCCTGCAGGTAGGCAGTGCCCAGGCGCATGTTGTGGGAAGGATCGTTGGTCAGCGAGACGAGCGAGGTCGCGACGCCGACCTGCTTCGCGACCGCCTGCGCGGTGAACGGCATGAGCTGCATCAGCCCGCGCGCGCCGGACGGGCTGACCGCGCCGATATCGAAACTGCTCTCCTGGCGGATCAGGCCGAGCGCCACGGAGGCATCAACCGTTCCGGCAGGCGGTTCGGCCGCGATCGGCCAGCCCGCCTCCGGCAGCACCAGCCCGTCGCGGCCCATGCGCCGGGCGACGAACACCGCGGTGTCGGGCAGGCCAAGGCGCAGCGCCAGCCGCGCCGTCAGCGCGCGGTCGGCGGGGTCGGGCGCGAGCTCGTCCATGCGCAGCAGAAACGCGCGGGCACGATGCGGATCGTTCCACGCGACCAGCATCGCCGCGGCACGCACGACCTCCCGGTCGGTGAAGGCCAGCACCTGATCGCGCGTATAGGCAGGATCATGCAGCGCCGTGATGCGGCGTCCGAGTGCGGCGGCATCGTCCCCGAGTGCAAGCGCGGCGAGCTGGCCATAGAACGAGGTGGGCCAGGCCGCGGCACGTTCGTAGTCCGGGCGCGGATCCTTGCCCGCGGCCGCCGCGGCCCGGCCGAGCCAGTAATAGGCGCGCCCCTGGGTGATCGCGGCCTTGGACAGCCCGGCCAGCGCCGTGAAGCGCGCTGTCGCAACGGCCGGATCGTGCAACTGGCGCAACGCGATGAAGCCCGCCAGGAATTCCGCGTCCAGCGTCTGCTCGGGGGTGATCTGGCCATGGTCCGCGGCCAGCGCGTAGGCGCCGGCGGCATTGCCGTCGCGCAGCAGACGCCGGGCGAGCAGGTTGCGCTCGGTCCAGAACGCGGCCAGCTCCTCGACTGGCGCATCGCGCTGCGCTGCCGCCGCCGGCGCGCTGCCACAGCGCCAGAGCGTCTGCGGTACGGTCGGCGTGGCGCAGCCAGCGCGCACGGTCTAGCACCATGCCCGAATCGCTTCGCCCAACGGTGGGTACGGCGGCAAGCAGTGTCTCGGCGTTGGGCGCATCGCGCTGCAGGGCGAGCCGCGCCTCCGCAGCCGCGCGGTGCGTCGGGTCGAGCCGCGGGATCTGGCGCGCCGCCGCCGCCGGGTCGTGCCAGGCGAGGCGTTGGAACCGCGCCCACTGGTCGTCCGGCCGAATGGCGCCGGACCAGCGGCGCAGGAAGGCGGTCTCGGCGCCCGCATCGGTGATGCCGGCAAGCCAGGCGCGGCGGGCTTCCTCGGCCGCCGCGGCATTGTTCCCGGCATTCGCCCGCACCTCGGCGCAGCGCAGCATCGCCTGCGGCAGGGACAGCGCGTTGCGCTCGCACTGCGCCAGCGCCGATGCCTGGTCAGGTTCGGCGGCGACCGCCTCCTGGCGGCGCCGCTCGAGCAGCGCCTGGGTCGGCCAGTCGGGATTCTGCACCATGAAGTCGGTGATCTCGTCGGCCGTCGCGGCACCCGGTGCCAGCAGCCGGTAATAGGTCACGAGTTTGATTGCGACCGGGTCGGCGTAGGATGCAGCGGCGAGTTGGGCGTCCGACCACCGGTCGGCACGGATCGCAGCGATCAGGTCGCCTTGCTCGGCCAGGGCAGGCGTCACGGCGAGCAGGGCAAGCAGAGCGTAACGCGGGCGAATCGTGGCGTGCATGGACACCCTTCTAGCCCAGGCCGACCTTGCGGTGCATCTGTCACGCGCCTAGCTTCCCCTGCCCAAACTGCAGGCAGCCACACCCAAGGGAGAGGGTCATGTTCAAGGGATCGCTCGTTGCTCTGATCACCCCGATGCGCTCGGACGGGTCGGTCGACGAGAAGGCCTACGCCGAGTTCGTGGACTGGCAGATCAAGGAGGGCACCGATGCCGTCGTGCCGGTGGGCACCACCGGCGAGAGCCCCACATTGTCGCACGACGAGCACAAGCGGGTGGTAGAGATCGCGATCGAGGTGGCCAAGGGCCGCGTTCCGGTCATCGCCGGCGCTGGGTCCAACAGCACCGCGGAGGCGATCGATCTCGCGCGCCATGCCAGGAAGGCGGGTGCCGATGCCACACTGGTGGTGACGCCGTACTATAACAAGCCGACGCAGGAAGGCATGTACCTGCACTTCAAGGCGATCGCCGATGCCGTCGATCTGCCGCTGATCATCTACAACATCCCGCCGCGTTCGGTGGTGGACATGAGCGTCGAGACGATGGCGCGGCTGGCAAAGCACAAGAACATCGTCGGCGTGAAGGACGCGACGGCAAACCTGGCACGGCCGCTGCACACCAAACGCGCCTGCGGCGACGAGTTCTGCCAATTGTCGGGCGAGGACCACACGGCGATTGCCTTCCTCGCCGCCGGCGGCGACGGCTGCATCAGCGTCACGGCGAATGTCGCGCCGCGGCTGTGCGCGGCGATGCAGGATGCCTGGCAGGAAGGTCGGGTGAAGGACGCGATGGCAATCCAGCACCGGCTGGTGCCGCTGCATGACGCGCTGTTCTCCGAGACGAGTCCCGCGCCGGTGAAGTTTGCGGCGTCGCTGCTGGGGAAAACGTCGGAGCATTGCCGCCTGCCGCTCGCGCCGATCATGGAGGGGACGCGGGCGAAGGTACGCAGTGCGATGACCGAGGCCGGGCTGCTGAATTAGCAGGAATTCTCACCACAAAGACACGAAGGCACGAAGGCACGAAGGGTTTCAGCAGCTTCGTGCCTTCGTGTCTTTGTGGTGAATCTTGCTTCCTTACTTTTTGACCATGGCAGAAGCAAAAACCAAAAAATCCCTGATCTCCCACGGCGTCGCGGCGCAGAACCGCAAGGCGCGGTTCGACTACGCGATCAAGGACACCGTCGAAGCCGGCCTTGTGCTCAAAGGCCCGGAGGTGAAGTCGCTGCGCCACGGCCGCGCCACGCTGTCCGAGGCATGGGCCGGCGAGCGCGAAGGCGAGCTCTGGCTGTTCAATGCCTATATCCCGGAATACCAGGGCGGCGTGCTGTCGCGCTTCGAGCCGCGCGCGCCGCGAAAACTGCTGCTGACACGCAAGCAGATCCGCTCGCTGGCCGGCGCGGTGGCGCGGGAGGGCATCTCGCTGGTACCGCTGCAGATCCACTTCAACGACCGAGGCATGGCCAAGGTGCTGCTGGGACTGGGCGAGGGGCGCAAGAAGCAGGACAAGCGCGCCACGATCGCCGCCCGCGACTGGCAGCGCGACAAGGCGCGGCTGATGCGGGCGCGCGGCTGATGTCGCGCGACAAGCTGATCGAGGCGAAGCAGCGCTGGGCCCGCGACGGACGGCTGCTGACCGAAACCACGGCCGATCCCGAGCACGACCGCCTCCCGCCGGGACAGACGTTGGTGCGCGACTGGCCGGTGCTCGATCTTGGCGCCGAGCCCAACGTGACGCCGCAGAAATTCCGCCTCGACGTCGACGGCGCAGTGCAGAACCGGCTGAGCCTGTCACTGGATGAATTCATGGCGCTGCCACAGGCCGAGAGCGTGTCGGACATCCACTGCGTGACGCAGTGGTCGTGCTACGACAACCACTGGAAGGGCGTGGCGGCGCAGACGCTGCTGCGGATCGTGCAGCCGAAGCCCGACGCACGGCACGTGATGCTCTCCAGCTTCGACGGCTACACGGCGAACGTGCCGCTCGAGCAGTTCGATCGGCCGGATGTCTTCCTGGTGCATGAGTGGGAGGGAAAACCGCTGTCGCGCGCGCATGGCGGGCCGGTGCGGATGCTGATCCCGCGGCTCTATTTCTGGAAGTCGGCGAAGTGGCTGCGGCGGATCGAGTTCAGGCTGAACGATCATCCGGGTTTCTGGGAGCAACGCGGGTATCACAACAACGGTGATCCGTGGCAGGAGGAGCGCTATGGTTGAACCGACGCGACGCATGGTGCTGGTGGCGGCGATAGGAGCGTGCATGGCAGCGAACAAGGAAATGCTTGCGTGGGATTTCCAGTTTCCGTCGATCGACGAGGGGACATTGGCGTTCGCTGCGTTCAAGGGGCGCGTTCTCCTGGTGGCGAACACCGCGAGCTTCTGCGGCTATACCTATCAATATGAGGGGCTGGAGAATCTGTACCGGACGGCTTCGCCGCGCGGGCTGACGGTGATCGGCGTGCCGAGCCAGGACTTCAACCAGGAATCCGCCGACAACAAGACGGTGAAGACGTTCTGTAACGCGACCTTCGGCGTGGAGTTCCCGATGGCGGGCATTGCGCATGTCCGCGGCGCGCAGGCCGCGCCGTTCTACGCGTGGGTGCGCGAGCAGAAGAACTGGCAGCCGGAGTGGAACTTCAACAAGGTGCTGATCGGCCGCGACGGGCGCATCGCCGGCACATTCGGTTCGGGCGACGAGCCTGGCGGGCCGAGGCTGTCCCAGGCGATCGAGGCGGAACTGACGAAGGCGTAGCGCCGTTATGTACACCTTTCCCGCTACGCAGGAGAGGTGTACATCTGCTGCGTCAAACGCGGTCGATGCGGCATGAATAGCAACCGCGCCTTGCGTTGTGCGCATGCAGGAATGCCACGTCGCTGCGGCCGAACATCCGCCCGATGATCGTCTCGAGTTCGGTGCCCTCCGCCACCTCGGCATCGACCATGATGCCCGCCGCATCGTAGGCGCGCACCGACAGCAGCCGGGTGCGCTGCTGCGCCGGCACCTGATCGACGAAGCTTGCCGTCTCGTGCACGCCCTCGCGCACGAAGATCGGACCGCTGGCGCGATACGGCGACGCCGGCGCGATGTGATGCGGGTAGTTCAGCAGGATCGACACCTCGCCCGGCTCGGAATCGCGCAGACTGACGCGGCACGGTTGCATCAGAGGCGCATCGTCGGCCTTGGCGACAACGCGGCGTGCGCCATGGGCAAACAGTTCTTCGTCGTTCATTGCGAAGAACGGCACGAAAGGTTCCACCGGCAGCCCGTAAATGCGGAAATTCATTGTGTCGCTCCTTGTGGTTGACGCCCGCAACATGGGCGCGCGCACCGCCAAGTCGCCATCCGCCTATTGCGGTCGGCTGATCCGCTGTTCGCCTTGCGGCTCGATGCCAAGCAACCCGGCGAGCGTCTGCCGCGGGCCAACCAGGTCGGCCAGTGTGTAACCGTCCAGCACCGTAAGAAACGCCTGCAACGCCGTATCGAGCGCGTGCCGCAACACGCAGCCTTGCTCAATGACGCAGTGTCGGGTTTCGCCGAAGCAGGCAACCAATTCGAGGTCCGGCTCGGTGCGCCGCACCACTTCACCGATGTTGATAGACTCCGGACTCCGGGCCAGGCGCAGTCCGCCGCGCTGCCCGCGCGTCGTCGTTATGTCGCCTGCAATCGCAAGTTGATGCACCACCTTCGTCAGGTGATTCCCCGAGATGCCGTATACGTTTGCTATGTCGGAGATCGTGACGATCGTTCCCGGCCGCACCGCAAGGTAGATCAGCGTGCGCAGCGTGTAATCGGTGAATGTGGTCAGACGCATGGGCACTCCCGAGATCAACGTGCGGCGAAGGAGCGGGCGCAGGCGAAGATCGGCGGGCCACGGTTCGCTCGGGCGGATGGATACCGCTGGCCGGAGGCTTCAGGTGATCCGCCACGCTGACCGCCATGATACCGCCCGCCCTGCCAAAAGCATCATCAATCAAAAATATCTCTGATCACGATAACGGATCAATCCTGCCGAGCAGCGACTCGACGACGGCGTGGAACATGGCCTCGGTCAGCCGGCCGGTGTTCGTGTTCAGCCGGGACACGTGATAGCTGTCGGCCAGCAGCCGGCCTTCGGGGAGGGCATGGATTTCGCCGTGGCGAAAGCCCGTGCGCGCGGGTCGCATGCCGCATGCCCGCAGCACCGCGCCATGCGCCGTTCCACCCAGCGCCAGCACACCGCGCAGCCGATTCATGGCGGCGATTTCCGCGATCAGAAACCGGTTGCAGGTGCCGATCTCGACCGTCGTCGGCAGGTTGCCGGGAGGCACGCAGCGGACGGCATTGCTGACGCGGCAATCGACGAGGCGGAGCCCGTCCGCCGGATCGGCGCCGTAGCTCCCCTGCGCGAGGCCGAAATGCAGCAGCGTCCGGTACAGCAGCATGCCGGCAAAATCACCGGTGAACGGCCGCCCGGTCCGGTTGGCGCCGCGCACGCCGGGCGCCAGGCCGACGATCAGCAATCGTGCATCCAGGCTCCCGAAGCTCGGCACCGGCGCGTTGAACCAGTCGGGATTGGCCGCCCGATTGGCCCGCCGATACTCGCCCAGCCTGGGACAGAGCGGGCAGTCAGCCCCCGGATCAATGGCCTGGGGACATGACCTGGGAATCGCGGCTTCGCCCGCGTGCCTCACGCGGCGTCATGCGGATCCTGGAACGGTTCCGCAGGTGTCTGGCGCAGCGGCACATTGCGCACCCGCGGTTCGGTCTGGCGGCGGGTGAACTCGGGGGCGATGTCCGCCAATTCCAGGAACTGGTCCGCCTGGCGGCGCAGTTCGTCGGCCACCATCGGCGGGCTGGTGCGGATCGAGGACACCACCGAGACGCGCACGCCGCGGCGCTGCACTGCCTCTACCAGCCGGCGAAAATCGGAATCGCCGCTGAACAAGATCGCGTGATCCAGCCGTGGACACAGCTCCAGCATGTCCACCGCGACCTCGATATCCATGTTGCCTTTGACACGCCTGCGTCCGGCGGAATCGGTGAATTCCTTGGCCGGTTTCGTCACCAGCGTGTAGCCGTTATAGGCCAGCCAGTCGGTCAGCGGCTTCAGCGGCGAGTATTCGTCGGTCTCCAGCACTGCGGAATAGTAATAGGCACGAACCACATGTGCCTTCTTGCGGAAGAATTCCAGCAGGTTCCGGTAATCGACGTCGAAACCAAGATTACGCGAAGCGGAGTATAGATTGGCGCCATCAATGAACAGGGCTACCCGTTCATCCGGAAGAAAATGCATGGATCAATACCTCTCGGGGCAGGGTGCGGAACAAGTCGGAAGACGTGCGGACCGGGTAAAGCGGGCTATCCGGGGCGATCAGGTAGTAAATCATCGCAGCTTCCTGTCGTTATGTGAACTACCCCGCCGGAACCATTGCGGATGATCCTGATCGGCATCGGTGCAAATCTGCCAGGGCTGCTGGATACGCCGCCGATCGAGACCTGCCGTCTGGCGGCGGCCGACCTGGATGCGCTGCCGGGGCTGCGGCTGCGGGCGCTCTCGCGCTGGTATCACACTGCGCCCGTCCCGCCGTCCAGCCAGCCGGCCTACATCAACGCAGTTGCGGTCCTTCGGTGCAAGCGGGGCAGCGCGGGACCCGACCCCGCTGTACTGCTCACCGCACTGCAGGCAATCGAGACGCGGCATGGTCGGGTTCGCGGCGAGGCAAATGCCGCGCGCATGCTGGACCTCGATATTATCGCGATGGGGCGCCGTGGCCGGCTGGTGCGGACGAAGCCCGACCCGGTGCTGCCGCATCCGCGTGCCCACGAGCGGGCGTTCGTGCTGGCGCCGCTGCTCGACGTGGCCCCGGGCTGGATCCACCCCGTCCTGCGCCGAGGCGCCAGCGATCTGCTGCGGGATCTGTCCTCCCAGGGGATCGAAGCGCTGTGACGCCGCGCGTCGCCCTCAGCCGCGCCGGGCCGCCAGGCGCCGCACGCAGCGCAGATCGGTCACCGTGGCGTCCAGTTCGCCGGCGGTAATGCGTCCGGTCACCGTCACCCACGCGTTGATATAACGCGACCGCGGGCCGGGATCCTCTGTGCCGTACTGCATCTGCGCGGCGAATGTGCCGTCGGCGGCTATCTGAACCGCGACCGGCGAGGTCCTCGGCGGGTTGACAGGGAAAAGATAGTCGAAACGTCCGCCGCTGACCGCGATCGTCTCCGGGAAGGCGGGCGCACCGCACCAGAACCCCCAGCCGCTGACCGCGTCATTCTGCCCGGCATAGATGCCGTCGTATTGCGAGCCGGCAGCAGGCAACGCGGCCGCCGGCGGCGCAACCGGCAATGTCGCGCAGCCGCCTGCCAGGACGAACGCACATCCCGCCAGCACGGACAGGCCGATCCGGACCCCGCTGATTCGGGCCCCGAGGGAGGGCTTGGGCATGTTGCGGAAATGGCTCGCCGGGCGATTTTCGTCAAGCAATCCCGCACTCCGGCTCGTCATGGCCGCCTCCAGGCCTTCGCCGGGGCGTGCTTGTCCGGCCATGACGCGGGTCCGCCCGCGCCTTCACCGCCCAAAATGCGAACCGCTATCGGCACCGCCAACCTTGCTTTGCCATGGCTGCCCGCCTAGATCAGACATTCGCCCAAGTCCAATGCCGGAGGCCGAGCGCATGGCGCGCGTGACCGTAGAAGATTGCGTCCAGAAGGTTCCCAACCGATTCGAGCTCGTTCTGCTCGCGGCCCAGCGCGCGCGGAACCTCAGCCGCGGCGAGGAACTTACCATCGATCGTGACAACGACAAGAACCCGGTCGTCGCGTTGCGTGAGATCGCCGACGAGACGATCGAGCTCGGCAGGATCGAGCAGGACCTTGTCAAGTCGCTGTCGCGCGCGCCGGAGCCGGAACCGGCGGACGAGGAGGTGCTCGACCTGATCCCGACCGACCAGAACATCTTCGGCCTGCAGGACGTGACGGCCGACGAAGAGACGGCAAGCCTGCCCGTCGAAGGAGAGGAGATGTCGCCCGAGGATCTCGAGGCGGCCATCGAGGCGGAGCTGGGCGGCCGTTCGCAGCGGTAGGCGCCGATGACGGTCGGGGGTGACGGCAGCGCGGTCACGAGGCCGGCCCTCGCCCCGGTATTCGCGCCCGACGGCGTGGCGGCCGACGTGGCGCTCCAGGACCCGATCGCTCGGGACGCCATCCGCCTGACCGAAAAGCTGCGCGCCTACGATCCGAAGGCTGACACCGGGCTGATCGATGCCGCATACCTGGTGGCCAGGCAGGCCCACGCAGGCCAGCTCCGCGACAATGGCGATCCCTACATCACCCATACGGTCGCTGTTGCCGACATCCTGGCCGGATATCGACTGGACACCGCCTCGATCGCGACCGGCCTGCTGCACGACGTGATTGAGGACACCCCGGTCAAGTTGCCCGAGCTCCAAACCCGGTTCGGCCGCGAGATTGCCGGCCTGGTGGACGGCGTTACCAAGCTGACCCGGCTCGAACTGCAATCCGACCGCACCAAGCAGGCGGAGAATTTCCGCAAGCTCGTGCTGGCAATCAGCCGCGACATCCGTGTCCTGCTGGTGAAGCTCGCCGACCGGCTGCACAACATGCGCACGCTGCGCTTCGTGCAGGACCCGGAGCGCCGCCGCCGCATCGCGCGCGAGACGATGGAGATCTACGCGCCGCTGGCCGAGCGCATCGGCATGGATGCGGTGAAGACCGAGCTGCAGACGCTGGCCTTCGCGCAGCTCGAGCCGGAGGCCTATGACACGATCCAGGCGCGGCTCAACTTCCTGCGCGGCCAGGGCGCCGACGTGATCGAGGAGGTGCGCGCGGAGCTGAAGCGCGTCTGCGAAAGCTTCGGCGTGACGGTGCTGGAGGTGTCGGGGCGCGAGAAGTCGCCCTACTCGATCTGGGAGAAGATGCACCGGCGCAACGTGGCGTTCGAGCAGCTCTCCGACATCATGGCGTTCCGCATCGTGGTCCCGAGCAAGGAGGCGTGCTACGCGGCGCTCGGCGCGGTGCACTCGTCGTATCCGGTGATCGCCGGGCGGTTCAAGGACTACATCTCGACACCAAAGTCGAACGGCTATCAGAGCCTGCACACCGGCGTGACGCTGCGCGAGCCGCGCAACCAGAAGATCGAGATCCAGATCCGCACCGACGACATGAGCGACGTGGCGGAGAACGGCGTCGCCGCGCACTGGGTCTACAAGGAACCGAACGCCAAGGCCGACCGGCGCGACCTGCAGCGCTTCCGCTGGGTGCAGGACCTGCTGGAGATTCTGGAGAACTCGTCTGCCCCCGACGAATTCCTCGAGAACACCAAGCTTGAGCTCTACGAGGACCAGGTCTTCTGCTTCACGCCGAAGGGCCAGTTGATCCAGTTGCCGCGCGGCGCCACGCCGGTGGATTTCGCCTATGCGGTGCACTCGCAGGTGGGCGATTCCTGCGTCGGCGCCAAGATCAACGGCAGGCTGCTGCCGCTGCGCTATCAGCTGCAGAACGGCGACCAGGTCGAGATCATGACGGCGCGCGGCGGCACGCCCTCGCCGCAATGGGAGCGCTATGTCGTCACCGGCAAGGCGCGCGCGCGCATCCGGCGGTTCATCCATCAGCAGCAGCGCCAGCAGAACCTGGATGCGGGACGCGCGGAGCTTGCCAAGGCGTTCCGCCAGGCCGGGCTCGACGGGTCGGAGAAGGCGCTGGAGCCGGCGCTGAAGGCGCTGAAGGTTGCTGCGGCCGACGACCTGTACATCGCCGTGGGCAATGGCAATATCGGCCCGAAGGATGTGGTGCACGCCGCGTATCCGGAGCTGCGCCAGGCGCCGCGTGCGCCGCGCATGATCCCCGCGCCGCTGCCGCGCGCGAACAACCGGCATCCGCACAAGTCGGATTTCGACATGCCGATCACCGGGCTGGTGCCCGGCATGGCGCACCACTTCGCCGGCTGCTGCCATCCCGTGCCGGGCGACGAAATCGTCGGCATCATCACCACCGGCAAGGGCGTGACGATCCATGCGCGCGACTGCCAGACCCTTGCAAGCTTTGCCGCCACGCCCGAGCGCTTCATCGACGTCGACTGGAATCACGAGGGCCTGTTCGCCAGCCGTCCGGACGGCAAGACGCCCAACCACACCGCGCGGCTCAGCGTGATTGGGGCGAACGAGCCGTCAGCGCTCGCCAACCTGACGAACGCGATCGCCAAGCAGGAGGGCGCGGTTGCCAGCCTGAAGATCGTCAATCGGCAGGCCGACTTCATCGAGGCCCTGGTGGATGTCGACGTACGCGACGTGGCGCATCTGTCCAAGGTGATCGCCGGGCTGCGCGGGGCGGTCGGCGTCAAGGGCGTCGAACGGGGATAAGGCAGTGATCAGTGATCAGTGGCCAGTGATCAGGAGGACGATGACGCCGACCGATGGATACCGATCACTGATCACTGATCACTGATCCAGGATCACCGATATGATCCTGGGTCTCGGCTCCGACATCTGCGATATCCGCCGCATCGAGGCGGCGATCGGGCGTCATGGCGAACGCTTCCTGTCGCGCGTATTCACCGCTACCGAGCGCGCGAAGGCAGCGAGCCGCACCGAACGGATCCAGGCGGCAACATTCGCCAAGCGCTTCGCGGCGAAGGAGGCGGCGGCGAAGGCGCTCGGGACCGGGTTCCGGCGTGGGGTGTTCTTCTCCGACCTGGGCGTGGTGAACCTGGCCTCGGGCCAGCCGACGCTCCGGATGACCGGCGGCGCGGCGGCACGGCTTGCTGCGATCACGCCTGCGGGAATGGAAGCCGCCGTCGCATTGACCATGACCGACGAATACCCATACGCCTTTGCCCAGGTGATCATTTCAGCCATGCCGGCGAGGTAAATCGGGTGCGAGCCATGCGACGAGTTGCCGTGACGCTGGCCCTGGTTGCCGCCGCAGCACTGCTCGATGGGTGCGCCTATGATCCCTATACCGGGCTCCTGGTGCCGTGCTGCGGCTACTACGGCTATCCCTACGGCTATCGCGACCCCTCCCCGTACTCCCCGTACGGCTATCCGCCCGGCCCCTATGGCGCGCCGCCCCCGGCGCAGTCAGGGCCGTATTCGGGTCAGGCACAGCCGGGCGCGTATCAGGGCCCGGTGGGAGGCGCTGCGGGGGGTGCTGCCGCGCCCACTCAAGGCGGCTCGCTGGCACTGCGCTTCGCCGCCGCCAACGAGACGAACGACGGCCGCCTGACGCGCCAGCAGGCGGAGGCCGGCATGCCGCTGGTGGCCCAGAGCTTCGATGCGATCGACGCCGACGGGAAGGGCTACGTCACCTTGCCGCAGATCCAGGCCTTCATAGCGCAGCGCCGCGCCGCGGGCGGGCAGCCCATCGAGCTCAACGCCAACTAGGCGCCGGCGCGCGTCGACCTTCGCGATCTCGCCGGCACCCCGCACGCTCCTTGACACACCATCCACCCCTGGGCTTGATCCGCCCGGATTTTATGGACGGAAGCCCTTCTCCACATGGTGACAAAGGCAAAAGCAAAGGCGCGGCGCAAATCGAACGTCTGGGTCGAGAACATCAAGACGTTCGTCTATGCCGGCCTGATCGCCGTCGTGGTGCGCACCGTCGCCTTCGAGCCGTTCAATATCCCATCGGGCAGCATGATCCCGACGCTCCTGGTGGGCGACTATCTGTTCGTTTCGAAATACAGCTACGGCTATTCCCGCTATTCGCTGCCTTTTGGCTGGCCGCCGTTCTCCGGGCGCATCTTCGGACGCCTGCCGACCCGGGGCGACGTGGCGGTATTCAAGTATCCGCGTGACAATTCGACGGATTACATCAAGCGCATCATCGGGTTGCCCGGCGACCGCATCCAGGTGCGCCAGGGCCAGCTGTACATCAACGGCCAGCTCGTCCCGCGCCAGCCTGAGGGAGAATATGTCAGCGACGAGAACGGCCTCCGCATGGCGTTGCGGCTCTACCGGGAGACGCTGCCGAACGGCGTGAAGCACGACATCCTCAAGGCAACCGACGAAGGCGAGATGAACAACACGCAGGAGTATCTCGTTCCACCCGACCACGTGTTCGCGATGGGCGACAACCGCGACAACTCTGCCGACAGCCGCTTCATGAACGGCGTCGGCTTCGTGCCGGTGGAGAACCTGGTCGGACGCGCAGAGATCCTGTTCTTCTCGGTGGACGCTGAATATCCGTGGTGGGAATTCTGGTGGTGGCCGTTCGAGATCCGCTGGAGCCGGCTGCTGATGGGCGTCCACTGAGTGGGTCGCTGAGTGGGCCGGCATTGACGACGCCGATCGAGGCGATCCTCGGCCACGACTTCACGCGTCCGGAACTGTTGCGCGAGGCGATGACCCATCGCTCCGCCCTGTTCGGTCGAGGCCGGCGGACGCGGCCGGGGCTCGAACGAGCGGATGGAATTCGTCGGCGATCGCGTGCTCGGGCTGCTGATCGCGGAGTGGCTGGCTGAACGGTTTCCGCGCGAGCAGGAGGGCGATCTCGGGCGTCGCCTGGCGTTGCTGGTCTCCCAGCCGGTGCTCGCGGTCGTGGCGGATGAGGTCGGGCTCGGCGAGGCGCTGTCGGTGGCGCCGGGAGAGGCGCGCGCCGGGGTGCGGCGGCGGGCGACCGTCCTGGCCGACGCGCTGGAGGCCGCGTTGGGCGCGCTCTACCTGGACGGTGGCATCGAGCGGGCGCGTGATTTCGTGCGGCGCGCCTGGGCCGGCGTGATGGAAGCGCAGGAGGCGCCGCCCAAGGATGCCAAGACCGCGCTGCAGGAATGGGTGCAGGCGCGCGGGCTGGGCCTGCCGGACTATGTCGTCACGTCGCGCGTCGGACCGCCGCATGCGCCGGAATTCGTCGTGACGGTGGCGGTCGGCGAGTTCATCGGTTCCGGCACGGCCGGCAGCAAGCGCGCGGCCGAGCAGTTGGCGGCTCAGAACCTGCTGCGGGTACTCGCGATATGACCGCGCGGTGCGGCTTCGTCGCCGTCGTCGGTGCGCCGAACGCGGGCAAGTCCACCCTGCTCAACCGGCTCGCCGGCGCAAAGCTGTCCATCGTCACGCCGAAGGCCCAGACCACGCGGTTCCGCGTGCTCGGCATCATGATGCGCGGCGAGAGCCAGGTGCTGCTGGTCGATACGCCGGGCATCTTCACGCCGCGCCGCCGGCTGGACCGGGCGATGGTGGCGGCGGCCTGGACCGGCGTGCAGGATGCGGACCTGACCTTGCTGCTGGTCGATGCCAAGACCGGTGCAACCGATCTGGTGCGCCAGATCGCCGGAAAGCTTGCGGCGCAGCAGCGGCGGAGCTGGCTGGTGCTGAACAAGGTCGATCTCGTGCGGTCGCCCGCAGCTGCTGCCGCTGACCGCTGCGCTCGCGGCGCTGACGCCGTTCGAGCAGACCTTCATGGTGAGTGCCGCGACCGGTGACGGGGTCGAGCAGTTGGCCGATGCGTCGGCTGCGGGCGTGCCGGAGGGACCGCACCTCTATCCCGACGACGATCTGACCGACCTGCCGGACCGGCTGCTGGCGGCCGAGATCGTGCGCGAGCAGATCTTTCTGCAGACGCGCGAGGAGGTGCCCTACGGCACGACGGTCGAGACCGAGAACTGGCAGGAGCGCAACGACGGCTCCGTGCGGATCGAGGCGACGGTGTATGTCGCGCGTGTCGGTCACAAGGCGATCCTGATCGGCGAGGGCGGCCAGCGGATCAAGGCGATCGGCGCGAAGGCGCGGCAGGAGCTGGCAATGCTGCTCGAGCGCAAGGTGCATCTGTTCCTGAACGTGAAGCAGCGCGCCGGCTGGGACGAGGAGGCTGCACGGCTGCGGGCGATCGGGCTGCAGGATCCGGGGTAGCGCTTCGTTCATCGGTTGCCGGTAGATCTGGCAGCGAAGGAGCGGTCCCGTTGCCCGACACGCCCGTTGAACCGTCAGGAGGCGGCCGGTATCCTGCCGAAATGGAGAGCCGTGTTGCAGTGCTGGAACAGATCGCGCGGACCACTGCGGCGAGCCTCGAACGGATCGAGCGGCGGCTCGATGCGATGGTGGGCCGGTTCACCGGGTTAGAGGGACGGTTCGCCGCCATTGATCGCCGAATTGATTCACTGGCTTCCGAGCATCTGGCTGAATTCCGCTGGCTGCTTGGCATCATGCTGGGTGGGTTCGGCGCGGTGCTGGGAGTCATGGCCCACGGCTTTCACTGGCTGTAGCAAGGCCCACCCCATCGCTCCGCCGCCTGAAGCTGCTAGCCGGTAGCAGCCATGGAATGGGACGCGCCCGCCATCGTGCTCGACGCACGCCCGTACGGCGAAGGCGACGCCATCGCCACGGTGATGACCGCGGAACACGGCGCCCATCGCGGCCTGGCACGCGGGGGCGGCGCGCGGAGCCGCACGGCGATATGGCAGCCGGGCAACCTCGTCCAGGCGCGCTGGGTGGCAAGGCTGGCGGACCAGCTCGGCAGCCTTTCCGCCGAACTGGTGCATCCCGGCGCCGCTCTCGCAATGGATGATCCGCTCGGACTTGCGATGCTGTCCGCGGCCTGCGCCGTCGCGGAAGGCGCATTGCCGGAACGCGAGCCGCACCCTCGCGTGTTCGAGGGGCTGCTGCGCCTGATCGCGCACCTGCCGCGGGGCGCGGCAATGCTCACCGAGCTGATCCGTTGGGAGGCGCGTCCTTCTCGCCGACCTCGGCTATGGGCTCGATCTGACGAGCTGCGCGGTCACCGGCGAAACGGAAGGCCTCGCATTCGTGTCACCGAAGACGGGCCGCGCCGTCACCGCGGCGGGCGCCGGCATCTGGACATCCCGCCTGCTGCCCCTGCCCGCGTTCCTGACGGGCGGCGGCGACGCGGCGCCGGCAGACTGGCGCGCCGGGCTCCGGCTCACCGGCCACTTCCTGGAGCGCGACGCGTTCGGCCATCACCACCGCCCGCTGCCGGCCGCGCGGCAGATGCTATACGACCGGGTGGCGGCACTGGCCGCCGAATCGGAGCAACAGGATGCCGGATGACCTGATCGGGCATGTCGAGGACACGCACGCTCTCGGACGCGCTGTCCGAGCGCTATCTCGCCTATGCGCTCTCCACCATCATGTCGCGCTCGCTGCCGGATGTGCGCGACGGGCTGAAGCCGGTGCATCGGCGGCTGATCTACGCGATGCATCTGCTGCGGCTCGATCCGACCGCGGGGTTCAAGAAATGCGCCCGAGTCGTCGGCGACGTGATCGGCAAGTTCCACCCGCACGGCGACGTGGCGGTGTACGACGCGCTGGTGCGCCTCGCGCAGGACTTTTGCCGCCCGCTATCCGCTGGTCGAGGGCCAGGGCAACTTCGGCAACATCGACGGCGATAACGCCGCGGCGATGCGCTACACCGAGGCGCGGCTGACCGAGGTTGCGCGCGCCCTGCTCGCCGGCATCGACGAGGACGCGGTCGATTTCCGCCCGACCTACGACGGCGAGGAGAGCGAACCGGTCGTTCTGCCCGGCGCATTTCCAAATCTGCTGGCCAACGGCGCGGCCGGCATCGCCGTCGGCATGGCGACCTCGATCCCGCCGCACAATGCCGGCGAGATCTGTGCCGCCGCCATTCACCTGATCGGCAATCCGCAGGCAACGACAGCCGATTTGCTGCGCCACATGCCCGGGCCGGATTTTCCCACCGGCGGCGTGCTGGTTGAGGACAAGGCCGCGATCCTGTCGGCGTACGAAACCGGGCGCGGCGGGTTCCGCGTGCGCGCCAGGTGGTCGGTGGAGAAGGGCAAGCACGGCACCTGGCAGATCGTGGTGACGGAAATCCCGTACCAGGTGCAGAAGGCGCGCCTGATCGAGCAGATCGCCCAGCTGCTGGAAGAGCGCAAGCTGCCGCTGCTCGGCGATGTGCGCGACGAAAGCACCGAGCTGGTGCGCCTCGTGCTGGAGCCGAAGACGCGCGGCGTCGAGCCGGAAGTGCTGATGGAGACGCTGTTCCGCGCCACCGCGCTGGAATCGCGCTTCCCGCTGAACATGAACGTGCTGGATGCGACGCGCACGCCGCTGGTGATGTCGCTGCAGGCGGTGCTGCGCGCCTGGCTCGATCATCGCCACGAGGTGCTGGTCCGTCGCTCGCGCCATCGGCTCGCGGCGATCGAGCGGCGCATCGAAATCCTCGACGGCTACCTGCTGGTCTATCTGAATGTCGACGAGGTGATTCGGATCATCCGCAACGAGGACGAACCAAAGCCGCATCTGATGCAGCGCTTCAAGCTGACCGATGTTCAGGCCGAGGCGATCCTCAACATGCGTCTGCGCTCGCTGCGAAGGCTCGAGGAGATGGAGATCCGCAAGGAGCACAAATCGCTGGTCACGCGAGCGCAAGGGACTTCTGGCGCTGCTGAAGGACGAGGCGCTGCGCTGGCGGCGCATCGCCGAGGAACTGGAGGAAACGCGGAAGAAATTCGGCGCCGGTGCGCTGGGTGCGCGGCGCACCGAACTTGGTGTCGCACCGGCCGCAATGGAGGTGGCGAGCGATGCCTTCGTCGAACGCGAGCCGATCACCGTCATCCTGTCCGACAAGGGCTGGATACGCGCCGTCAAAGGCCACACCGCCGATGACGCCGAGCTGCGCTTCAAGGAGGGCGACCGGCTGAAGCGCCTGGTGCACTGCCAGACGACCGATCGACTGATCCTGTTCGGCACCAACGGTCGCGCCTATACGCTGAAGGCGGCCGACCTGCCGCGCGGCCGCGGCGACGGCCAACCGGTGCGCCTGCTCGCCGATCTCACCAACGAGGACGATGTCGCCGCGCTGTTCATCCCGGTCGAAGGCTCGAAATATCTCGTTGCGTCGTCGACAGGACGCGGGTTCATCGTGCCGGCGACGGAACTTGCCGCGGAGAAGCGCACCGGCAAGCAGGTGCTCAATCTGAAGCCCGGCGAGGAGGCCGCGCTCTGCGTTCCGGCGGACGGCGACCATGTCGCGATCGTCGGCAGCAACCGCAAGCTGCTGATCTTCCCGCTCGAGCAGGTGCCCGAGATGGCGCGCGGCGGCGGCGTCATCCTGCAGCGCTACCGCGACGGCGCGCATGGCGGATGCGAAGGTGTTCCGCCTCGCCGATGGACTGACCTGGCGGCTCGGCGAGAAGACGCGCACGGAGACCAACCTGCGCGACTGGATCGGCGAGCGCGCGCAGGCCGGGCGTCTGCCGCCGAACGGTTTTCCTCGCTCCGGCCGCTTCGCCTGACCGCTTGACTGCGGCGGGTGCCGGCCGCATCAGAGCGCCGGTGACGGAAGGCGACCCGCCGATCGGGGCCGCCCGCGTCGCAATAACCCAATGGAGTGATACGTCCATGCAGCTTTCTCGCCGCAACCTACTGGGCAGCGCGGCCGCCCTGTCGACCTTGCCCGTCGCGCGCTCGCGGGCGCAGGCGAAGCCGAAGATCACGATCGGCGTGCTGACCGATCTGTCGGGCACCTACCGCGACAACACCGGACCGACGTCGGTGGCGGCAACGCAGCTCGCGGTCGACGAGATGCGCTCGCACATCGACTTCGACGTCGAGGTGATCAGCGCCGATCATCAGAACAAGCCCGACGTCGCCGCCTCGCTCGCGCGGCAGTGGTTCGACCAGGGCGTGGACGTCGCAGCCGATGTGCCGACATCGTCGGTTGCGCTCGCGGTCGCGCAGGTGGCGAAGGAAAAGGACAAGCTGATGCTGAACGCATCCGCCACCGTGGCGGCGCTGACCTGGCAGCAGTGCAGCCCGAACACCATCGTCTGGAGCTTCGACACCTATGAGAACGCGCACTCGACCGGCGGCGCGCTGATGGCGACCGGCAACAAGTCGTGGTTCTTCATCACCGCCAATTACGCATTCGGCCAGTCGCTGGCGGAGCTGACGGCCGAAGTGGTGACCAAGGGCGGCGGCGAGGTGAAGGGCGATCTGCGCTATCCGTTCCCCGACACCACCGATTTTTCGTCCTATCTGACGCAGGCGTTGTCGAGCGGGGCATCGGTTCTGGGGCTGGCGAACGCTGGTCTCGATACGCAGAACTGCATCAAGCAGGCCGCTGAATTCGGCCTCAACAAGAAGATGAAGATAGCGCCGCTGCTGCTGTTCATCACCGACGTGCATTCGCTCGGCCTGGAGGTCTGCGGCGGGCTGACCACCACCGAGACGTTCTATTGGGATCGCGACGAGCGGACGCGCGCCTTCGCCAAGCGGCTGCTCACCAAGACGCCGAACAACTACCCCAATCAGGCGCACGCCAGCTCGTATTCGTCGACGCTGCACCTGCTGAAATCGGTGCAGTCGATGGGGGCGGAAAATGCCAAGAGGAGCGGCCGGGCGCTGGTGGCGCACATGAAGTCGATCCCGACGGACGATGATGCATTTGGTCCGGGGCGGGTCAGGGCGGACGGACGCGGCGAGTTCCCGGCCTATCTGTTCCAGGTGAAGACCAAGGACGAGAGCAAGGGGCCGTGGGATCTCTACAAGCTGGTGCACACGTCACCGCCGTCCGAGGTTCTGCATCCGCTTGCCGAGGCCTGCAAGTTCCCGACAAGCTGAGCGCTCGGGAGCCGGGGATGGGTCGCGTCGGAGACGGCTGATGGTCTGGCGTGATCAGGTGGCGGTGGTGACGGGGGCGGCGCGCGGCATCGGCCGGGCCGTCGCGCGAAGCCTTGCCCGCGAAGGTGCCGCCGTCTGCGTCAACTATGCGGTGCGCGCGGACGCCGCGGCGACGCTGGTGCAGGAGATCCATGCGGAAGGTGGCCGCGCGATCGCCCATTGCGCCGATGTCGCCGACGCGGCGCAGGTGGAGGGAATGATCGAGCGTGCGGTGCGCGAACTGGGGCCGGTGAGCATTCTGGTGAACAACGCCGGCGTGTCCTTGCAGGCAACACTTGAAACGTACGATCCGGCGGGGATGGAGCGCATGCGGCGGGTTAATGTCGATGGCGTCATCCACACGATCCGCGCGACGATGGCGGGCATGCGCGAGCGCGGCTACGGGCGGATCGTGAATGTAACCTCGATAGCCGCGATCGGCACGGCGCTGCCCGGCAATGCGTTCTATGCCGCAACCAAGGCCGAGATGGCGATCCTGACGAAGCGTTTTGCCATGGAGTTGGGGCCGCGTGGCATCACGGTGAACGCGGTCGCGCCCGGTTTCATCCGCACCGAGATTGGCGCAGAGCCGTCGTAGCGAGCAGGAATGGCAGGACGCGGCGCGACGCATTGCCGAACGCGCGATGGTAGGGCGCATCGGCGAGCCGGACGACATTGCCAATGCGGTGGCGTTCTTCGCCGCGCCAGGCTCCGGATGGGTGACCGGTCAGGTGCTGGCGGTCGACGGCGGTCGGATGGATTACATCGCCGCGGGGTAGGGCGTCGCAGTTCGCATTTTGAGCGGAGAGGCGCGACTGACCCCATCGTCATGGTCGGCGAAGCATGCCCCGGCGAAGGCCGGGGGCCGGCCATCCACGTCTGTTCTGCGTGCGGCACCGCAAAGACGTGGATGGCCGGCCTTCGCCGACCATGACGTAGGAGGAGCAATCGCGCGCCGTCAGCGGAAATGAGAATTGCTGCTTACGGGCAACCGCGGTTGCCCGACATCCCCGCACGGCTATGATAGCCGCACTACAACAGAACAGGCTGGGAGGCAGACGTGCGGGAAATCGGCTGGATCGGTCGGCGTGATGTGATGCGTCTGCTCGGCGCCGGCGGCGCTGGCCTGGCTGCCGGGCTGCCCGAACGCGTGCACGCCGCCGCCACGAAGAATACGCTGGTTCTCGGGCTCGACATCAGCGACTCCATCACCTTCGATCCGGCGCGCGAGGCGCAGTACACGCCGCCGCTGACGCTCACCGCCTCCTACGAGTCGCTGATCACGATGACGCCTGGCGACTACCTCAACGTGAAGCCGGCGCTCGCCTCGTCCTGGGCGCGTACGCCCGACGGCAATGGGTGGCGCTTCACGATGCGGCCGGGGACGAAGTTCAACAGCGGCAATCCGGTGGCCGTCGAAGACGTGAAGTGGAGCATCGAGCGGGTGATCACCGTCAAGGACCAACCGTCGCAGTACGTCGCCAATGTCGATCATGTGGCGATCGTCGATCCGCAGACCATCGACGTGATTTTGAAGGACCCGTCGGCGCCGTTGCTGACCGTGCTGTGCGGTCCGAACTTCGGTGTGCTGGAGCGCAAGGTGGTCGAGGCGCATGGCGGCACCAATGCGCCGGACGCCAACACCGCGGACAAGGCGACGCAGTGGCTGGACCAGAATTCGGCCGGCGCGGGCGCATACACGCTGGCGGGCTGGACCCGTAACGCGCAGATCCTGCTGACGCGCAATCCGCACTACTGGCGCGGCCCGGCGCAGTTCGAACATGTCGTGCTGCGCCACATGGGCGACAGCGCGACGCAGCTTTTGGCGATCAAGCGCGGCGACATCGACGCAGCGTTCAATCTGATCCCCGAGCAGGTGGCGACGCTGAAGGGCGATGCGCACGTGCGCGTCGAGGGACTGGAGAGCCTGGACTTCGTCTACATGGCGCTGACCTGCGAGCCCGATTTCAACAAGGCGCTCGCGGTGAAGGAGGCGCGCCAGGCGGTTTGGCACGCGATCGACTATGACGGCATCATCAACAGCATGTTGGGCGGCGCGGCGATCCGCTGCGCCAGCTTCATTCCGATCGGGCTGTATGGCTCGACGCGGGAAACCACCAGTCAGTTCGGCTATCACCAGGATCTCGACCGGGCGAAGCTGCTGCTGCAGAAGGCCGGCTGCCCCGACGGGTTCGAGTTCAAGCTGAGTTATGGCGATGCCGCGGTTTCGGGGCTTTCCTACTCGGTGCTCGCGCAGAAGCTGCAATCGGACCTGGCGCGGGTCGGCATCAAGGTGAACCTCGATCCGATGGATCAGGTGAATTTGCGCACGCAATACACCACCGGCAAGTCCACCGCGGTGCTGACTTTCTGGAATCCCTCCGGTGTGGAGACCGATGGCTGGGCCTCGGCCACGGTGCAGCGCGTCGCAAAGCGCATTCACTGGACGCCGCCCGCGGACCTGGTGAAGCTGGTGGCGCAGGCAGCGGGCGAAGCCGATGCGCAGAAGCGATCGGCGCTGTATCTCGAGTACGAGAAGGCGATGATCGATCAGGCGAACCTGATCGTGCTGTTCCAGCCGATCTACCAGTTCGCCGTGCGCGACGCAGTGAGAAAATTCCCGCTGACCGCGGCCGGCTGGGAAGTGGAGCTGTTCGAGACCAGCACGTGAGCGGAGAGCAGCGCGTGGCGTATCAGGCATTCGATCTGACCGGCAAGGTCGCCCTGGTGACAGGCGGCAATGGCGGCATCGGGCTCGGCATGGCGATGGCAGTGGCAGAGGCCGGCGCGGATATCGCGATCTGGGGCACCAATGCGGCGAAGAACGCGGCAGCGCAGGCGGAACTAGCGAAGACCGGCCGGAAGGTCGTGGCACTGCAATGCGATGTCGGCGACGAGGCGGCGGTGGATGCGGCGTTCGCGCGCACGGTCGAAACGCTGGGGCGGGTCGATGGCTGCTTTGCCAATGCCGGAGTCGGCGGCGGCGGTTCGGCGTCGTTCCTGGAGATGACCGCGGATCAGTGGCACCGTGTGCTGCGAGTCAATCTCGATGGCGCGTTCTATACGTTTCGTGCGGCGGCGCGGCATATGGTCGAGCGCGGCGGCGACGGGGTGCTGGTCGGCACCGCCTCGCTCGCCGCGATCGAGGGCTCGCCGCGCAGCGAACACTATGCGGCAACCAAGGGCGCCATGATCTCGATGATCCGCTCGCTGGCGGTGGAGTTTGCCCGCCACAACGTGCGCGCGCACGCGATTCTGCCGGGGTGGATCGAGACCGACATGACGCAGCGCCTTACCACGAACGACAGGTTCCGCGAGCGTGTCATGCCGCGCATCCCGATGCGGCGCTGGGGGCGGGGCGACGACTTCGGCGGCATCGCGGTGTATCTGATGAGTTCGGCGGCGCGGTATCATACAGGGGATACGCTTGTGATCGACGGCGGGTACTCGCTGTTCTGAGGCGCTCTCCCGCCGCGCTACGCGCGTCGACCTCTCCCGCAGCGCGGGAGAGGTGTACGTAGCGGCGACGTAGCGTCGGATGCGCAGCCACAGCCCGACCCAGTCGACGCGCACGGGATCAGTCGCGACACACTCGCCCGCACGACCCATGACGGCGGGACAAACGACACGATGACGAGTATCGAAACGCGCGCCTCGTGGGTGGTTGCCTGTACCGCGCTCGGCGTGATGTCGGTTGCTTATGGCGCACCGTTCGTCGCGGTGGTTACGCTGAAGCAGATCGCAGGCGAACTGGGCAGCGCGCGTTCGGTTCCCGCACTGGCGTAATCGATGGCGTGGTACGGCGCCGCGGTCGGCGGCCTTGGCATGGGACGCATCGCGGATCGTATCGGCGTACGTTGGCCGGTTGCATTCGGCGCAACGATGATCGCCCTTGGCCTCGTCGTCTCGGCGGGCAGCAGTATGTGGCGACTCTGGCAGGGCCACGGCGTGTCCGCGGACGATTGACCGTTCACGGACGTGCCGCTCGCGGCATCACAATAATCGTGAAAACAACCGCGGCGACGCACGTCCGTTCAAGCGACGGACGGAAGCATCGCAACCGTCCGAGCCTGACGAACAAGGAGACTGAACATGGCCGAACAGCGGCATACAGGAAACCCTGGGAACTTCGCAGAGGATCGCGAGAAGGCCTTGCGCGCCGGCCAGGTCGGCGGGCAGCACAGCTCAGGCAACTTCGCGAATGACCGGGAACGGGCGGCTGAAGCCGGCCGCAAGGGCGGTGAGCACAGCCACGGCGGCGGCGGCGGCGAGCACAATCCGGGCAACTTCGCCCAAGATCGTGAGCGGGCGTCCGAGGCCGGCCGCAAGGGCGGCCAGCGCTGAAGACACGATCTGAACGGTAAGTCCCGATCGTAGGGGGCGGGTCGTCCGGCATAAGCTGGGCGACCCGTTCCACTTGAACGTGGGATGTAAACTCAAGGAGGCGATCGTGTCGGATCTGCAGACAGCCAAATCAGCGCCGATCATGCGCGAGGTCCACGAAGTGCGGGCAACGTTTGCCGCGCCCGATTTGATGCAGAATGCGATCACGCGGTTGGAAATGTCAGGTTTTGACAGGGCGGATCTGAGTTTGCCGGAGGTTTTGCCGCCGGAGGAATTCGCCACGCCTGAAGCGGGGGCGAAGCCGGCCGACACCGAAGAGGATGCCCGCCAGGCGCGGACGTTGCAGACGAGCGCAGCCGCGGCCATCGCGGCGATGGCCGCGGGCGGCGCGGTCATTGCAACAGGGGGCACTGTGGCCCCGGCGATCGCCGCGGCCGTCGTTGGCGGCGGCATGTTCGGCAGTGCGGCCTATGCGATCAGCAGCGCCGCGAACGGCGAGGAGCAGGAGGACCGTGAACGCAAGGCGGCCACCGGCACGCTGGTCCTGTCGGTGCGCGCTCCCAGCGAAGCGAAGTGCTGCGATGCAGAGTCTATCCTTCGCGCGGCTGGCGCAACTTCGGTACAGGCCCGCTGATCGCTTCAGGCGACACCTCGCACACCACACTCGCACACGCACAATTGCTAAGTCTTGTATGTGAACGCTGCGATCGGGTGATCGGTTATCGGTCTGTCGTGCGACGGATCGTAAACGGGACATCACGCACGATACGCGCAACAGCGGCTGTTAGGTCGCAACCACAGCGAGGACGACGATGGCTACGACAAAGACGCTAAACGATCTCATGCTCGCATTCATGCAGGACATCTACTATGCCGAGCGTCAGATCCTAAAGGCGCTGCCGAAGATGGCGAAGGCGGCGCAGAACGAGGATCTCAGGCAGGCACTGATGCATCACCGCGAAGAAACGCAGGGCCAGGTCGATCGGCTGCAGAAGGCCTTCGAAGCGCTCGGCAAGCGGGCGCGCGCGCAGACCTGCGAGGCGATCAACGGACTGATCGAGGAAGGCGAGGAGGTGATCGAGGAGTTTCCGGAAGGTACGGTGCGCGATGCCGGAATCCTCGCCAACGCGCAGGCGGTCGAACACTACGAGATGGCGCGGTATGGCACGATCATCGCGTGGGCGAAGACCTGCGGCCAGGAGCAGGTGGTGCAACTCATGCACGAGACCCTGGAGGAGGAGAAGAAGGCCGACACGCTTCTCAACGATCTCGCCGCGAAGAAAATCAATTAGCAGGCGATGAAGCAGGCGGCCTGAGTATCGTATGGAGACGGAGCCGCCGGCGGATCGGCCGGCGGCTCCTTCGAATGCTAGGAGTTCGGACGTGGCAAGACAGAACACAGAGCAGAAGGAGACTGTCGGACGCGTGATGCACGAGTGGAAGCATGGCGAGCTCGAGAGCAGCCGAGGCGGCAAGGTTCGGAAAAGGCGCCAGGCCGTCGCGATCGCGTTGAGCGAGTCTGGGGCATCCAATCAGCAATCGCCTAGGCAGAACCGGCGGCAATACGCGCGCACCAAATCGAAGGAGCGCCATGGTCAGACGGCGCAGCAGCAGAAGGAGGAGCGGCGCCGGTGAACCGAGGCGAGCCGACACGGGCAGAGCTTTACCGCGAAGCCGCGAGGCGCAACGTTCCAGGCCATTCAGCAATGAACAAGGCGCAGTTACAGCGTACGTTGCAGCATTAGAGCATTTTTGGTTTCACTGGGATGGCGATTGAGGCATTGCGCTTGAGTACACCTCTCCCTCTTGCGGAACAGGGTGCATCCGGGAGTACCGGGTGCACCCTCTCCCGCCGCTTCGGGGCGACCCCGGTTCAAGCCCGGGGCAGGCTCTCGCGCGGGCGAGGTGTACTGACGGTGCGGTGCTTGCTCTAGCGGCCGCCGGCGGAATCAAAACGGAGCAAGCGGACGATGACGAACGGGCAAGCCGATGAGCGCCATGATCGAACTGTCGGGGACAGCTTCCCCGCGAGCGACCCGCCGGCCTCGACCGGCATCACCGGGCCGCGGGCGAGAGTTCCTGGTCGGGTGAAGCAGGGACCGAAGACGCGCACCACGCCGCCTGGAGCGCGAGGCGAGGTTGCGCGACCGATGGGCTCGCCGACTGCTGAGGGGCATTCGACCGTGACAGCTTACCAGTCGGAACACGAAATGGTTCCGCGGCAGCGGTAGTCTTGGCGGTGACGCGGCCCGCTTGGGCCAGCGCCTGTCAGGCGTAGAGCAGCGCCGGCGGGCATCCTGCCGGATGGGCGTGGTCGAACACCACCCAGGCGTGGTGATGCTGGGCGTGATTGGTGTGCTCGCCCTTGGTAAACCACTGGATGCGCCGCGTCAGCACCACAGTGGCGGCAAATGGAGCGGCGGACAGCACGTCGGCGGTGCGCTGGCCGGCAATCCACTGCAGCCTGACCAACAACGCAAGCTGACCCTGCACTGACGCGGCAAGCGCCAGGGAATGGCGCACGAATCTCAGCATCGCCGCCGACGATCTCGCCTGCCCTTTGTGGGAGCCGGTATCGCCATAGGGCGGGTTCGTCACGATCGCGCGACAACCTTCCGGCAGGTTGCGGCAGGCAAGGAAGTCGATGCCCGAGGTACCAAAGCCTCGCTCGGCGATATCGCTGGAAACGACCTTGTAGCCGTGTGCAGCAAGCACGTTCGACATTGCGCCGTCGCCGCAGCAGGGCTCCCACACCGGCCCGCGGAAGCCGATGTGCTGCAGCAATGCCTCGGTGACCCAGCTGGGCGTGGCGTAGAAATCCTTCCCCTCGCGATCATAGCCCGAGATATGGATGGCCCGAGGGTCTGCCGCCCGGTCTGGCGCGCGGCCCGGCGCCCTTCGGGGAAGTGTCGCAGACCGCCTGGCGGCGTCCGCGAGTGGCAGGTCGCGCTGGTGCGAACTCACGTATAAGGAACCTGTGGGCAGATCCATGGTGGTGCGTCCCCCGCCAACTCGCCGTGGCATCAAAAGGATTCATCGCGGATTTACCGATTCGGAGTCCAGGCTCCAAGTTGATTAAACATCGATTCATGTTTTGCGGCTTAGGGTGCGCCAGCGCCATCGATGGTCAAGTCCCGTCGGGCGACCAACATTCAGCAGGAGTGCCTCATGCTCGTTCGCGAATTGATGACCCGAAACGTCGCATCGACGACGCCCACCACCACCCTGACCGATGCTGCGCGGAACATGCGCGACGCCAATATCGGCTGTCTCCCAGTCAACGACAGCGGCAACTTCATTGGCATGCTCACTGAAAAGGACCTGACCACGCGTGCCACCGCCGAGGGCCTCAACCCGACGACCACGACGGTACGCCAGATCATGACCACCGGCGTCACCTACTGCCACGATACCGACAGCATCGAGGACGCCCTGCGTACGATGGAAGAGAATCACATCCATCATCTCCCGGTTCGCCTCAGTGGATCGAACAAGGTGGTCGGCATCGTGTCGCTGTCCGATCTCGCTCTGAAAGGACCGCAGGAGCTCTACTCCAACGTCTCCAGGCTGGCCTTCCAAAGTGCTTCACGGAACAATCAGGGGAACACTGCCAGTCCCATGAACTGAGGCTGCCAGGCGATTGCGGTCGCACCATACCTCCTTGTCATGGCGGGCGCAGGCCATGACAGGGTGGCGCAGACCGACACGAGACGCGCCGGGAACGGTCAAACGCGCTCGCTCCAACCGGCGACCACGCGGCGATGGCTGGTTCCTCTGCGCCAGCCAGCCACACCAGCTTGACCGAGGCGACCGCGGCTCATTCGGCGACACGCACCGCGTCGCGCCAGACCTCGGGGTAGCCAAGTTCGCGCTGCAGCGCGTCGCCACCCAGTTGGACGAAGCGCATTTCAACTCGCTCGTCCCAGAACCGGCTGGATTCCGATCGTGCGCCGGAATAGGTCTTGGTAGGCGTGCCGACCACTTCGCGCGCAAACAGCGAAACGATATCCTGCGAGGTGCTGACACCGACATGCTGCGTGATTGCCTCCAGCGTCTGTCGCTGCGCGCCGAGGCCCATGTCGCCCATCAGTTCCTCGAACCGGACGACCAGCACGTCAGGCTCGTTCATCCAGCCCAGGACGCCGCGCATAAATGGGACAAGCTCGGCACCCCACTGGTCGAGAAACGCTCCCAGCCTGTCGGGCCCTTCCGACAGTGTTGTCCATGTCTTCGGCTTCCTTTCGGCACGGCCAGGAATTTCGAAGAAGCGCATGAATGAAATCAGACAATCGCGCGCGTCACGGATCAGCAAGATACGACGCAGGTGACGAGTCGCGGCAATGCTGTGGGGCTCGTGCTCCAGATGGCCGACGATGAACTGGCCGACCGCCGTTAGGCCGGCAGACACCTCGATGGGAATACGCGTGGTGAACTTCAAGTAGTCCGATCGCATCTCGGCAATCGATTTGTGACGATAGTCGCTGAACCCAAGCCGGTCGACGTGAACCTCCGTGTTCACCAGCCCAAGCCTCTCCAGCAGTCTCCCAACCAGATAGGTGCCCGCCTTGGGTTGAGTGATCAGACATACCGCGTGCGGCGCCTGGCCGGTGAGTGGCGACAGGGACAGTACGCCATCGGCCAGAGGATACACCGCTGTCCGCCGACCGCCCTCTGTTTGCAGAAACAACACGGCATGGTTGCCGTTTGCAGCCGTCCGGGCCACCAGGGCAAGCGCAGAAGCTGCGACGCTGTCGCGCTGGTCCCGGAGCGCGTCCAGACGCTGCTCATAATTCTCCGCCTTGCGCAAATTCTGCGCTGCCTCACTACGGGCTGCCGCGAGTTCAGCCTGCAAAGCTGCCAGGGCGCGATCGCGCTCTGACGTCTGTTCCGCCAGGGCATGAGCATGGTCGTCGGCTTCCGTCAGAAGCTGGGCCTGTAGCCTTGCCACGGCACGATCACGCTCTGCCGTGATTTCCGCCATGACACGTGTCAGCTCTTCGGCTTCAGCCAGAAGACGATTGCGTTGTTGCCAGAGTCGGCGTAGCGGACCGACGGTCAGCGCCGCACGCCGGACGATCAAACGCAATGCGACCCGTGAATCCGACAGCATCATCGGCTACCCGTGAAACGATCCGCGAAGTTGTTCAGCCGATCCCAACTGCCGGCCCGATCCATTGGAAG
Organism: uncultured Alphaproteobacteria bacterium; assembly: GCA_963794185.1. Taxonomy (GTDB): domain Bacteria; phylum Pseudomonadota; class Alphaproteobacteria; order Acetobacterales; family Acetobacteraceae; genus JAMXLO01. The sequence continues at coordinate 42,408 of CAWCDM010000101.1, read as the reverse complement.
CCGCACCTCACCAGGTGCGGCCAAATGATGCGCGGCAGACCCGTCGCGTGCGAACCCGATCAGGTGCCGCCGCAATTCGCCGTTCAGGACGCTCAAGATGGTCATCCGCGTATCGGAACCCGGCGCAGAACTGTTGGCAAGGGGGATTTCTTCGTTAAATCAGTGCAACTTGCTGCATCGATCCGACCAGCCCGGTCAGCTTGTCGCAGATATGCCAGTGGTCGATATTCCCACCGGATGGCTGGTCGCGATTCAGAGATCCCGTGCCACCGTAAGGCACCGCTTTCCCGAATGATTTTCAGCAGGACCGTGATGGCACATTCAGTCGAGACGCCGATCGCCATTGGCGAGTTGATCGACAAGATCACCATCCTGGAGATCAAGGCCGAGCAGTTCACCGACGCCGCCAAGACGAAGAACGTTCAGGCGGAGCTCGCCATGCTGTGCGCGCGGCGCGATCAGGCGATCCCGCGATCGCCACGTCTTGATGCGTTGACAGCGCAGCTCAAGGCCATCAACCAGCGCCTCTGGAACCTGGAGGACAGCATCCGCGACTGCGAGCGGCGCGCCGATTTCGGGCCGGACTTCGTTGCCGCGGCGCGCAGCATCTACCGGACCAACGACGAACGCGCCGCGGTGAAGCGCCAGATCAGCATCGGGTTCGGCTCCGACGTGATCGAAGAGAAGTCCTACGCCCCGTACTGACCGCGGTTGAAACGCCTGCCGACAACCGCTACCCAGACCGCCCGCCCCCGCGCTTCCCCGCCGCGAACCGCACCGCCTCTTCCGCGGCGCGCAGCAGGGCACGCGCCTTCTGCCGCGTCTCTTCGTACTCGAACTCCGGGTCGGAGTTCGGCCACCACGCCGCCGCCGGCCTGCACATACATCGTGCCGTCCTTGACCAGCGCGGTGCGCAGCCCGATGCAGGTGTCCATCGTGCCATTGGCGGCGAAATAGCCGATGCAGCCGGCGTAGATGCCGCGCCGCGACGGTTCCAGCTCCTCGATGATCTCCATCGCGCGCACCTTGGGCGCACCGGACAGGGTGCCCGCGGGAAATCCGGCAACCAGCGCGTCCAGCGCATCCAGCCCCTCGCGCAGTCTGCCCTCGACGTTCGACGAAATGTGCATGACGTGGCTGAAGCGCTCGACCACGAAGCTCTCGGTCACCTTGACCGACCCCAGCTCCGCCACGCGGCCCACATCGTTGCGGCCGAGATCGAGCAGCATCAGATGCTCGGCGCGTTCCTTCGGATCGTTGAGCAGTTCCGCCTCGAGCGCCTGGTCCTCGTCGTGCGTCGTGCCCCGCCGCCGCGTGCCGGCGAGCGGGCGGATCGTCACGATGCCGTCGCGCAGCCGCACCAGGATCTCCGGGCTGGAGCCCACCACCGCAAAGCCGCCGAAGTCGAGGAAGAACAGGAACGGCGCAGGGTTGATCCGCCGCAGCGCGCGGTACAGCGCGAACGGCGGCAGGGCGAACGGCACCGAGAAGCGCTGGCTCGGCACGATCTGAAAGGCGTCGCCGGCGGCGATGTACTCCTTCGCCGTCACCACCGCCGCAAGGAAGTCCTCCTTGGTGAGGTTCGACACCGGCGCGGGCAGCGCGGGCAGTGCGACGGGCGGCGCGGCGTGCGGCAGCGGACGTTCCAGCGCCGCGCCGGCCTCATCCAGCAGCATATGGGCCGCCTGCCATGCGGCATCGGTGGACACCGAATTGCTTGGATAGACCGGTGCGGCGAGGGTCAGCTCGTCGTTCACGTTGTCGAAGATGGCGAACAGTGTGGGGCGGATCAGCAGTGCGTCCGGCACGCCGAGCACGTCGCGGTTCTTCGCCGGCAGCACCTCCATTAGCCGCACCATGTCGTAGCCGAGATAGCCAACCAGCCCGCCTGCCATCGGCGGCAGGTGCGCCGGCACATCGAGCCGCGTCTCGCCGATCAGCGCGCGCAGGCTCTCGAGCGCCGGCCGGTCATCCGCAATGAAGGCGTGCGGCGCCGAGCGGGCATGCCGGTTGACCTCCGCGCGGCCATTGCGGCAGCGCCAGATCAGGTCCGGCTCCATGCCGATGATCGAATAGCGCCCGCGCGCCGCCCCGCCTTCCACGCTCTCGAGCAGGAACGAGTTGGGTCTTCCGTGCGCGAGCTTAAGGAAAGCCGCGACCGGCGTCTCGAGATCGGCCACACCGCCGCGCCAGACCAGCGTGCCGCGCCCCGCCTCATAGGCGGATCGGAAGCTGGCGAAGCCGGGTGTGAGCGTGACGTTCATGGATTGCTGCCGGTGACCGTGTCGACGACGGGTTGGTTGATCTGCGGCTGCGCGCGCTCGCGCACCGCGTCGGAGAAGATGGTGGCGAGGTCGTTGGCGCTGGAACGGGCCACCGCCTCGCGAACCTGGGCGTAGCCGGCTGGATCCGCCTTCGGGTCGGACTCGACGATCTCGGCCGGCACGGCGACGATGTAGGCATCGCCCGATTCGCCCATCGTGGGTTCGCCCGGTTTCAGGCTGAACAGGACACGGCCAAGCTGCGGCGGCATCCCCTCGGCGCCTGCATCGCGCGTGACGAGCGGCGTCCGGCGCACCGTCACCCCGGCGACGGTCGCGGCGTCGGCCAGCGACTGGCCGCCCTTCACCGCCGCCAGCAATTTGGCCGCCGCCTGCTCCTGCGCATGGCGCCGTGCATCCTGCGTCCAGTCGGCGGCGACCTGCGCCTTGACCTCGTCGAACGGTTTTTCGGCCGGCGGGGTCACCTCCTCGACGCTGATCGCGTAGTAGGACGAACCGCCCGTGGATGGAGTCTGCCACCTCGACGAGGCGGAGTGGGTCGCCCTTCTGGACCTCGAACGCCGCCTTGACCAGCGCGCTGCGGAGTTCTGCCGGCCCGGGGATCGGCGCCGGGGTGCCCTCCTTGGTGTTGCCCTCTGCATTGAGCGTGCCGGCGACCCCGACCAGCCCGAGATCGCTCGGGATCTCGTCGATGCCCGCGCCGCTGCCGAGCACGTTGTCCACCTTGTTGGCGCGGTCGTACATCAGCTCCGCAGCCTTGACGGACAGCAGCTGGCTGCGGATTTCCCCCTTCACCTCGTCGAAACCTTGGCTGCTCCCCGGGGTGACCTTGGTGACGCGCAGCACATGCCAGCCCAGCGCGCCTTTCGCCGGGTCCGAGACGGTGTTTGGCGCGGCGGCGAACACGCTGCGCGCCAGGTCCGCATCGGGGAACTGCTGCTCGGTGGCATCGTCGAGTGCGACCGCCGAGCCGCCCGCGTCCTGCGCCGCCTTCTGCATCGCGTCCCAGTCGGCGCCACCCCGCCACTGGGCGGCAAGTGCTGCGGCCTTGGTCGCGTCCGCCACCGAGACCACCTCGGCGGAGCGCTTCTCCGGCTTGATGAACAGCGACTTGTGCTGGTCGTAGGCGGCCTGCACGTCGGTGTCGGTGATGGGTATATCCTTGGCCAATGTCTCCGGCGACAGCACGATCGCCTTGATCCTGCGGAATTCCGGTGTCGCGTAGAGGTCCGGGTGGTTGTCGTACCAGCGCTGCAGGTCGGCCTCGGCGGGCGCCGGCGGCTCGGGCGCGGCGCCGAACGGAAACTCCACCATGTCGGCCGAGCGCTTCTCGAACTGGCCCTGGAACAGCGGGCGCAGCAGGACCTCGGGCGTCGCCGCCCCGGCGCCCACCGCTCCTAGCACCTGCCGCTGCGACAGGTCGGTGCGCATCATGTCGAGGAAGCGTGGTTCGGTGAGCCCGTTGTTGCGCAGCACCGTATCGAAGGTTTGCTTGTCGAATTGGCCGTTCGCACCGTGGAACGCCGGCATTGCCAGAACGGACTGGCGAACCGCCTGGTCGGGTGTGACGACCCGAAGCTGTTGCAGCTCCTGCTGCAGCGCCGTCTGGGTGATGAGGCGCTGCAGCGCCTGGCTGGCGACGCGACTGCGCATCTCCGGCGAGGCCTCCTGACCGGGCGGCAGGTCGTGGGTCAACTGCGCCAGGTCGCGCTGATATGTCGCCTGAAGCTGCGGGGCCTCGATGGTCTGGCTGCCGACCTTCGCCGCCCAGGTCGAGGAGCCAACCAGGCGAATGACGTCGCCGACGCCCCAGGAGATGAAGGCGAGCACCATGATCAGGAAGAAGCCGCGGACCACCCAGGTATCGAGGTAGCGGCGAAAGGAAGCGATCATCCGACAGTTCCGTGCGGCAGCGTGGCAGCATATACGAGCCGGCGCCATGCTTTGCCAGCGCTAGGGCTTTCGGCTACCAGCGGCGCGCGGCACGGGCCGTACAGTCGAGGGAGTTGCCATGCGCCAGCTGATCGCCGGGAACTGGAAGATGAACGGATTGCGCGCCGATGCGATCACGCTGGCCGAAGACGTGCGCGCGGGCGCTCAGGGCGTAGGCTGCGAGCTGCTTGTCTGTCCGCCGTTCACTGTGCTCGAAGCGGTCGCGAAGATCCTGGAAGGCTCGACGGTGGCGGTCGGCGGCCAGGATTGCCACACCGCGCAGCAAGGCGCGCATACCGGCGACATATCGGCTGCCATGCTGCGCGACGCGGGCGCCGCGTGGGTGATCCTCGGCCATTCCGAGCGTCGCCAGAACCACGGCGAGACCGACGAACTGATCCGGGAAAAAGTACTGGCCGCCGTCGCGGGCGGCCTGACGCCCATTGTCTGTGTCGGCGAGACGGAGGAGCAGCGAGCGTCGGGTCAGCAGACCGAGGTGGTGGGCTGGCAGCTCGCCGGCAGCCTGCCCAAGCCGTTCGCCGGCGTGGTGGCCTACGAGCCGGTCTGGGCGATCGGCACCGGCAGGACGGCGACCGACCAGGACGTGGCGGCGATGCACGCGTTCATTCGTGAGGAACTGGCGCGCCAGTTCGGCGAGCCGGGGCACGGGATCCGGATCCTCTACGGCGGCTCGATGCGCCCGGCGAACGCCGGGGCGCTGCTGGGTGTCCCGCATGTCGGCGGCGGCCTGATAGGTGGCGCCAGCCTGAAGGCGGAGGATTTCCTCGCGATTGCCGGGGCCGCGCGAGAGGGGTAGTAGCCGGACGCCGATCTTCTATTCCCCCTCCCCTTGCGGGAGGGGGTCGGGGGGACTGCGCCGCCATTGCCTTAGGGACCCTGATGACCACCGTCCTGCTGATCATCCACCTGTTCGTCACACTCGCGCTGATCGGCGTGGTGCTGATCCAGCGCAGCGAGGGCGGCGGCCTGGGGATCGGCAGCTCCCAGGGCATGGGCGCCTTCATGTCCGGTCGTGGCACGGCAAACCTGCTGACGCGCACCACGGCGATCCTTGCCACCCTGTTCATGGCGCTGTCGCTCATCCTTGCGCTGCTGAACCATGGCACCACCGGCGTTGGCGGCTCGTTGCTGGAGAACCCCGCCCCGGCCCCAGCCCCAGGCGGCGCACTGCCGGCAGCGCCTGCACCGACAACCGAGGCGCCCGCGGCGCCGAAAGGCCCGTCGGTACCCGAACAACTGAGTCCCGATCTGACGCATGCGTGATAATGCGAGCGTGGGCTTCCCGTTCCCCGATTCGGGTTCGTATACTATCCGTCCATGACGCGGTACGTGTTCATCACAGGCGGCGTGGTCTCCTCACTCGGCAAAGGAATCGCCTCTGCGTCGCTCGGCGCCCTGTTGCAGGCGCGCGGATTCTCCGTCCGGCTGCGCAAGCTCGATCCCTACCTGAACGTCGATCCCGGCACGATGAGCCCGTACCAGCACGGCGAGGTCTACGTCACCGACGATGGCGCCGAGACCGACCTGGACCTCGGCCACTACGAGCGCTTCACCGGCGTGCACGCCAACCGCTTCGACAACGCCACCACCGGGCGCATCTATTCCGAGGTGATCGCCAAGGAGCGGCGCGGCGACTATCTCGGCGCAACCGTGCAGGTGATCCCGCACATCACCGATGCGATCAAGGAGGCAATCGTCCGCGACACCGCCGGCCTCGACTTCGTGCTGGTGGAGATCGGCGGCACGGTCGGCGACATCGAGAGCCTGCCGTTCCTGGAAGCGATCCGCCAACTCGGCAACGAGCTCGGTCCGGAGCGGGCGATGTTCGTGCACCTGACGCTGGTGCCGTTCATCCCGTCCGCCGGCGAGCTGAAGACCAAGCCGACGCAGCACTCGGTGAAGGAGCTGCTGAATGTCGGCATCCAGCCGCAGATGCTGCTGTGCCGCTGCGACCGGCCGATCCCGGAGAACGAGCGGCGCAAGATCGCGCTGTTCTGCAATGTCCGTCCGCGGTCGGTGATCGCCGCGCTCGACGTCGACACGATCTACGCCGTGCCGATCGCCTATCACGCCGAGGGCATGGATCGCGAGGTGCTGCGGCATTTCGATCTGCCGGCGGATGGGGAGCCCGATCTGTCGCGCTGGCAGGACATCGTCGATGCGATCCGCGCGCCGGAAGGCGAGGTGCGCATCGCCGTCGTGGGCAAGTACACCAACCTGCTCGACAGCTATAAATCGCTGGGCGAGGCGCTGGCGCATGGCGGCATCGCCAACCGCGTGCGCGTTGCGCTCGACTGGGTCGACAGCGAGGTGTTCGAGCAGGACGGCGCGGTGCACCGGCTCGAGGAGGTGAACGGCATTCTGGTGCCGGGCGGCTTCGGCGAACGCGGCACCCCGGGCAAGATCGAGGCGGTGCGCTTCGCGCGCGAGCGGAACGTGCCGTTCTTCGGCATCTGCTTCGGCATGCAGATGGCGGTGATCGAGGCGGCGCGCAATCTCGCCGGCCTGCGCCGTGCATCGTCCACCGAGTTCGGACCGTGCGACGAACCCGGTCGTGGGGCTGCTGACCGAGTGGGCGCGCGGCAACGAAATGGAGCGGCGCATGGAAGGCGGCGATCTCGGCGGCACCATGCGGCTTGGCGCGTATCCGGCGGTGCTGAGCGCAGGGAGCCTGGTGCGCGATCTGTACGGCGGTGCGCCGCGCATCGAGGAACGCCACCGTCACCGCTACGAGGTGAACGTCAACTACAAGGAATGCCTGGAGCGGACCGGGATGCGGTTCTCCGGCATGTCGCCGGACGGCGTGCTGCCGGAGATCATCGAGTTGCCCGCGCATCCGTGGTTCGTCGGCGTGCAGTATCATCCGGAGCTGAAGTCGAAGCCGTTCGACCCGCATCCGCTGTTTGCGGGGTTCATCGCGGCGGCGGTGCGCCAGGCGCGCCTTGTCTGAGCAGCGCACCATCCTGGTCGGCCCAGTCGCGATCGGCAACGACCTTCCGTTCGCGCTGATCTCCGGGCCGTGTCAGATCGAATCGCGGGCCCATGCTCTGGAGGTTGCGGCGGCCTTGCGCGAGATGTCCGACGCGACCGGTGTCAAGCTGATCTACAAGTCGAGCTTCGACAAAGCGAACCGTACCAGCGTCGCGACGCAGCGCGGCGTTGGCATCGGCGACGGCCTCGGCATTCTCGCCGACGTGCGCGAGGCGACCGGACTGCCGGTGCTGACCGACGTGCACGCGCCGGAGCAATGCGCCATCGCGGCGCAGGCGGTGGACGTGCTGCAGATCCCCGCCTTCCTGTGCCGCCAGACCGATCTGCTGCTCGCCGCGGGCGAAACCGGACGGCCGATCAATGTGAAGAAGGGACAGTTCCTGGCGCCGTGGGACATGGCGAACGTCGCGGCCAAGATCGCCAGCACCGGCAATGAGAACATCCTGCTGTGCGAGCGCGGCGCGAGCTTCGGCTACAACACGCTGGTCACGGATTTCCGCGGGCTGCCGATCATGGCGCGCACGGGATACCCGGTGGTGTTCGACGCGACGCATTCGGTGCAGCAGCCAGGCGGCCAGGGCACGACGTCGGGCGGACAGCGCGAATTCGCCCCGGTGCTGGCGCGCGCCGCCGTCGCGGTTGGGCGTGGCGGCGGTGTTCATCGAGACCCACCCCGATCCGGACCGCGCGCCAAGCGACGGCCCGAACATGATCGCCCTGCGGGACATGCCGGCGCTGGTTGCGCGGTTGAAGGAGTACGACGCACTGGCAAAGCGCCAGTCATAGGTGTTTCGAATGAACCCGGCCGACCACCCAGATCCGCACGTTTCCCTCTCCGCCCTCGGGGGCGGAGAGGGTCAGGGTGAGGTGGGGGCTCTCCCATCGCACCCGGCGCGACATGCGTAAACCCGTCGTTTTCGATCACGTCGTTGTTCCGAAACCGGATGACCAGGTAGCCATGACCGGCAAGGTCGACGGAACGCGCGGGGTCGGTGGCATCAGCCCCCACCTCACCCCGGCCCTCTCCGCCCCGAGGGGCGGAGAGGGAGTTTACGCCGGCGCGCTACGTTCGATCGGGCAATGCGAGCCTTTGACGCAGCGCCTGCATGATCGCCGCATGAACGTCGCTTTCCGTTCCATCGCCGGCGATCAGCACACATCGTTCGGGCGCCGCAGCCGCGATATCGCGAAAACCCTGGTTCGCGCGTGCATGGAACAGCGCATCGAGCCGCTCATAACGGTCTGCGTGCCCACCTCGCATCAGTTGCCGTGCGGTCGCGACGACCCCGCTGACATCCAGGATGATCGTAACGTCCGGGGCAAGCCGCAGCAGCCCCGTCAGGGCCGCAATCATGGCGCGATCCGCACCCTGACCATAACCCTGGTACGCCATCGTCGAGTTGAAGAACCGGTCGCACACCACCCACATTCCTGCTGCCAGCGCCGGTCGGATTGTCTTCTCCACATGCTCGGCACGGGCGGCGAAGTGCAGCAGCGCCTCCGCCTGCGGCGACCAGTCCACCGAACCGCCCAGCAGCAGGCCGCGCAGGATTTCGGCGCCCGGCGCGCCGCCCGGCTCGCGTGTGCGCAGCACCGGCAGGCCAAGTTGCACCAGTGCATCGGCGAGCAGCCGCGTCTGCGTGGACTTCCCGGCACCTTCGCCGCCTTCAAGCGTGATGAACCGGCCGGTTTGCACGCGGCACCCTCAACCACCTGTCACGTAATGCGACACCACCGCGATCGCGCGCCCGGGCAGGCTGAGCTTCGGCACGTCGTCGCCGGCCAGCAGCGGCACCTCCATCGCCGGCACGCCCTGCCCCACGACCGTGAGCTTGCCGAGCGTCGTCCCCTTTGCCACCGGCGCATAGATCGGCGCGTCGTAGGTCATCTTCACCGACGCGTTCTTCCGCCAGTTGCGCGGCATCGTCACGACAAGATCGCGCCCGCCGACCAGCGGTACCGTCGCGGCCGTGCCCAGCCACACCCGAACGCGCTCCACCACGTCGCCCGCGGTGAACAACGTCACGTCCTCGAAATTCGCGAACGCCCAGTCCATCAGCCGCTCGCCTTCCTCGGCGCGCTGGTGCATCGACTCGAGCCCGTTGAGCACCACGATCACCCGCCGCTCGCCGCGCTTGCTGCTCGCCGCCAGACCGTACGCGCCGGCCTCCGTGTGGCCGGTCTTGAGCCCGTCGGCCGTGCCCTTCTGCACCAGCGGATTGCGGTTGCCCTGCTCGATGTTGTTGTACTTGAACGACTTCTCGGAATCGTAATGATAGTACTCGGGAAAATCGCGGATGATGCGACGCGCCAGCGTGGCGATGTCGCGGCAGCTCATGTGCTGATCGGGATCCGGCCAGCCGGTCGAATTCTTGAAATTCGAGTTCGCCAGCCCGAGTTCCTTCGCCTTCTGGTTCATCAGCTCGGCGAACTGCTCCTCGGACCCCGCGATCGCCTCGGCGAACACGATGCAGGCGTCGTTGCCCGACTGCACGATCACGCCGCGGATCAGGTCCTCCGCCGCCACCTGCGTGCCGACCTGCACGAACATCTTCGACCCGCCCATCTTCCAAGCGCGGTCGCTCACCAGCAGCGTGTCGTCGAGCTTCATCTTGCCCTGCTTCAGCCGCTCGTAGACCAGATAGATCGTCATCAGCTTGGTCATCGAGGAGGGCGGCATCGGGACGTCGGCGTTCTTCTCCAGCAGCGTCGCGCCGGTGGTGAAGTCCTGAATGAACGCCCAGCGTGCCGATGTATCCACCTGCCCGAGCGGCGTATCCGCCGGGCTGCCGGGCGGCTGGTCCTTCTTCGCCCCCCGCGCGCCGGGCTTGCCGGAGGCAGGGTGATGGGGTTGTGCCTTCGCCGGCAGCGCGCCGGCAGCGAAGAACGCAGACACCAGCACGGCGGACCGACGCGTGAGCATGGCGACTTCGACTCCTATTCCACCACGATTCGAGCATCGGTTACTCCCGCAAGGAGCACCTGGTCCAGCACCGCGTCAGCCTGCTGCACGCTGGTGAATGGCCCGACCATGACCCGATGCGTCTGGACCCGTCCCTCGCGGGTGCTGACGATGCGCGCGCCGAGCCTGGCGACCCGCGCGCGCTGGATATCGGCGTAGGCGAAGGTCTGGAACGTGCCGAGCCGCACGAACAGGTTGCCGGGCTCGGGCGATCCCCGGGTCACCGTCTCCCGCAGCCGCAGGTCCGTTGCCGCGACCGTCTGCGCCGTTGGCTGCGCTGGCGTGGGCGCCGCCGCGGCGTTCACCGGCGACTTGCCACCGGGTGGCGGCAAGTCGGTCTGCTGCACCGCCCCAAGCGGCGCCGTCGCGAGTTCCAGCATCGGCGCACCTGGCACCGCATCGACGGCCGCGTAGCTCTCCGTCGGCTGCACCTGCAGCCGTACGCGCGCCGCGCCATCGGCCGGAAAATCGAGCAGCGCCGCCGTCCGACGCGTGACCTCGATCAGACGGTGCGGAGTCGCCGGTCCCCGGTCATTGATCCGCACCAGGACCTGCCTCCCGTTCTCCAGATTGGTCAGCCGCGCGATCGCAGGAAGCTGCAGCGTCTGATGCGCGGCTGCGAGCGCCGTCTGATCGAACACCTCGCCATCCGCGGTGAGGTCCGCATGGCCGGACGGATAGACCGTTGCGAGCCCAGTCTCCTGCAGTTCGTAGCGCTCGCGCGGATAATACCAGGCGCCGCCGACCTGATAGGGAGCACCGAGAACGTAGTGCGGATTGGCCGGCGGCGGCGGGCGATGACAGGAGGTCGCGAGGACGGCCAGCAGCAGAGCGAGGGCTGGCCGCGAAAGTTCGGCGGACCCGTTGCGTGCATTCATGCGGAGAGTGTCTCGCTAGTTCGAAGGCGGCGCTTGAGGTCGGCTTCGCTGCGTCTGATCCCACGGATGCTTCGAAGCAGCCAAACCGTCCCAGCAGCATCGGGTTGGGGTCATCTATGATCCGGCCGAAACGGTCTGGACCGGCTCCTGATCGTCCTGATCCTCACCTCGTCCATGGCCTCGTTCAAGCTCCTCCAGCGCACCGACCGCCGACCGGAGCGATGGCCGAGGTCGCGAGCCGCCAAGTTACCGACGCGATGCCGTCTTGATCCAGATCAATGACTTTGTGCACTAGTCTGGGTCTCTGGTTACGCTGACGAGGTCGCTGCAGGCGCTGGCCTGAGCTGCGGACCTGCGTGCCGGTCAATCTTCCAAGCGGGGAAACCATGCCAAACAATCGGATCACGTCGTTGCTCGCCTGCGTCGCCCTTGCAATCGCCGGCCTCGCGCTGTCGCTCGGGGGCGTGGCGTTTGGGCAGCAGGTCACCGGCACGCCCGGCTCGCCCGACGCGACGACGACAATCGACGGCCGCTACCTGCCGCCGCCGCCGCCGCCGTTTACCGGCCAGATCGAACTGAATGCCGCGCAGTCCAGGTCGGCGTGGCCGATGACCGTGGTGCCGCCGAAAGGCGCGCCCAACATCCTGCTGGTCATGACCGACGACGTCGGCTTCTCCGCGCCCTCCACCTTCGGTGGTGTGATCCCGACACCGGCGCTCGACCGGATCGCCAATGACGGCCTGCGCTATACCAACTTCCATTCGACCTCGCTGTGCTCGCCCACGCGTGCAGCGCTGATCACCGGTCGCAACCACCACTCGGTGGGCTTCGGCGTGATCTCCGAGGCGGCCACGGGCTACCCCGGCTACAACAGCTTCATTGGCAGGGACAGCGCGACGATCGGCCGCATCCTGCTGGAGAACGGCTACCGCACCTCCTGGTTCGGCAAAGACCACAACACGCCGACCTGGACCGCGAGCCAAGCCGGGCCGTTCAGCCAGTGGCCGACCGGGATGGGCTTCGAATACTTCTATGGTTTCGTCGGTGGCGACGCCAGCCAGTGGGAGCCGAACCTGTTCCGCAACACCACCGCGATCTACCCCTATGTCGGGAATCCCACGTGGAACCTGACCACTGCAATGGCCGATGACGCCATTCACTGGATGGACCAGTTGAATGACATCAATCCCGACATGCCGTTCCTCCTGTATTACGTGCCAGGCGGCACGCACGCACCGCACCAGCCGACGCCGGAATGGATCCAGAAGATCACCGACATGCACCTGTTCGACAAGGGCTGGAACGCGCTGCGCGACCAGATCTTCGCCAACCAGCAGAAGCTCGGCGTGATCCCACAGGACGCGATACTGACACCCTGGCCGGACAAGCTGTTGAAGACCTGGGACTCGCTGAACGACGAGGACAAGAAGCTCTTCATCAGGCAGGTCAACGTCTATGCGGCGTATCTTGCCTACACCGACCATGAGATCGGCCGGGTGATCCAGGCGGTGCAGTACATGGGCAAGCTGGACAACACGCTGATCATCTACATCAGCGGCGACAACGGAGCATCGGCCGAAGGCTCGCCGAACGGCACGCCCAGCGAGGTCTTGCAGTTCAATGGCGTGGAACTGCCGGTGGCCGAGCAGATGAAGTTCTACGACGCCTGGGGATCGCAATTTGCGTATAACCACTTCGCGGTGCCGTGGGCCTGGGCGTTCGACACGCCCTACAAGTGGACCAAGCAGATCCCGTCGTTCTTCGGCGGCACGCGCCAGGGCATGACGATCTCCTGGCCGGGCCACATCACCGACAAGGGCGGCATCCGCTGGCAGTTCCACCATGTGATCGACATCGCGCCGACGCTGCTGGAGGTCACCGGAATCCCCGCACCGGTGATGGTAGACGGCATTGCACAGAAGCCGATCGAGGGCGTCAGCATGGCCTACAGCTTCGACAAGGCCAACGCCGACGCGCCGTCACCGCATCATACCCAGTATTTCGAGATGATGGGCGTGCAGGGGCTGTACAACGACGGCTGGATGCTGAGCGGGGTGCCGGTGCGTGCGCCGTGGGAGCTGCTCGGCAAGGTGGTCACCGATCCCGCCAGCGCGTACAAATTCGAACTGTACGATGTGCGGCATGACTGGACCCAGTACACCGACGTGGCCGCGGCCAATGCGCCCAAGCTTCGTGAGATGACGGACCTGATGTTTGCCGAATTCGCCAGGTATCAGGTGCTGCCGCTGGATGCCTCGGTGGCAACGCGTATGGTGACGCCACGCCCATCCATGACGGGCGGCCGAAAGGTGTTCACCTACACGGGCGTACCGGTCACCGGCCAACCGCGCGGCACCGGGCCGGACGTCCTCGATACCTCCTATACCATCACGGCGGAGATCGACGTGCCGCAGGGCGGTGCCGAGGGCATGATCGTCACCGATGGCGGGCGGTTCGGTGGATACGGGCTGTATCTGCTGAAGGGCAAGCCGGTATTCCTGTGGAACCTGCTGGACCTGAAGCGCGTACGCTGGGAAAGCGCCGAGGCGCTGGCTCCCGGCAAGCACACGCTTCAATACGACTTCAAGTACGACGGACTCGGCGTTGCGACACTGGCGTACAACAACCTCAGCGGCCTCGGCCGTCCCGGCACCGGAACGTTGACGCACGGTCCAGATGAGAATTCTCTGTGGAACTCTGAGCTGTGCGCACTCTGAGAAACTCTGTGTCCGCTTGATTGCTTGGTGATCCCTGTCAGCCGGTCGCAGCAATCCCCAGAACATACTCGGCCAACGCCAGCGATGCGGTCAGGCCCGGGCTCTCGATGCCGAACAGGTTGATCAGCCCTGGCACACCATGCGACAGCGGACCCTGCACGACAAAATCCTGCGCCGGTGCGCCGCGTGGCACGATCTTGGGGCGGATCCCCGCGTAGTCGGGTTGCAGCGCCCCGTCCTTGAGCGCCGGCCAGTATTTCCTAACTGCCGCGTAGAAACTGTCAGCCCGCGCCGGATCGACGGTGTAGTCGATCGCGTCGATCCACTGCACATCTGGCCCAAACCGCGCGTGGCCCCCGAGGTCGATCGTCAGATGCACGCCGAGGCCGCCCGGCACCGGCACCGGATAGATCAGCCGCGAGAACGGCGACGGCCCCGACAGTGTGAAGTAGTTGCCCTTGGCGTAATACGCGCGCGGAATGCGGTCTTGCGGCATCCCGGCGATCCCGACCGCGAGGCCAGGTGCATGCAGCCCGGCTGAATTCACCAGCAGCCTGCAGCGCAGGGTCATAGGCTCGACGCCGCCGACGTCGATCTCCACGCCGCCCTGCACAACCCGCCCGCCGGTGACGGGGCACAGGAACACCGACACCGCGCCGGCATTCTCCGCATCGCCCTGCAAGGCCAGCATGAAGGCGTGGCTGTCGATGATGCCGGTGACAGGCGACAGCAAGGCGCCGGTGCACGCAAGGTTTGGTTCGATCGCGATCGCCTCGGCAGCGGTGAGTACGCGCATGCCCGCCACCCCGTTCACCTCGGCGCGGCGCTTGATGCCGGCCAGCATCGCGTCCTCCTCGGCATTGGTCGCGACGATGAGCTTGCCGCAGTTCGCGTGCGGCACGCCCTTCTCGGCGCAATAGGCGTAGAGCGCCCTGCGTCCCGCAACGCAGAACCGTGCCATGAGGCTGCCGGGCGGGTAATAGATGCCGGCGTGGATCACCTCGCTGTTGCGCGAGGATGTTTCGGTGCCGATGCCTTCCGCGGCATCCAGAATGATCACGTCGCGGCCGGCCAGCGCGAGGGCGCGCGCCACCGCCAGCCCGACGACGCCCGCACCCGCCACGACGCAGTCCACCCGCTCCACACGTCACCTCCACGCCGGCCACGGGCCGGTTTACGCTGGCCGTCCGACAGGCGCTAGGTTACCGTGATGTCGAAGTATTGCGCTCTCGCGGTTTGTCCGCCGACCTGATTGCCTGCATTGTCCCGCGAGCAATCGAGGTTGCTCCCACTCCCTCGGCGGGAAGGAAACGACATGGATTTGAATCTCGGCGGCAAGGTTGCATTGGTCACCGGCGCCAGCCGCGGGATCGGGGCATCGATCGCGGCGGAACTGGCCCGTGAGGGTGTGCATGTCTGTCTGGCCGCACGGGACAGGGCCAGGCTCGACGAGGTGGCCGGCAGCATCGCGGCCATCTCCGGCAGCAACCGCACCACCGTCATCGCCGGCGACCTGCGCGAGCCCGCCGCAACCAAGGCGGCGGTCGATGCCGCGATTGCGGCATTTGGTCGGCTCGACATCCTGGTCAACAACGCCGGTGCCACCAAGCGGGCCGACTTCTTCGCGCTGACCGAAGAGGACTGGCAGGATGGCTTCGCCCTGAAGTTCCATGGCTATGTGCGGACAACGCGCGCGGCGTGGCCGCATCTGCGCAAATCGCACGGCTGCATCGTCAACATCGTCGGCATCGGCTCCCGCGCGGGTTCGGCCGAGTTCACCATCGGCGGTTCGGTCAACGTGGCGCTGCTGAACTTCACCAAGGCGATGGCCGATATCGGCATCAAAGACGGCGTGCGAGTCAACGCGATCAATCCCGGCCTGATCGAGACCGAACGCTTCGGCCGCAACATCGAGCGCGTGTCACGCGAGCACGGGTTCAACCGCGAGCAGGCGATCGCGTACCTGCTGTCATCGCATGGCACGACGCGCGTCGGGCGACCGGATGAGATCGGCTGGCTTACCGCGTATCTCGCGTCGGACAAGGCCGATTTCATCCAGGGATGCGTGATCGATATCGATGGCGGCGCGACACGCTCGCTGTGAGGGAGGAAACTGCCATCGTCATCGCATTTGTCAGTACGGCCCGCATCAGCGGTACACCTCGCCCGCGATGCGGGAGAGGTCGGCTCGCCTAAGCGGGCCGGGAGAGGGTTCGGCACACACTTAACGACCCTCTCCCGCCGCGCTGAACACGCGTCGACCTCTCCCGCAAGCGACCGAGGTGTACAGCAAGCGCGCGTTCCCGTTCAGTGGCAGGGCGTCGCCACCATTACTTCCCGATCACCCGACGCTTCCACAACTCCCAGGGTCGGTCCACAAGTCCGTCGTTGGTCTTCATCGCTGCCGCCGCTTCGCCGTCGTTGAGAAACATCGGATCACCGAGCCGCAACGCCTCGCTTTCCATGCGGGCGTTCACTTCGGTGTAGATCGCGCGGAACACGACGTGGCGGACCGACTGCGCCGCCGCAACCGAACCGTGCCCGCGCATCAGCGCGACCGGATGCGGCCCGAGCGTCGCGGCGAGCGCATGGCCGAGCATGGGAGTGCTGATCAGCATGTTGGATGCGGGCCCGGCCACGTCGCGGATCTCGAACACCGGCACGCCGCCGCCGAGGAAGCCGGCGATGTGGTTCATTGGCCGAAGCTGCACGTTGGTGTTGGCATAGGGGATCACCGAAGGCGAGTGGCTGTGAACGATCGCGCGCACGTCGGGGCGAAGTTTGTAGATCTCGCCGTGGATGAAACGTTCAAGATAGATGGCGCGGCCCCGCTGATCGACCGGCGTGCTGTCGAGGTCATATTCCATGATGTCGTCGGCCGTCACCAACGCGGGAGCCATGCTGCGCGCCATCAGATAGCGGTTCGGATCCTTGTCGTGGCGTGTGCTGACATGGCCGAATCCATCAACCACGGCCTGGTCATACAGAATTCGGTTGGCCGCCACGAGGTCCTCGATCAACGCCGGGTCCGCCGGACCGGCGGACGCAGGAGCCGTTGCCTGCGCGACCACGGCGGCAGCCATCAGTCCCCCCAGGAAACCGCGCCTGCCGATATCGTGCACCATCCCGCAGAAGCAGCTCAGCATGACGACCCCCCTTTTCACGCGCCCCATTCGACAACCTAATCGACCTTGCCTTTGTCCGTCACGCGCGGCACGCTTCCCGCCACACGAGCGGGAAGGAAATGGAACATGCAAGACCCGATCCGCCATTCGCTGTGCGAAGCCGTCGACGGCTCTGTCCTGATGGGCCACATGCAGAAACTCGCCCGCTGGGTGAAGCTGTCCGGGACACCGGACGAACTGCAAAGCCTGCACTACTTCGAGGCAAAGCTCGACGAATACGGCTACCGCACCAACCTGATTATGCATGACGCCTATATCAGCCTGCCCGGCACGGCGCGGGTGGATGTGGACAACCAGGCGCTCATCAGCATTACGCATTCCTTCTCCCGCAGCGCGCCTGCGCAGGGCGTGACCGGACGGCTGGTCTATGTCGGCGACGGCGACGAAGCCGACTTCACAGCGCGCGATCTGCGCGGCGCGATCGTGCTGACTGAAGGCATCGCCAGCCCCGGCCAGGCCGCACGTGCCTCGCACGCCGGCGCTGTGGGCCAGGTGCAGATCAGCCCGCACGAACATCTGCACGAGATGTGTGTCTCTCCGGTATGGGGCAGCCCATCGGTTGAGACGCAGTCCGAACTTCCCACCACCGTGGTCTGCACCGTGTCAAATGCCGATGGCAGCGCATTGCGCGAGCGTCTGGCGCGCGGCGAGCAGCCGAAGGTCACGCTTCACGCCGAGGTCGATACCGGCTGGCGGCAGACGCCGATCCTGGTGGCCGACATCGACGGACCTGCGGCGGACAGCCCGTTCATTCTGTATTCCGGACATCATGACACCTGGCACTACGGCGTGATGGACAATGGCGCCGCCAACGCGACCATGCTGGAGGTGGCGCGCCTTGCCGCGCGCGAACGCGGCAGGTGGCGGCGCGGTTTGCGGCTGTGCTTCTGGTCGGGCCATTCGCATGGCCGCTATTCCGGCTCGACCTGGTATGCCGATCAGAACTGGGAGGAACTGGAACGTCGCTGTGCCGTACACGTGAATGTCGATTCCACCGGCGGCATCGGCGCGACCGTTTTGAGGAATGCCGCCGCCGCGCCGGAACTCGTCGGGCTCGCCGGCGACGCGATCGGCGAGCAGGCCGGATCGGAGTACGACGGCAAGCGCATGTCGCGGTCATCCGATCAGTCGTTCTGGGGCATCGGCATTCCCGCGATGTTCGGCGCGCTCAGCGAGCAGCCGCCGGCGCCGGTGAAGATGCGCAATGCGCTTGGCTGGTGGTGGCATACGCCGCACGACCTGCTGGACAAGATCGATGAGGCGAACCTGGTGCGCGATACGCGTGTGTTCGTGCACACGCTGTGGCGCCTGCTGACGGATCCGGTGCTGCCGCTGGATTTCGCCGCACATGCGAGCGCGCTGCTGGAGGAGTTGGGAAAGTTGCGCACCTCGCTCGGCGACCGCTTGTCCGTCGACAGGCTGATCGCCGGCGCCGAGACACTGCGCGACAAGGCGGCGGCTGGCGGACATTCCGATGCGGCGCTGATGCGTGCGTCGCGCGCATTGGCGCCGGTCTATTACACGAGCGGTGACCGGTTTGCGCATGATCCGGCGTTGCCGTTGCCGGCGTGGCCGGTACTGGATCCGTTGCGCAGGCTGGCCAAGGCAACACCTGGCACCGACAGCGCGCGCTTCCTCGCGGTCAGCGCAACGCGCGGGCGCAACCGCCTTGCGCACGCATTGCAGGAGGCGACGGAGGTGCTGGGCGGCTAGATTGCTTGCGGCACCGATGGGTATCGCTGCCCATGCTACGCGACGTTGCGGCAGCGCAGCAGGTTCATCGGCTTCATGCTCATCACCATTTCGTTGTTCTGGTTCAGCACTTCCACCAGGCTGCGCACCATCCCACGATCGGGCTTCGAGCGTGACCGGGTCGCCTCCAGCACCGTGACCCTCACGTGCAACCGGTCGCCGGGCCGCACCGGCCTCACCCAGCGGAGTTCGTCGATGCCCGGTGACGCCAGCGCCGCCACCTTTGAGAGATAGTTCTCGGCGAAAAGGCGCATCATCATCGAGCCGGTATGCCATCCGCTGGCGATCAGGCCACCGAACGCACCCTGCGCCGCCGCAGCCGGATCGGCGTGCATGGCCTGAGGATCGTAGCGTCCGGCGAAATCCACGATCTCTTCCGCCGTCACCGCGACTTCGCCAAATTCGCTCATCATGCCGACACGATAATCCTCGAAATACCGTTGGGCTGGCGGAACCGTAGCTTCTTCGTCCATGGGGCCAATCCGTTTCGCTGTTGCTCGGCCAATGTCTGACATGCAATATGGCACCTCACAATCACGTGGCGGCGCGACGCCGGCATGCAGGAGGGTCACGTCCCATGCAGCACATTTCCCGCCGTGGCATTCTCGCGGGCGCCGCGGCATTGGCGCTCGGCCGTCCCGCCCTTGCGCAGGGCGCACCGATCAGGATCGGTCTCATGCTGCCGTTTTCCGGCACGTTCGCGGCACTTGGCGAGAACATTGCTGCCGCCTTCGAACTGTACCTGCAGGAGCGGGACGGCAAGCTGGGCGGACGCACAGTGACGATGATCCGCCTCGACGACGAGTTCGATCCGGCGAAAGCACCGCAGAACGTCAACCGGCTGCTCGAACGCGACCATGCGGAGGTGTTGATCGGCACCGTGCATTCCGGCGTCGTGATGGCTCTGGTGCAGGCGGCACGCGAGCGCGAGGTGCCGCTGATCATCCCCAATGCCGGCAACGTCGCCGCAACGCGGGAGCTATGCGCGCCGTCGATCTTCCGCAGCTCGTTCAGCAACTGGCAGCCCGCTTACGGCATGGGAAAGGCGCTTGCCGCGAAGGGCGTGAAGAAGGCCGCGTGGGTCACCTGGGACTACGCCGCGGGCAAGGAATCCGGCGAGGGATTCGGCGACGGCCTGCGCGCCGGCGGCGGCGAGCTGACGCAGATACTTACGCTCTCCTTCCCGGACACCAACTTCCTGCCGATGCTCGGTGTGCTCTCCGGGCTCGAGATCGATGCGGTAGGCTCGTTCTTTGCCGGCGGCGGCGCAGTGCAGTTCGTCAAGGACTATGCCGCCGCGGGGCTGCGCCAGAAATTTCCGCTGTGCGGCTCGGGATTCCTCACCGAGGGCGTGCTGAAGGCGCAGGGCGCTGCCGCGGACGGCATCCAGACCGCGCTGCACTACGGCGACGGGCTCGACAACGCGAAGAACACGGCCTTCCGTGCTGCCTTCAAGCAGAAGACCGGCCGAGACGCCGATGTCTACGCGGTGCAAGGCTATGATGCCGGCCAGATGCTTGCGATCGGGCTGGACGCGACCAAGGGCGACACGGCGGCGATAAAGCCGATGGCGGCAGCAATCCTGGCCGCGAAGATCGACAGCCCGCGCGGCGGATTCACCTTGTCGCCTTCGCACAACCCCGTGCAAACGATCTATCTGCGCGAGGCGAAGGGCGGCGAGAACCGCGTGATCGGCGTCGCGGCGGACGCACTCGCCGATCCCGGCACCGGCTGCAAGATGAGCACCTGACCAGGACTGATGGACCTTGCCGGGCTGCTCGCCCAGATCCTGAACGGTGTGCAATACGGGCTGCTGCTGTTTTTGATCAGCAGCGGCCTTACGCTGATTTTCGGCGTCATGCGCGTGATCAATCTCGCCCATGGCAGCCTGTTCATGATCGGCGCCTATCTTGCCTACGCGCTGGCCGGCGCGACGGGATCGCTCTGGTTCGCACTGCCAGCAGCACTGATCGGCGGCGCATTGTTCGGCGCGTTGCTGGAGCGTGTGCTATTCCGCCGGTTACGCGAGCGCGAGCATCTCGACCAGGTGCTGCTGACATTCGCGCTGATCCTGCTGTTCGAGGAGGCGCGCGCGGCGTTGCTGGACAACCAGTTCCACAGTGTCGCCGTGCCCTCGGCGCTCGATTTCTCCGTGCAGATCACCACCAACTTCGCCTATTCCGCCTACCGGATCGCGGTGCTGGGCATCTGCATCGGCATTGCCGCACTGATGTTCGCATTCGTCGAACGCACCCGCGTCGGTTCGGCGATCCGCGCCGCCGCCGAGAACGCCGAGATGGTCGATTTGCTCGGCATCGATGCGCACCGCCTGCACACGCTGGTTTTCGCCGCCGGCACTGCGCTCGCGATGCTGGCGGGCGCATTGGCTGCGCCATTGCAATCGGTCTATCCGGGGATGGGCGACGGGTATCTGATCATCTCCTTTGTCGTGGTTGTGATCGGCGGGCTCGGTTCGATCGCCGGAGCATTCTGGGCCGCATTGCTGATCGGACTGATCGACACGCTCGGCAAAGCGTATCTACCGCAGGCGGCGGGAACCGCGATCTACGTGCTCATGGCTGCGGTGTTGCTGTGGCGGCCCGCGGGCCTGTTCGCCCGGAGTTGACGGCATGCGTTGTGCGTCCTGGCGCGGCAATATGGCATTGGCGCTCGTGGCACTGGTTATAACGTGCATGCCGCTCTACGCGTCGCCCTATCACATGCAGCTCGCCTCCACCGCGATGATCGCTGCGATGTTCGCCCTCAGCCTGCAGTTGCTGCTCGGCGGCGCCGGCATGGTGAGCCTCGCCCAGGCGGCCTTCTTCGGCCTCGGCGCCTACGCCGTGCATCTGCTGGGCCGCGTCCTCGGCGGGCCGCCTTCGATCCTGCTCAGCCTGCCGACGTCCGCCTTGGTTGCCGGATTAGCCGCACTGGCGATCGGACCCTTCGCGTTGCGCACTCGGGGATTCTTCTTCCTGATGACGACGCTCGCCTTCGGCCAGATGCTGTACTTTGTGTTCCATGACACGCCGATCGGCGGTGGTGCCGATGGCGTGTTCATCCAACGGCCGGTGTTTGCGGCGTTCGGCGTAGGCTTCGACGTGACGCGCGCCAATCGTCCCGCCGTGTTCCTGCTGGCGAACCTTGCCGTGCTGATCGCACTTTACGCCGTACTCTGGCAGTTGATGCGGTACATTGTTCGGCCACGCGTTGCTTGGCATCCGCGCCAACGAGGATCGCATGCGCGCGATGGGCCACGATGTGCTGCGTCTGAAGCTCGCGGCGTTTGTTCTGGCGGGCGCGTTCGCCGGCATAGCCGGTCACATGGCCGCGCTGAACGACGCGTTCGTCAATCCGGAGCTGCTCGGCTGGCACCGCTCAGCCGAGGCGCTGCTGATCGTGTTGCTGGGCGGCATCGGCGCGCTGCATGGTCCCATCCTGGGCGCGTTCGCCTACACGCTGATCGGTGAGATCGGCCGGAGCGTTACCGAACGCCAGCGTTTGGTGGAAGGCATCGTCATGCTGGCGGCGGTCCTGCTGCTGCGCCACGGAATAGCGGGCCTGCGACTGCGTCGGCCCGTGCCGACATGACCCCGACACTGCAGGCGATCGGCCTGTCGCGCCGCTTCGGCGGTCTGCTCGCGGTGGCGGAGGTGTCGCTGGACCTCGCCGTCGGCGAACTGCACGCGGTGATCGGCCCGAACGGCGCCGGCAAGAGCACGCTGGTGAACCTGCTCGCCGGCGAACTTGCACCGACCGCGGGCACCATCCGCATCGACGGACGCGACGTCACCGGCTGGAGCAATTGGCGTATCGCGCGCAGCGGCGTCGGTCGGTCGTTCCAGCGCACCAACCTCATGCCGGAGATGACGGTGATCGAGAATGTGCGTCTTGCCGCGCAGGCACACATGCCTTTGCATGATCTGCTGCGCTCGCTGCGGCGCGACGACGTGTCTGCGACCGCGGCACGCGCCGCACTGTTGCGGGTTGGACTTGCCGAGGCCTCCGATCGCATCGCCGGAACGTTGAGCCATGGCCAGCTCCGTCAGCTCGAAATCGGTATTGCACTCGCCGCGCAACCGATGGTGCTGCTGCTCGACGAACCGCTCGCCGGCATGGGACCGGAAGAGAGCGAGTCGTTCGCGGAGTTGCTGCGCGAACTGGCGCGCGATCATGCCGTACTGCTGGTCGAACACGACATGGACGTGGTGTTTGCCGTCGCGCATCGCATGACGGTGCTGCTGGATGGTCGCGTGTTGGAATGCGGCACGCCGGACGCAATCCGCGCTTCTCCGGCAGTGCGCGATGCCTATCTCGGGCACGGCATGTGAACGTGCACCGATACTGGAGGCGCGTGGTCTCGTCGCCGGTTATGGTGCCAGCCAGGTGCTGCGCGGCGTCGACTTCACCGTGCAGCGCGGCGAGGCGATCGGCCTGATGGGCCGCAACGGCATGGGCAAGACAACCCTGATCCGGACACTGCTTGGTCTGCTGCCCGCGCAATCCGGCACCGTGCTGCTGGATGGCGCGGACGCCAGCGGGCTGCCGGCCTTCCGGCGAGCGCAACGCGGCATCGCCACGGTGCCGGAGAACCGCGGCGTGTTCGCGAGCCTGTCGGTGTTGGAAAATCTGCGCCTTGCCGCACGTGTCGGCGCGTGGACCGAGGAACGCGTGCTGGCGTTGTTCCCTCGCCTGCAGCAGCGCGGTCGCCATCGCGGCAATCAGCTTTCCGGTGGCGAGCAGCAGATGCTGGCGATCGGCCGCGCACTGATGACCAATCCAAGGCTTTTGGTTCTGGACGAGGCGACGGAGGGCCTTGCGCCGCTGATGCGCGACGAGATATGGCGCACGATCCGCCTTGTGCGTGACAGCGGAATTGCGGTGGTTGTCGTGGACAAGACGGTGTCGGCCGTGCTGTCGCTGGCTGATCGCGTGACCGTTCTGGTGAAGGGCAGTGTCGTCTACAGTGGTTCGCCGCAGGTGCTGCGCGAGGACGCCGAGTTGATGCACCGGCATCTGGGCGTGTGATGCCCCCTCCCCGCCCTCCCCCGCTCCGCGGGAGAGGGGAACCTGATCTCCCTCTCCCGCGAAGCGGGGGAGGGCGGGGAGGGGGTCGCGGGACCGCTACATCTCGATCTTCACGTATTCGAAGTCGCCCGGCATGTTGTCGATTCCGATGCGAGGCGGCGCGATCCATGATGCGAAAGCGCCGGGCGCGTGCACCGGCCGCATCAGGCCTTCCACGAACCGATTGTCCTCAGCGGACGGCAACATCGTCTCCTTGCGCGCCTGCCATTGCTCACCCGTCAGCACGTTGCCGTCGGTATCGGCGTGGATCGCGGCGAACTCGCCGATGCGGCGGTTGAAGGCCACATGCGGCAGACTGAGACGGAACCGAATCCCCGCCCGCTCGATCACCCGGTTCCAGCGCGCCACGCCGGCGCTGGCGTCCTCCACATAGTCGTCGCGGAGCCGCATGTTCAGTCCCGACAATGCCGCCACGTCCTCCCGCACGATCGCACCATCGCGCAGCCGCAGCACCGGATAGGTCGCGCCGCTCAGCACGTGGTCGTCGGTCAGCTTGTCCTCGCGATAGCGTCCCTTCAGGCCGGCATTGAACGCGTTCGCTGCATTCGTGCTGATCTCGTTGCCGAACAGATCGAGCGTCAGCGAGAAATGCAGGTTCGCCTTCTTCTGCAGCGTCGGCAGATCGATCACGCCGAGCGCACGCACCCGCTCAATATCCGTCGGATCGTCGATGCCGGCCTCGCGCATCGCCTGGCAGGTGCGCTGCACGATGCGCTGCACGCCGGTCTCGCCGACGAACATGTGGTGCGCCTCCTCGGTCAGCATGAAGCGGCAGGTGCGCGACAGCGGATCGAAACCCGACTGCGCCAGCGCCGCCAACTGCATCTTGCCGTCGCGGTCGGTGAAGAACGTGAACATGAAGAATGACAGCCAGTCCGGCGTCGCCTCGTTGAACGCGCCCAGCATGCGCGGACTGTCCTGATCGCCCGAACGCCGGCGCAGCAGTTCCTCCGCCTCCTCGCGCCCGTCGCGGCCGAAGTATTTCTGCAGCAGATAGACCATCGCCCAGAGATGCCGGCCTTCCTCGACATTCACCTGGAACAGGTTGCGCATGTCGTAGAGCGACGGCGCGGTGCTCCCCAGATGACGCTGCTGCTCGACCGAGGCCGGTTCGGTATCGCCCTGGATCACCAGCAGACGACGCAGCATGGCGCGATATTCGCCGGGAACCTCCTGCCACGCCGGCTCGCCCTTGTGCGCGCCGAACGGAATTTTCCGTCCCTCCACCGCCGGAGCAAGCAGCACGCCCCAGCGGTATTCCGGCATCCGCACATAGCCGAACTTCGCCCAACCCTCCGAGCCGACACCGACGGCGGTGCGCAGATAGACCAGGCTGTCCTGAAACCCTTCCGGCCCCATCTCCTGCCACCAGTTGATGTAGCCCGGATGCCAGGTCTCCAGCGCCTTGCGGACGCGCAGATCGTCGTTCAGGCCGACATTGTTCGGGATCAGCCCGTCATAATCGACCGCGTTTCCGTCGGGCATCATCGGTCTCCTGTCAAACGCGCTGCGGATCGAAGCTGGGCCGCTGGCCACTGCCGTAGCGCTTCAGCGAGCCCTCCTCGCCCACCGCGTTCGGTCGCTGGAAGATCCAGTTCTGCCACGCGGTCAGCCGCCCGAAGATGCGTGTCTCCATCGTCTCCGGTCCGGCGAAGCGCAGATTGGCCTCCATCGCCGGTCAGCGCATCGGGCGAGAACGACGCGCGTTCCTCCAGCATCAGACGCACCTCGTCGTCCCAGTCCGTATCGTCATAGGCGAACGTGACCAGACCCATCGCCTCGGCGTCCTCCGCGTGCAGCGTCTCGCCGGTGCGTTCGCGGGCATGCGCGAAACTGTCGGGCTCGCCGAGGAACCGGGTCGAGAGGCGCGTCAGGCCGTTGCCCATCGGGTATGCGCCGAAATTCAAATCCGACAGATGCACGCTGGCGGGGCCGCGGTTGTCGCCATTGCGCGTGCCGGCGAACATCACCGACCGGTCGGCGGCAAACAGAAGCTCGGCGAGCGTGCCGGCGAAGCAGCTTCCCGGTTCGATCAGCGCGACCAGGCTGCGCGATGTCATGTCGAGGCGCTTGAACACGCGCTTCAGGTAAAGCCGGATCTCGCGCACCAGCCAGTCATCCTTGTGCGCTTCCAGCAGTTCGTCCGCGGCCAGCACTGCCGCCGGATCGCCCTCGGACCGCAGCACGATCAGCCCCAGCATCGGCTCGTTCAACCGCAGATGCAGGATCGCGTCGTCCAGTTCCCGCGCCATGGCAAGCGGCCAGAACCGGGCGCCATCCGTCGTGGATGCCCGCCACATCGCGCGGCAGTTCGCGGTCCGGCCCGAGCACGGTAATCGTCGCCAGACGCTGTGCGCGATCGAACGCGACGCGGACATGCGGATAGACCACACCGTCGTCGTCGAAAGCTGCGCTGCAGCGGCGTCAGCACGATGCCCGTCGCTTCCGTCGGACGGTCCGACAGCGCGGCGAGCGCCAGCGCACGCTCGCGCAGCCTCGCCTCCCACGCCGACGGCGGCACCACCTCGTCGACCAGCCGCCATTCCACCGCACGGCGTCCGCGCACGCCTTCCTCGGTGGAGCAGAACACGTCGGCGCGGTCGCGCCGCACCATGCGCTTGTCGGTCAGCCGCGTCAGCCCGCCGGTCGCAGGCAGCACCGCCAAGCAGCGGCATTTCCGGCAACGCAACACCGGAGCGGCGGTCGTCGATCAGCATGATGTGGTCGGCGGCCAGCGCCAGCTCATACCCGCCGCCGGCCGCGCTGCCGCTCACCGCGGCCAGCCAGCGCTGAGCCGGAATTCGCGCTGGCATCCTCGATCGCCAGCCGCGTCTCGTTGGTGAACTTGCAGAAGTTCACCTTGTGGCCGTGCGAGGCCTTGCCGAGCATGCGGATATTGGCGCCGGCACAGAACACGCCTTCCTTGCCGGAACGCAGCACCACGGTGCGCACCTCCGGATGCTCGAACCGCAGCCGCTGCACCGCGTCGGCCAGTTCGATATCGACGCCGAGGTCGTAGGAATTCAGCTTCAGTTCGCAGCCTTCGAACAGGCCGCCGTCGGGATCGACGTCCATGGTCAGCGTCGCCACCGGACCGTCGAACGCCAGGCGCCAATGACGATAGCGGCCGGGGTCGGTCTCGAAGTCGATGCGCTTCATGCCGCTGGTTCCACCAGGACGCTCCGCACGAACGGCACGATCGCTGCCAGTGTCGCGTCCTTCGCTTCCAGATGGGGCGCGTGACGGGCGCCGGCAATCAGGCGCGTCTCGACTGGGCACGATGCCGCGCGTTCCAGCACGCGAAGCTGCTCGGGTGTGCCGTAGGGATCGTCGGCGCCCTGCAACGCCAGAACCGGCACCCGGATCCGCGCCGACGTGGTCGGTGATGTCGAACGCGCGGAACCGCGGATCGAGCCAGGCGTCGTTCCAGCCGCGGAACGCCACGTCGACGTCGCGATGATACCGCGCGAGCCGCTGCCGCAGATCGCCCTGTTCGTAGTTTGCCTTGATGCGGGCGATGCTGGCGATGTTGATGTCCTCGACGAAGAAGTGCGCGGCGATCAGCACCAGCCCGGCTATGCGCGGATCGTGAACACCCCCGGCATGGATCGCCGCGATCGAGCCGCCGTCCGAGTGGCCGATGAGAGCCGCACGCCGTACCCCGGCCGCGTCCAGCACGCGCGGAAGCACGTTCAGCGCCTCATCGTGCATGTAGGTCATCGGCCGCGGCAGGTTCACGGGATCCGAGGCCCCGTAGCCGAACCGGGAATAGGCGAACACGCCGCAGCCTGTGGCCGCAACCAGCGCCTCGGGAAAATCCCGCCACAACGCGACGCTGCCCAGTCCCTCGTGCAGCAGCACCAGCGTCGGCGCGGCACCAGGGGCGGGACCCCACCATGCGGTCTCCAGGCGCTTCCCGTCCAGGAACAGATCGCCGCGGCGCGCTGCTGCGTCCCGATGGTCATAACCGGTCGAGAACTGAGCTCCCTCTCCGCCCTTGGGGGCGGAGAGGGTCGGGGTGAGGTGGGGGCCTCGCGGTGATCTCATCATGCCGACATAGGAGAACCCGGCAGCCGCGGCGGCCAAGGTCGTAAAACCGCTCGGTGTCGGCGTGCTGTTGCATGCCATGCCAGCCGCGTCACCCCCGCCTCACCCCGACCCTCTCCGCCCCCAGGGGCGGAGAGGGAGTCCAGTCCGCCATCACGGCGTCGCGCGTAGCCGGAAGCGCTGGATCTTGCCGGTCGCGGTCTTCGGCAGACCGTCCACGAATTCGATCCAGCGCGGGTATTTCCACACGCCGATGCGCTCCTTCACGTGCGCCTTCAGCAACTCCTTGACCGTCTCGGCATCCTGCTGCTTCGCCGCCTCCTGCAGCACGACGAAGGCCTTGGGCTTGGTCAGCCCGTCGCGATCCTGCGCGCCCACCACGGCCGACTCCAGCACCGCGGGATGCGCGACCAGCGCCTCCTCCACCTCGAACGGCGAGACCCAGACGCCGCTCACCTTCAGCATCTCGTCGGTGCGGCCGCAGAAGCGGAAATAGCCATCGGCATCGCGGATGTAGGTGTCGCCGGTATGTGTCCACTCGCCGCGGAAGGTGCGCCGCGTCTTGTCGCGCTGGTTCCAATAGCCCTCGGCCGACGACGGCCCACGGACCACCAGTTCGCCCGCCTCGCCGTTGGGGACGCGGCCGCCGTGCTCGTCCAGGACGAGCGCCTCATACCCGGGAACCGGCTTGCCGGATGTTCCGTAGCGTATGTCGTCCGCGCGGTTCGACACGAAGATGTGCAGCATCTCGGTGGACCCGATGCCATCCAGGATGTCCACCCCAACCATATCGTGCCAGCGCCGCCCGATATCGGCCGGCAGCGCCTCCCCGGCCGAGATGCACCGCCGCAGCCGGTCCGACCCCGCGCCCGGACCGATCCGCGGATTGGCCAGCATCGCGGCATACAGCGTCGGCACACCGCCGAACATGGTCGGCCGGTGGCGCTGCATCGTGTCCAGCACCGCATCCGGCGTCGGCCGGTCGGGCAGCAGCACAGCGGAGGCGCCGACCGACATCGGGAACGTCATGGAATTGCCCAGGCCGTAGGCGTGGAACGCCTTCGCCGCGGAGAACATCAAATCGTCCTCGCGGATCTGCAGCACCTGCGCACCATAGGTATCGGCCGTCGCGCGCAGACTGCCGTGGACATGGCGCACGCCCTTCGGCGCTCCGGTCGAACCCGACGAATAGAGCCAGAACGCCGCCTCGTCCGCCGGCGTGACAGCAGTCGATGCAGCAGGATCGCCGCTCGCCAGGAAATCGGGCAACGCGACCTGCCGTGTATCGTCGAGCGGCGCGGGTACCGTCCCATCCGGCTGCACGACGATAATTCTCCGAAGTTCGGAAAGGCTGTGCAGCACCGGCAGCAAAGCCGCGGCCAGCGGCGCCGAAATCACCACCGCATCGGCGCGGCTGTCCGCCAGGATGTAGCCCACCATGTCATGGGTCAGCAGCGTGTTGATCGGCACCGGCACAACACCGGCACGAATGGCGCCCCAGAACGCGATCGGGAAATCAATGGTATCGAACAACAGCAGGGCGATGCGCCGCTCGCGCGCGACGCCGGCGGAACGCAGCGCCCCGGCGAAACGGCGGGTCGCGTCCGCGAGGTCACCGTAGGAGAGGGATCGCCAGGGATCGCGGAAAGCCGTTGCCGCGCCGCGTCCCTCGCGCTCATGGCGGTCGACGAAATGATCGACCGCGTTGCCGTTGCCTCCGCCACCGGTCATCGCGGCTCCGTCCAGATCAAGGCGACGAACGCGCCGGCTGCCGGGCCGGCGGGATTCTGCCGCGGGCAAGCCGCATCAGCGTAAGCATGAGAGCGATCACCAGCGCGTAGGCCAGCAACTGCGCGGCATCCGGCATCGCGGTGTAGCCGATCAGCGTGTGCAGCAGACGCCCCGGCACGCTGTCTTCGCGCAGCATCCAGGAGCTGTCCCAGAGCGGCGTGGCCAGACCCTGGAGATAGTCGGCCTGCTGCAGGAAGAACACTGCCTGCGAAGCCAGTCCGGCGGCGAGAAGCGTGATCAGGCCGGTGGTGACGGTGAACAGCCGGTGCGCAGGGACCGCGAGCAAGCCAAGATAGATCAGCGCCGACACCACGCCGCCGAGTGCCACGCCGAACAACCCGCCGGTGACCATGGCGCCCACCGTCGTGCCGCCGGTTGCAAAGATGCCGTACAGGAACAGCACCACCTCGGAGCCTTCG
Organism: uncultured Alphaproteobacteria bacterium; assembly: GCA_963794185.1. Lineage (GTDB taxonomy): Bacteria > Pseudomonadota > Alphaproteobacteria > Acetobacterales > Acetobacteraceae > JAMXLO01. Next base: position 12,343 of record CAWCDM010000101.1, on the reverse strand, counting down.
CGCAGCACGGCCACGCCGACCACAACAGCAAGCGCCGTCAGAGGCCGGTGGCCCTCTGCCACCGCAGCGCCCACCGCGCGCACCTCACGGGCAAGCTCACGGCCATGGCCCGCCATCCAGGCGTTGTGCCAGGTGAGCATACCGACGGCGACCAGCAGAATTGCCGCGTTGAACAGCTCCTGGCCGGAGCCGTTGAACAGCGCGCCGAGTTCACCGGCAAAGGCGGCCACCAGGCAGGCGCCCAGCGTGCCGGCGATGATGCCGCACGTCACCCACCAGCCGCGCCGCGGCACGCCACGGGTTGCGGCAAGGACAATGCCGACGATCAGCCCGGCCTCGATGACCTCACGAAAGACAATGACCAGGCTGGCGAGCATCGGCGTTCCTAGATGCGACGAATTCGCAATTGCAGTTAAGCGACCGCAAGCCTGATGGTCAACTGCAAAGCGCCACTGCCGCACGATGCAGTGAGATAAGCCTTCCGCCACATTATTGCCAGCGACACCTCCCATGTACGCAGTCCAGGTGACACGGGCGTCACGCGATCGAAGCCCGGGCCGAGCGTTCAGGGAAGCCGGCGCTTGCGCCGATCGGCGTCACCAAGGGGCAATCAACGGGCAAGCACAGGGGTTGCTGCCATGTTCGCATGGCGCCCGGATTACTGTGCCCTGTTGGGCTTCACACGAGCAACAATTGGAAAAGGAACTTACAATGCGAATCACATATGCACTCGGACTGGCGGCTTTTTTGGCGGCCGCGCCTGCCATGGCGCAGGTCGTGATCGGCGGCGGCGATGCCTCACGGCACGAGGCCCAGGCCCAGCAGGATCGCTCGGCGGCGCGGCAGGACAGCGCCGTGGCGCGCCAGCGGGCGGCAGTCGGCGACTATCGAGGAGCGGCACGCGATGAACAGGCCGCTCGGCAGGAGCAGCACGCCGCGAACCATCAGGAGCGCAAGGCCGACCGCGACGACAATGGTACAACCATCCGTCTGGGCCACTGACGAAATCATCGGGGCGGGGGCAACCCCGTCTCGTTTCGCGTGCTCCTGACAGGCACGTTACGAACGAAACTTCGTTCAGCTCGCGCGCGTTCCCGCAATCAGAGCAATGACATAGAATGGAGACAAACATGCGAAGCACATGTGCGATCGCGTTCGGCGCATTTCTTGTCGCCGCGCCGGCGATGGGTCAGGTGATTATCCAGACACCGAACGGCGACGCGGCGCGGCACGAGCAACAGGCAAATCAGGATCGCGCCGACGCTCACTGGGCGCGGGAAGAGGCGCAACGCCGCGCCGCGGTTGGCGATTACCACGGCGCGGCAGAGGCGGACCGCGAGGCGCATCGCGACTGGCGCGACGCCAGGCGCCAGGAGCATCGCGCGCAAGACGACCAGGGTGGCTACGTCATCGGCCGCTGACAACTCCCGCGAGCGCGCGTTCCTTTTCCAGGAGCGCGCGCTTGCGGGGAACGCCCCAGCGGTACCCGGTCAGGTTCCCGTCCTTGCCGATGACGCGGTGACAAGGGACCGCCAGCGACACCGGATTTTGTGCACATGAACGGGCAACCGCACGTACCGCGCGTGGGTCGCCGATCATGGTGGCAAGTTCGCCATAGGTCCGCGTCTCGCCCGCAGGGATGCGGCACAATGTCCGCCAGACGCGCTGCTGGAACGCCGTGCCGCGCAAATCGAGCGGCAGGTCGAGCGACTGCTTTGGTTCTTCCAGGAAGTCCAATACCGCACCGACCGCAGCGGCCAGCGCCGCATCATCGGCAACAATCCTCGCACGCGGAAAACGCTGATGCAGATCACCGAGCAGCGCCGCGTCCGGCTCGGCGAAGCCGATGAAGCAAACGCCCTTGTCGGTGGCGCCAACCAGCAGCCGGCCGAACGGGCAGTCGGCGAACGCAGTGCGAATAACCTCCCCTTCCCCGCCGCGACGCACAGCGCCCGGGGTCATTCCGAGCAACGCACCGGTCTTCTCGTAGACGCGGCTCTCCGAGCCATAGCCGGCATCGGCGACGGCGTCGGCCACCCGGGCGCCGCCCGCAAGCGCCGTGTGCAGCCGCTTCGCGCGCACGCCCTCGGCGTAGCTGCGGGGCGTCAGTCCGGTATGGTCGCGAAACATGCGCAGGAAATGAAACCGGGAATAGCCGGATCGCTGCGCCAGCACGTCGAGTGACGGGATCTCGTCGGAAGCCTCGATGAACGCGCTGGCATCCCGGACCACCGCCTGGGCAAGACGGGCTCGGTCACCCTTCGGGTCGCAGCGGCGGCAGGCCCGGAAGCCGGCCGCTTCCGCCTCGCCGCAATTGCGGAAGAAGCGCACGTTCTTGCGCAACGGCCGCGGTGACGGACAGCCGGGCCTGCAGTAGACGCCCATTGTGCTGACTGCATACAGGAAGTCCCCGGGCTCCCGGCGGATGACCTGGTCCCAGAGCTGATCGTGCGAGAGACGATCGATCATGTGCGTGTCTTTCATGCCGTCATAGTGGGCGCGCGCGGGTCGCCTCGCCATCCGTGCGTTGCGATGACTCGCTTTTCCGGCTCACTCCAATGGCGCTTGTCACCTTCCGAGGTCGCAGGCACACTTTGCGACAAGAATGCCACAGTGCTGGCGAATCGGGGGATGCGCACACTTTCCTGTTGCGAGACAGGACACTGCCAAGCTTAGCTCATGTCCCAGGTGAAGAACGCCGGCCACCCCTCTGGACTGGAGCTTTCGCATGCGCATCATGTTTTCCGGTCTACTCACCGCCGGCCTGCTGTGCGCGGGGATTGCCAGCGCACAGCAATGCACCAAACCCGCCGACGTGTCGGCATTCGACATCGCCGGACTCAAAAGCAAGCTGATGGTGACAGCGCTCACCTGCAATCAGCAGGACCGCTACAACGAATTCGTGTTGCGGTTCCGCAGCGACCTGATGGCCCAGGAGCGCGCCCTGCATGCCTACTTTGCCCGTGCGTTCGGCGGCAGCCGCGCACAACGGGAGCACGATGACTACATCACCAGCCTGGCGAACACCCAGTCGCAGAGCGGGATCAAGCAAGGCACGCTGTACTGCCAGCTGAATGTCGGCATCTTCACGGAGGTGCTGGCATTGCAGAAGGGATCCGATCTCGCCGGCTACGCCGCCAGCAAGACGCTGCCCCAGCCCATCGAACTTGTGGCCTGTCCGGTTCCGACCCGTACTGCCCAGGCCGGGCCCAGCCGTCGATAGTGCATCTTCGGGTCGCACTGGAAATGCGCGCGAACCGTCTCGTGTCGCGATACCCATCACAGCCGCTCGCGGCCGCTCTCGGGGCCGTCGCCGACGCTTGTCCCAGTCCCGTTGCCACCGAGCCGCTGCAGGCCGCGATCCGCTTGCACACCGACTGTTGAGTTTGGAGACGGGGCACGACAAGTCCTCGCCAGCGTGCCAGGATCAGTTTTTGCCAGCGTCGGACCTCCTGCAGCATGCACCAGCTCCTGCTTCTGCGGCACGCCAAGTCCTCCAGGGACGACGCAGCGCTGCCGGACCGCGACCGTCCCCTCAACAAGCGCGGTCGCCGCTCGGTTGTTGCGATGCGGCGGGCGATGCGCGAACTCGGCCTGGCGCCTGATGTCGTGCTCGTCTCGCCCGCCCGGCGAACGCAGGAGACGCTCGCCAGGCTGGAGCCCTGGGATGAGACGCCGCTGATAGAGCCGATGGAGGCGCTCTATCTGGCGAACGCCCAGGAGCTGCTTTCGGTGCTGCGTGACGTGAACGAGACCGTCCGCAGCGTGCTGCTGATCGGCCACAATCCGGGCATGCACGAACTCGCCGTCATGCTGACCGACACGCATCGTGACTCTGGTCCGGGTGAGACGGCCAAACGCGTCGCGGCGGGATTCCCGACGGGCGCCCTGGCGGAGTTCGCCATAGCCGGCCCCTGGCACCAGCTCGATGCCGGCAGCGGCCGCCTCGTGCGCTTCCTCGCGCCACGCGACCTGCGCGACGGTGACCCGCCGGAGGCGTCGGCCTGAGCGCATGGAACTCGAGCTTGGCCTGGATCCCGACGACGCCACACGGCTTCCCCGGCTCGCTCGCCTCACCCCACTGAGGGTCGGCCGGGCGCGCTCGCGGGCGGTCAGGATCGTCTGGCACGATGGTCTCGACGGCGCCCTCGCCAAGCATGGTCTGGTGATCGCCGAGCAGCGCATCGGCTGGCGGTTGGAACGGCTGCATCCGAATGCGGAGCGCTGGCCGCCCGGCGCCCCGGCCCCAGTGCTGGCGGAGAGCAGCGATCCGTCGACACTTGGCCACGTGCTTCCCGATCCGTTGGTGCCGACGGCGGCATTCGAGGGGCGCGTGATGAGTCTGGCGCTGGCAGTCGATCATGAGCCGGTCACGCTCACGCTGCTGAACGGTGCAATTCGTGCCGTTGCCGCCGAACACCGCGCCAGCCGCATCGTGCTGGCAGGCGCCGAGCCAGCCGTGCTTGCCGTCGCGCTCGCGCTGACCGGCGAACTGCGCGCCGCCGTGCCGCGCGCCAGCCTGGCGGCAGAGGCGCTCGCGGTCACCCGCGGCATGTCTCCCCCGCCGCGTCACGAGGGCCCGCCCGAACTGCCGCCCGGACTGTCGGTGGCGGCCGCCTTCGCCCATGTCGTCGGCCACCTGACCGACGTTGTTCTCCACTTTGCCCCGTTGGCGGCCACCGGACAGGACGGCCCCGAACCGGTGCACCAGATGCGCGTCGCGGTGCGCCGCCTGCGGTCGGCGATCACGGTGTTCAGCCGCGCAGTGCACTGCCCCGCCGTCGATGCGGCCAACGGCGATCTGAAACTGCTCGCCGGACGGCTGGGACCGACGCGCGACTGGGACGTGTTCGTGACGGAAACCGGTGCCAGGGTTGGTGCAGCCTTCCCGGCCGAGCGGAAGGTGCAGGGGCTGCTGGCGGCCGCGGAACGCCGGCGGCTCGCGTGCCACGCCGAGTTGCGCAGCTATCTGGAGGGCGAGAAATTCCGCCGACTGGGGATCGCGCTGGCGTGCCTCGCCGGTGGCGATGCGTGGCAGGCGACGCTGGGCGAGGCCGAGCAGAGCGCGCTTGCCACGCCGCTTGCCGACTTCGCGCGGATCGTGCTGGACCGCAGGCTCGAGCGGCTCGCGCAGCTCGACGATGACATCGCCTCGCTCGAGCCGGCGGAGCTGCACGCCATCCGCATCCGCGCCAAGCGGCTCCGCTACGCGGCCGAGATTTTTGCCCCGCTGTTTCCCGGCAAGGCGCGCAAGGCGTTCATTCGCCGGCTTGGCACCCTGCAGGATCGGCTTGGTGCATTGAACGACGGCGCGGTGGCCGCGACGCTGCTCAGCGAACTGGGGGGCAGCAAGATGGCCTTCGCCAGCGGTGTGGTGTTCGGCTTCGTCGGCGCACATGGCGGGCAGACCCGCGAGGGCATTGCGCGCGCCTGGCAGAAGTTCCACCGCCTGACGCCATTCTGGCAATGATCGGGCCCTCCCGTCGCGCATCGATGGACGGGGGCTCGCTGGCGGCACCGGCCTGTGGCAGCCTGCCACGGCCAGCTTCAGGAGCATCGGGCCATGCAGGAAAACACCGCCGCACTGGATCTTCTGTCCGGGGTCCGCATCGTGGACTTCACGCAGTTCGAAGCGGGTCCTTCCTGCACCGAGGCGCTCGCCTGGCTCGGCGCCGAGGTGGTGAAGATCGAGAACCCGAGGATGGGCGATCCGGGGCGGCGGCTGCGGCCTGGCCAGCCCGACGACGATCCGTATTACTTCCACGTGTTCAACGCGAACAAGAAGTCCATCACGCTCAACCTGAAATCGCCGCGCGGGCTGGCCCTGGTCAAGGACATGCTGCGCAAGGCCGACGTCTGCGTGGAGAATTTTGCCCCCGGCACCATCGAGCGGCTGGGGCTCGGCTACGACGTGGTGCGCGAACTGAACCCCGGGATCATCTACGCGCAGGTGAAGGGCTTCGGCGAAGGGAGCCCGTACGAGCACAACCTCGCCTTCGACATGATCGCGCAGGCCTGCGGTGGCACGTTCAGCGTGACCGGCGCGCCCGACGGCCCGCCGATGCGGCCGGGCATCTCGGTAGGCGACACCGGCACGGGCATGCTGATGGCGATCACCATCCTGGGCGCGCTGCGCAAGCGCGATGCGACGGGACAGGGACGCCGGCTGCAGGTGGCGATGCAGGACGCGATGCTGCACTACATGCGGATCAACTTCGCCACCCAGGGACTGACCGGCAAACCGGCGCAACGCGGCGGCGACAAGGTGCCGGGCGTGAGCAACGCGCCGATGGGCCTCTATCCGTGCAAGCCCGGCGGGCCGAACGACTACGTCTACCTGATGACCAGCCGCGCCAATCCCGATCACTGGGACCGGCTGCTGAAGCTGGTCGGCCGCGAGGACCTGATCAGCGACAAGCGCTATGCGACGCCTGCGGACCGGCTGCAACGCGAGCCTGAGGTGGATGCGGTCATCGCCGCATGGACACGCCATCACACCAAGCAGGAAGCGATGCAGCTGATCGGCGCCGCCGGCATTCCCGCCGGCGCCGTGTTCGACACGATGGAGCTGCAGAACGACCCCAGTTTCGAGCAGCGTGGCATTATGCAGGTGATGCACCACCCGGTGCACGGCGACTTCAAGATGCCGGCCTGGCCGGTACGGGTGGACGGCAAGCCGTCCAAGGTGGTGGCGTCCCCGGTACTCGGCGAGCACACCGCGCAGGTGCTTGGCGCGTGGCTGGGATTGAGCGAAACAGACGTGGACGGACTGCGCCGGGACGGCGCGATCTGAATTTTCCAGGCATAGGTTACAGGAGCAGCAGAATGGACAACATGCAGGAGGCCGGGCCGGTCGCGCCATGCGGCCTCAATCACCTGGTCATCAACGTGCGCAACATGGAGGAATCGCATCGGTTCTGGACCGAGATCATCGGCATGAAGCAGGTCGGCGAGCTGCTGGGGCGGCCCACAGGCGCGCCGCGGCGCGGCACCATGCGGTTCTACAGCGCCGATCACGGCGGCGGGCAGATGAACCACCACGACATCGCCCTGGTGGAGACGCCGGAACTCCCAGCGCTCCCGGCTGACGGGTCCGCACCGATGACCGCGATCAGCCACATTGCCATCGCACTGCCCGGGCGGGAGGCGTGGCTGCGGCAGCTCGCCTTTCTGCAGAGCCGCGGGGTGAAGTTCGAGCGCCGCGTCGAGCATGGGATGACCCACAGCCTGTATATCCGCGACCCGAACGGCTACAGCATCGAGCTGCTCTACGAGCTGCCGCGCGCGGTCTGGGAGGGCGATATCCAGGCTGCGCTGAACCATTACGTTGCATTGCCGACCGACGGCGCCGAAGCGCTGCAGGACCGCGCCGAGAACCTGCCGGTCTTCGCCAGGTCCGACGCGGTCTGAAGCGGGTTCAAGACCTCGGCCGAGCGTGTTCATTGTGAGTGGACGAGCCGAGCCGCAAAGTACACCTCTCCCGCGTGCGGGAGAGGTCAAGTCGCGCCAGCGACGAGGGAGAGGGTGCTTCCCGCCGACACTTGAATGCTGCGGCACCCTCTCCCATCGCGCTGCGCGCTCCGACCTCTCCCGCAAGCGGGCGAGGTGTGCGATTTTACAGCCAACCTGAAGTGGCTCCATTGCGCGCGGTGTCACGGATGCGGCCACTGATCCGTTGGCTTCCACTGCTGTTGGCACTTGCGGCCCAACCCGCTCGCGCCGCGGATCTCCCAGGTCCGTGGGTGGAACTCGCGAGCGATGGTGCGCTGGACGTCCGCGCCATCACCGCGCCGGGCGCGGCGTGCCCGAACGTGCTGGCAGATGGGGCAGCACTGCCCGCCAAACCACGCGGCCAGCCGGACCAGCCTGGCGGCGCGTATCCGGTGCAGGTCTGCGTCGCCCACGCCGCCGCCTCGGTGCACAGTCTGACGGTGGACAGCATGCCCGTTCCCACTCTGCCGAATGCGGTCCGGCGCGTCGTGGTGATCGGCGATACCGGCTGCCGGCTGAACGGCGACGTCGTCCAGGATTGCAACGATCCGGTGAAGTGGCCGTTCGCCGCGGTTGCACGCCTGGCCGCCGCGCGCCACCCGGACCTCGTCATCCACGTCGGCGACTACCATTATCGCGAATCACCCTGTCCCGAAGGCCGGGCGGGCTGCGCCGGCAGTCCCTACGGCGACAACTGGGCGGTCTGGCAAAAGGACTTCTTCTCGCCCGCCGCGCCGTTGCTGGCATCTGCACCTTGGGTACTGGTGCGCGGCAACCACGAGCTGTGTAACCGCGGCGGCCACGGCTGGTTCCGGTTGCTCGATCCGCATCCCGACGCGGCCGAGTGCGCCGCGACGACGACGCCCTACGCGCTGCCACTCTACCAGCTGAACCTGCTGGTGCTGGACGGCGCAGATGCGGACGACTTCACCGCTGACCCGGCGAAGGTTGCGCTGTATCGCGGCCAGCTGCAGTCGCTGCTGGCGGATGCGCCCGCACATGCCTGGCTGCTGACCCACCGGCCGGTCTGGGCATTGGCGGAGGGCGAAGCCGCGTCGCAGGGAACGATGCTGAACGCAACGGAGCAGGCGGCGATCCGCGATCTGGCGCCGCCGGCGCTGGACATGGTGCTGTCAGGTCACGTCCACGATTTCACCAGCTACGAGTTTGGCCCCGCGCGTCCGGCGCAACTCGTGGTCGGCGAGGGCGGCGACACAAACGACGCCATCGTGCAGCCGATCAGCCCCGGCATCACGATCGACGGGATGAAGCTCCGCCGCACCTTTGCGATCCCGGACTACGGCTACGTGGTGCTGCATCGCGTGAGCCAGGGATGGACCGGCACCGTCTACTCGGTGACCGACCAGGTCCTGGCGCGGTGCCGACTGCACGGGCGCGAGGTGGCCTGCCATCCAGCGGCTCGCTGATGCCGGATCCGACGCGTGAGGCCGCGTTCGACCTGCTCACATCGGTGCTCGATCGCCATCGGCCGATCGAGGAGGCGCTGGACGCTCTGCCCGAACTGGCGCCGAGAGACCGCGCGGCCGCGCACCGGCTTGCAGCCGCGGTGCTGCGTCGATCGGGAACGTTGGACGCGGTGCTGGAGCCGTTCCTGCGCAAGGCCCCGCCGGACCCCGTGCGCCACGTGTTGCGGCTCGGCGTGGCCGGGCTGCTGCTGCTGGAAACGCCGAGCCACGCCGCCGTGGCCACCGCGGTCGCCTTGGCGCGCGCTCGCGGGCTGGCGCCGTTCGTCGGCCTGGTCAATGCCGTGCTGCGCCGCGTGGCGGAGGCGGGGCCGGCGGCGCTCGCCGATCTGGACGGACCGCGTCTCGACACGCCTGCCTGGCTGTGGGCGTCCTGGGGCGACGCGGCACGAGCGATCGCCGTCGCTCACCAGCACGAGGCGCCGCTGGACCTGACCCTGCGGCCGGGAGCGGTACCGCCGCCCGATGGTGAAGTTCTGCCGACCAGTTCGGTCCGGTTTCCGGCGGGAACCCGGGTGACCGAGATTCCCGGCTTCGACCGCGGCGAGTTCTGGGTGCAGGACGCCGCCGCCGCCTTGCCGGCCAGACTTCTCGCCGCGCGGCCGGGCGAGCGCGTGGCCGATCTATGTGCCGCGCCCGGCGGCAAGACGGCGCAGCTTGCCGCTGCCGGAGCTTCGGTCGTCGCGGTGGAGCGCGACCCGACGCGACTGGCGCTGCTGCGCGAAAACCTGGGACGCCTGCATCTGGCAGCCGAGACTGTGCTGGCGGATGCCGCGTCCTGGACGCCGGGGGGAGAACAATTCGACGCGGTGCTGCTGGACGCGCCGTGCAGTGCCACGGGAACGATCCGCCGCCATCCCGACGTGCCGCATCTGAAGCGCCCGCGCGACGTCCGGGCGCTGGCCGAGATGCAGGACAGGCTGCTGGCAGTGGCGGCGACAATGCTCCGCCCAGGCGGGCGGCTGATCTATGCGGTGTGTTCGCTGCAACCCGAGGAGGGCGCCGCTCGCATCAGGGCTGCGCTGGCGCGTGGCGATCTCCGCCACGACCCGTTCACCCGGCTCGAACTTGCGGCGCTCCCGGAAGGACTGACCGAAGATGGCTTCCTGCGCACGCACCCTGGCCTGTGGCCGGACCGTGGCGGAATGGACGGTTTCTTCGCCGCGCGCCTGATCCGGAATTGAACCCCGCCCGTGCTCTCCCCCTCTCCTTGCGGGAGTGGGTTGGGGGGAGGGAACCCGCGGCTGCCATGTTGCGACGCCATCCGCGCGCAGACCGTTCCGTGCTTATTCCCGGTACATTCCTATTCCGGAACACCGCCACAATTTCTCCCCGGCGTTGACACGCGGCCCATAGCGCCCGACGATAGCCGCGAAAGTGAAGAAACCCACCGTGTCGCCCCCCGACCGTCAGCGACTGAGCGATGTCCAGCAAGGCGACAATTCCGTCGATTGCTACACGCCGGCAACACACCCTGCGATGGCGCCGCCAGCCCCCGGTCACGACCGCTTCGGCGGCTGCGATGCTGCGTCCATCGGCAGATGACACCAGCGCACCAGACATGACCAGACTTAACGGAGAGTGCATCACCTAAGGAGAGTTCAGCATGCCGCAACGTGTCCAGTTTTCTGACGCCATCGAACCTTTGGTCCAATTTATCGAGGAAACGCCACCCAGCGAAATTGTGGATCGCACCCTGGACAAGCTGCGTGCAGGCGTGCCGACGAAGACCATGCTGACCGCCTCGGCGCTGGCGGTGACGCGCTCCTCCGACCTCCCGCCCGGCCATCACGGTGGCCCGCTGCATCCGCTGGCGGGCCTGTATGCGGTCTCGAAGCTGTCCGAGCGCATGGAGGGCGAGGACCGCTTTCTCCCGGTCCTGCAGCACGTGGCGCTGGCGAACAAGCACATCAATGACCCGGCGACCGGGCCATACCAGCTGCTGGAATTCGCGCCCTTGGATGCCGAGGGCGGCGCGATGACCGCCGAGGAGGACCTGGCCGCGGACGGCTCCGGCGACGTGTCGCGCGGCCGCGGCGTCGAGGCGACCAAGGAGGCCTTCCTCAAGTCCGTCAATCGCGGCGAGAGCCACAAGGCGGACCATTACTTTCAGTGGCTGTGGAAGAATGTTCCCGCGATCGAGGCGTTCGATCTGCTGATGAGCGTGGCGATCCCCAAGAATTCGCTCGACGATCACTACTTCCTGTTCCCCGGCTATCTCTGGCGCGGCCTGGAGCTGATCGGGCACGAGCACCTTCCGGTGCTGATGCGGCCGGCCGTTCGCTATGCGGCGCGCTTCCCCAGCCCAGCGCGTGGTTCCCGAGGTCGACGCGCTGATCGAGAAGTACGGGCTTCTCGGCCGCGTCATGCGCCAGCGCAGCGGTGACGACGAAACCGCGGCGATCGGCCAGGTCGGCGAAGCGATCGGGCGGTGCGACGCCTATTCCGAAATCCCGGAGCTGCTGGCCAAGGCCCTGTCCGAGGGACTGTCGCTGGAAGGTGCGGGCGAAGCGCTGTCCATCGGGGCCGCCGGTCTGTTCCTGCGCTCGCTGACCGGCAATCCGATGGATGTCCACCTGCACACCAGCGCCAATCTGCGGCGCTACCTGCTCCGGCTCGACGGCCTGAGCCCGAAGAACAAGCTGCTGGTCCTGCTGCTCTGGCATACCGGTCCGGAGGTGAAGTCGACGCAGTACCGGATGCAGCCGGCGCCGCAGCCGGACATGGCGGCGGTCGCGGCCCTGCCGCCGCGGACCCAGGATGAGCTGCTGGAGGCCATCACCCAGAGCATCTACAACCAGCCGCCCACCGACTGGTCCACGGTGAGCAATCTGGGGCAGATGCGGGCGGTCCCGGAGGTCAGAGGGACGGTCAATCTGGCCCAGCAGTATGTGCAGTGCCGTTACGACCCGGAGGCGTTGATGAAGCGTCTCGGCGAGATCGTCTGCCACGACAGCTTCACCGAGATGCATGCCTTCAAGCATCACCAGGCGATCGTGGAGGAATTCTACGCCACCCGTGAGCCGTGGCGCTGGATGCATCTGGTCTCCGGCTGCCAGGCCGCGGCGATCTCCTTCGGCAAGAACATGACGACCTACGAGGAGGCGCTGGAACTCCTCCACGCCGCGTAAACCTTCGATCGGGTGACCGACCGGCTGCGTCGTGCATCCTGGTCGGTCCCCATCGTAGCGGGTATGATCAAAGGCCGGAGCACCGGCGCGGCGCCTGCGGGTCGCCAGACAGGCGGCGTCAGCCAGCGGCGCGTTTGAACAGCTCGACGAACACCGACCGATCACCTCGTAGAGCTGTGCACGTGCAGCGCGGACGGACGCCTCGCCCGATATTCGGCACGCGCGTAGTCCGTCCGC
>CAWCDM010000100.1:0-38028 GCA_963794185.1 uncultured Alphaproteobacteria bacterium | reverse complement strand
CGGACGGCCTGGTCCAGGCCTGATCGCGCATGTGCTGGTCTCGAAGTATTGTGACCACACGCCGCTGCACCGCCAGTCCGTCATCTATGCCCGCGAAGGCGTCGAGCTCGACCGCGCCACGCTGGCCGATTGGGTCGGCAAGGCGGAGTTCCTGCTCTCTCCCCTGGCTGAAGCGATCGGCCGGCATGTTTGCGCCGGCACCGCGCTGCATGCAGACGACACCACCGTCCCGGTGCTCGCGCCCGGCCTGGGGAAGACCAAAACCGGACGGCTCTGGGTCGTCGTGCGCGACGAGCGGTCCTGGGGCTCGGCGGTGCCACCGGCGGTGTTCTATCGCTACTCGGCGAATCGCAAGGGCATCCACGCGGAGGCGCTGCTTGGCACTTGCCGGGGCTTTCTGCATGCCGACGGCTATGCCGGGTTCGAAAGGCTCTACCGGCCAACCACGCCCGACGGCGAGCCGCCGCTGGTCGAGGTTGCATGCTGGAGCCATGCACGCCGCAAGTTTTACGACGTGCACCATGCCACGGCCTCGCCGATCGCCTTGGAGGCCTTGGAGCGGATCGCCGCCCTATTCGCCATCGAGAGCACCATCCGCGGACGACCACCCGATCAGCGTGTGGCCGCGCGCGAAGAGCACGCCCGGCCGCTGCTGGAGCAACTGAAGGCGTTCCTCGACACGTCGCTCAACCGGGTGAGCAGCAAGAGTACGCTCGCCCAGGCGATCCGCTATGCCCTGTCGCGTTGGCAGGCGCTGATCCGCTACGTCACAGACGGCCGGCTCGAAATGTCGAACAACGCCGCCGAGCGGGCAATGAAGCCCCCGGGTCCTCGGAAGGAAAAACTATCTGTTCTGTGGCTCCGACGCCGGTGGACAGCGCGCCGCCTGCATCTACACCATCATCGAAACCGCCAAGATGTGCGGCATCAATCCGCAGGACTATCTGGCCGATGTCCTCAGCCGCATCGCTGACCACCCGATCCGCCAAATCGACACCCTGCTCCCCTGGCGCTGGTCAAAATAGCGCGTGCCACGTCGCTGCCCCAGACCAAAAACCGCGGCCAACGGCTGACACTTAACAGTGTATCGCACTTTTCCCCTTGATGAAGCCAATCACCTGCGAAACGGCGTATTTCGGCGGGATCGAGATCATCATGTGACATGATCCGCCATCAAATGCCCCTCCTCGATCCGGCTCTCCTTCTGCTCAGCCAAACTACGGAACACCTCCCCAAGATACTGCCGCAACTGCACGTATAACGTCTTTCTTCGGCACTTGGGGATAAACACGACATGGTATTTGCACACCCACTTGCTGTGGTTTAGGCTTTCCTGCTCGTCCATTGATGGAACTCCATATGCGTGTGCTTTGGCGGATCACGATGCGGAGTTTCATCGATGGATAGCCGGGGAACACCCCCGGAAATGTCAAACTTCTACTGCCTCCCCGGCAGAGCCGGGGGAACTCCCATTGTATTAGACCATCGTTTTTCTGCATACTCGTACAACTGACGGTCTTCTAAATTCATCGCCGAAAGCGTCGCGATCATGCTTCCGGGTAATTCTGTCATGGTCTCCTTGTGGTCTGTCCCGTTTTCATGGTGTAGCTGGGGTATAAATGGCCATTCAAGAGCTTTCGCCAATACCGGCGGTGCCTCCGCTAGGCGGGGAAGCGAAATCACAAACTCGAAATTCTGTTCCAAATTGCTTCGGGCCTTCTCAAAACTCTTTTCACCGCACATGAGCAGGCATTGTAGGTTTGATACCTCTATGTCATTGTTGTCTAGCAAATATTCAAGAAATTGCCGTATATTCCTTTCTTTTGCGATCCCGTGATGGTGATAAATCTCCCAATGCTTCACAAAGTTGTAGTACAACTCAAGGCGCAACAACGGTTCTCGCACGGTTGTTATGTAGCGTGCTGAACGCCCGAATATCTCGTGAATGCCAAACGCATGATGTCCTGAAAACGCTTGATAAAACTGTGGTCTCGCTCTGATGTCTCGGAGGACATCGTCTGACAACACTTGAGGCCACCCCTTGGGATGTGCCACCAGGAGCTTGTCCCCATACACATCCCGTAACATCCTCATCATCGACCTGCCGCCAGCCTTGGGCACATGAACATAGACAACAAGCGAATCTGAAACGGAGCGACGATCGCGCGGGAGGGCCAGCCGGTTGAGCCATGAGTGTCTTCGCTCGGTTTTGTCAACGCTGCTATCCATGGATTCGGCAGTCCTTTATGAGATCAATAAGCCGCGTAGGATTTCTCTTCGATCAGATCAGACCCGAGTGCCACGTTGATCTGGCGCTTCACCGCAGCCCGTTCGTCGTTGGTCCGGTAGATGCTCCGCGCCACGGCGACGAAGTCCGGTCCGAAATCCGACCGCCGCTCGCAGTCCCGGATGCTGTCCTCCAGCTCCCAGATGCGCTCGTTGACGGCCTTCAGCAGCGCACCCAGCGCATCGAGCTGCGGCGACTGCGGGACCACCTGATCGCGCCGCGCGCGCAGCATGCTCAGCTCCGCCGCCACGTTCTTCCGCTTGGCGGCGTCGGTAAATCGCTCGGCCTTGATCTCCAGGATGGTGATCTTGTCAATCAACTCGCCGATGGCTACCGGTGTCTCAACTGCATGTGTCATCAAGAGCCTACCGAAAATCCTCCAGGAACGCGTCGCTGTACAGCGGCTCCAGCTCCCGCATCGCAACCAGTCGTCTGGACGGAATATCGACCACCGGCATGTCGGCGACAAGTTCATAGCAGCCAAGCCCGCGCACATGATCAAGCTCGCCGTGCCAGTCGCGCGAATCGCGGTGGCGCGGCGCCCACGCGCGAACCTCTCGGAACGACCCGACGACCGGTCCCGCCAGGTCGTCGCGGTCGCCGAAGACGCCGTTGATCTCGCAGATGATGATCGCCGGATCGACGCAGTCGATCGCTTCCAGCACCCAGTAGTCGTTGCCGTCGATATCGACGCTGAGGATCCCCAGATCGCCGGCAAAGCCGTTCTCGCTGATCAAGCGGTTGATGTTCTCGGCGGTGATGAAGGCTGCGACCGCCGTCAGATCGTGGCGCCAGTACAGCGCATCCTGCCGCAGGCCGGCCATGTGCGTGGCGCTGCCGTCCATCACTAGCCCGCGCCACCCGCGGTTCTCCAGCAGAAAGCGGGCATTGGCCTCGGCGAAGTTCTCCACGCCGAATTCGACGAAGGAGCGGGAGATGTTCGGAATGCGCTGGCAGAGCCATTCGATGATGCCGTCCTCGCCCCATTGCGAGCACACCCGAAACTCGACATCCCCCAGATGGCCGATCTTGTCGCGGGCGCCGATCTGCATTGCGGCGATGCGGCCTTGCAGCAGCAGCGTGCGGTCCAGCCGGTTCAGGCTGTGATAGGTCAGCATCGCCTGCTGGCCCAGGATCTGCCGTGCCAGTTCGATTGCCTCGCCATCGGTGACGGCGACCGGCTCACTCGCCGGGCGTGGCGGTTCGGCGGGCGCCACGACCGCATGGCGGGCGGCGATCCGTACTGCCAGCGCATCCAGCCCATGGCGCGCGAGCGAGCGCGCCCAGGAGAGCGGTGGATACCGGGTCAGCCGGCTGCCCGCGATAGCGTTCATGCAGCGGCGCCGTCGATGTAGTCCTTCCGCAGGCCGGTGCCCGACATGGCGTCCAGCCTGCCCAGCAACTCCGCCGCAAGGTCCTGCTTGTTGTAGCAGCAGTGCGCGATGACGGCGGCTCGGAACAGGTCATCGGCCGACAGCGCGCCTTCGGTATCCAGGCCCCTTATGTAGATGCAGTCGCCCCACAGGGTCCGCCCGCGATGGAAGGCTCGGGCCGGCGAGGTGTCGAAAGCGACATAGCGCTGCCGCCCCAGGCTGAAGAAATCCACGAAGCAGAAGCCGGCCGCGCGCAGCAGCGTGTCGATATCGCCGAAGAGCCTCTCGCCGAGATACACCGGCGCGAACTCGATCTCGACGTGGCAGACCAGCGTGTTGCGCAGGACCTGCGGGGCATTTTCCAGCAGCGTATGCGCCGCGCCCTGCACGTCGATCTTCAGCAGGTCGATACGGGCGGCCTCGCCCTCAACGGGCAGCACATCGTCCATCCGATGCGACGGCAGCTGGTATTGGTTGATCGGATCGGGAGCAGTGCAGGGCATAGCGAATGCCGCGCTGCCTACGGGGAGGGATGGTACCTATCTCTCTGAACTACCCGTTTCGGCAGCCACGCTGGTCGTCCTTCAACACGGACCCTACCGATTAAGTCGATCGCTCCCTCCGCCCTCCGCCGCCGTGCTTCCTTCTGCTGCTGCGGCGTGAGCTTCGGTGGGCGGCCCATGTGCTGCCCGCGCGCTTTCGCCCGCTGCGGCCTTCCGCCGTGCGGGTGCGGATCAAGTCGCGCTCCACGTCCGCCAGTCCGCCAAGGACGGCGATCATCAGCCGCCCGGTGCTGGTCGCGTCGGCCCACGGCCTTCTACCTGCAGCTTTTAGAACCTCCACACACGCGCGCGCGCGCGCACGCGCGTATGCCGACAAACGCCGCAGCCGGCGATCGCGATTCCGTCGGCGCCCGCGCACCTCACCGCTGCCGCCCGCGCCATATGGCCGGCTTACCCACGCGGGCCGACCAATGGTTGAACCAGCACCTGCCCGTGCCCCTCGCGCCGGATCTCGTATTCCGTCCCGGGCGATAACAGCAGCGACGCATCGTCGTCGTCTGGCAGCGCCGCTTCGAAATGGTTCCGGCAACTGGCGCACCGAAGGTGATCGAGGCCGCATCCGCGTCGGACGGCGGGGGAGGCTCTTCCGTGAGGGGCTGCTTTGGCCGTCGTCTCATCCAGCTGGATTACCGCCGTCGTCTTCTCCAAACCTCCATTCGCGGGACCCGCGCAGGTGCTCGGCTATCTCGGCCGCTACACTCACCGCGTTGCCATCGCCAACAGCCGCCTGGTCGGGCTCGACAATGGCCAGGTCAGCTTCACCTGGTCGGATTCATCACGCCGATCGCGACGGCGGTGTTCGTCCACGTCACTGCTGTGCACGCCACAGCGCGTGCGCATGGCCGGCAGCTCACCGGTACCTATGCCGCCTGCATCGCGACGTAGCAACCCACCTCTCTGCGTGCTCCCTTTGCCAGGCACGCAAACTAAGGCGACGCCGAACTCGGCTGCCATTGGCGCTGTGGCGTCGCCTTTTTTATTGCCATTGCGGTCTCCAATCGCCAATCGAACTCCTGTCCGAATTTCCCGGCCCCAACCTTATGATGAATATTTGCGGTTTGATAAATATCTGGGCAAGGGTTCGATCAGCATCGCCAGAACCTTCTCTTGCCTCTATCGTTGAGGGGCGATGAAGCCTGGCGCGCATCTGATCCTTGTTGCCGTGGCTTGCGGCCTCAGCGGCTGTGCTGAAGGCTACGGCGGATATGGCGGCGGCTACGGGCCAGCCTACTACGACTCAAACTACCTCGGCTACGGTGGCGGCTATGAATACTACAATCGCCGCCCGCCACCGTACGTCTATCAGCAGCGGCAGTTTCACCAGCAGCCGCAGCAGCAGGCGACGCCACGCCCGGCGCCTCCGCCACCACCGCCCGCCGCTAAGCCGCCCTCGCCACAAGAGGGCCAGCGGTTGCTCAATCAGCTGGGCATCCGGTACAACTGACCCACTCCAGGAGACACAGGTTCTGTCGGCGTTCGCGCCAAGGGCATCTTCAAGCAAGCTTATTGCGTAAAGTGCGGCGCCAACCTGAGCAACGCCTACCTGGGCGCCGCCGCCCTGAGCGACGCCAAAAATCTCACCCAAGCGCAGCTGGACCGGGCCTGCGGCAAACCCAAGGCGCTGCCAGATGGCTTGAAATTGGATAAAGAGTGCCCGGCGCAGGCCGGCGTCCCGGGGATCTTGCAGTCATGCACACGCACGGCCTCTGGCTGTCCCTTGGGTCGCAGTTCACGGCCGGCATTCTTGAAGTCGCCGACTAATTCCTGCTTCTTGGTATCGACCGAGATCGCCGGCTGGCCGGCGGCAAGGGCAGCCTTCACCGCGGTGTTGATGTGATCAAACGATCAAACTGCGCATCGCGATCAGGCGTGTGGCTGCCTTCCTTGGTTTTGCGGTTGCCCTGCAGGCTGTAATTGAGCTGGCGCAGCAGATCGGCGACGACATGTGCTCGATGCGGTGGCCCATCGCTGCAACGCCGCGGCCAGATTGCGCAGGCTGCGGCTGGTCCACAGCAGCGGCGCTTCTGGATCACCGCGCGTCGTCGGCTCGACCAAGCCCTGCAAATCACACAGCTCGGTCAGCTTCTTGCGTCCAACCCCTGACCGTCGAACACGGTATGACACCGCATCGCATGCAGCATCACCAGACAATTCAGCCAGGCCTCGAATGATCGTGCTGCGTACCAAGCCGGTGATGTGCGACACCGCCGTGGCCCGCCGCACGCGCCTCGGCCGCCGCGAAGCGCCGCCGCCCCCGCTCATCCAAAATCGGATCGAGCGCCTCGTACCGCAGCTGGATGCCCGCCTCGTCAACCACCCACTGAGCCTAGTCGTTGGCGCCGCCACCTGTCTGGTTGGGCGGGAACAGCCAGGTGCCGCGGTTCGACTGGGTCACGTAAGCCCCGGCCGCCTGCCCGTTCTTCTGTGCCATCCCGATTGCGGAGGCATTCTGCGCCGGCACCGTGGGGACGACGCCCGGCAGCTGGGTGAAGAAGGTGTTGGGAATGATGGCGCCGCCGTCGGCATCGGCGGAGCCGGTACCTGGCAAGGCTCACTGCGGTGATTGCGGAGATCCCCAATAAAATCCTCAGCTTACTCATAGCTTGGCTCCCTTGAGCGGCTGTGGGCCTCGCATGGCGCTAGCCGTATCTCGGGAGGGTATTCCCTCTGCCACATAGCTGACTGTGAGTGGAGTCACAGGTAGACTGTCGAATTCTTCGGCGGTCCGAACGGGGCTTCCACGATGTGCCCTGAGCCCGTTGGGATCGGCCTGATCCCGACGGGCCGGCGCAAGTAATTCCCCCACACGCGATAAGCGGCGTTGATCGGGAGGGGGGCGCCTCACGGCGCCGCCCCTCCCACACCTGGTCACGTACCGCGGCGGTTCGATCGAGTTATGCTGGGGTCGGAACATAGAGTTGGGGGAGACCGAGGGCATCGAAGTAGTGGTTGCGTAGGGCCGCTTGGACCGTCGGGTGTCCTGACATACGCCAGAACCCCGTCGGCGAACCGGCGGCGACCGCTGCTCTGAACTCTGTTGCGCCACGCTGGCGCAGTTCTTTGAAGCGGTTGTGCCCGTTCCCCCACTGCCGCCAAAGATACGAGCGTAGTCTTCGGCGGATCCACGCTTCCAGGTTCGTGAGCACTCGTGGGGTCTGGCAGAAGCCGAAGTAGCTGCGCCACCAGATGAGGTATGGCGTCAGCTCCGCGGTAATCTGCGACAGACTGAGCCCTCGTGTCCGGCAGGTCTGCTCCCGGATCCGCGTCTTGAATACGTCGAGTGCCTTCGGCGCGATGCGCCGCTCGCCCCCGTCGTTCGAGATGCTAAACCCCAGGAACTTGCGCTCCTCCGGTCGCGCCACCGCACTCTTCGTCTCGTTGACCCTCAGCCGCAGCTTCGTGGTCAGGAACCGGCTCACCGAGGCCATGACCCGCTCGCCGGCGCGGTGGCTGCGAACATAGATGTTGCAGTCGTCCGCGTACCGGCAGAAGCGGTGACTCATGGCCGGCGTATTGCACGCAGCAAACTGGGGGTCCAAGGCGGGGGATCACATCGCGGCATTCGTGGCGGTTGCCATAGAGGAGGGGTATGCCTTCTTCCATCGCTTTCCAGATCGCCGGGTGGATGAGGCTGCCATTGAGGCCAAAGCGCCTGTGCTGGCGGAATTCATCGAAGCATCCTGCGCCCGCTACAACTTCGCCAGACGGCCCATAGCTATCGGCTTCTCCAACGGTGCGATCATGGCGGCAGCCCTGTTGCTGGCCCATCCTGGCGTACTGGCGGGGGCGATCCTGTTCCGCCCGCTCTCCCCGTTCACTCACGATCTCCCGCACCGCCTGGACAGTATGCCGGTGCTGATCATCGACGGTGAGAAGGACAGTCGCAGATCGCCCGGCGATGGCTTGCGACTGGCTGAGCGGCTGGTTCGTGCTGGAGCATTGGTGACCCATCATGTGCTGCCGGTCGGCCACTCGATTACCGCTGAGGACAAGCGAATTGCGAGTGAGTGGCTTCGGGCGATTGTGCATTGAATGATTCCGGCGAGTTGAAGGCAACGCCTCTCCCCGAGCATCCATGCCAACGATCAATGGTATCAAAGGAACTACGCCGCTGCCCTGAACTTAGTGAAGCACATTTCAAGCCGTTCACGGTCGGGTCGATCCTTGGGACGATCTGGTAGATGGAGCATAGCGCCGATCAGACCCTTGAGAGCATCGAGCATTGGACCATCATGCCGAGCCAGCAAGCGATCTGAAACATGCAACCTATAATCTCGGTCAATGCCGATCAGATGAGCATCGAACGCAGCGTGGTGAAGTTTAGACAGCGGGATTCCGTTCGTCACAATGGGCTGACCGAGCCGCTCGTTCTTGTCCTCGATGATGTGCGCAGCGTCCAGCAACAGCGTCGCGCAACACCGGACAGACTTATTGGGCCGGGCCAGACATCATGGACGAATGCAATTTTGACATGTCCGGACAGAGACCGGCGAGCGTGACGTAAGCCCCAGCGATGAGAAGAAAGGCTGCAATCACAAAAATCCAGATTGCTAAGACCCGACCAAAGGTTCTTATCCCGTCCTCCACCTTCGAGGAGGAAAATAACACAAAGTAGCCAATGACCACCCAGAACGTGGCTGGCAGCAAGCTAAAAAGGAAACACATGGCGCGATCTCCCCTTGGGCGGTGGCTAGCGCGACGCGGTCAAATCCAGTGAACTCAAGGCTCTTATATAGCGTCGTGTATTCGTTCTCGAACGTCTCCAGCAGCCAAGGAGCGCGTCGCAAGGCCGGTCAAGCATTATGCAGAGCAGCAGACCGTGGAACTCCAGCCTTCAGGCGACGGTGCGTCGCACGCCAGTTGCACCGCCGCTCAACCTACGGAGCCGCGCCAGCCGGCCGAGCGCGCGCCGTGACACCCGAGTTGATCTAGGCTAGATCAATGTCGATCGGCCAGCCAGCAGCGATACTGTTACAGTTGTTCCTCCACAAGGATACGTGCCGCCCCGACAGTCCCCGTCGCGGCGGTCCTTTTTCCGGGTTATTCGCCTTACTGCCTTACTCCCCCGCCACGCCTTCCTGAGCCGCGCCCAGCGCCCGCCGCTCGGCATCGGCCTGCAGGCGTGTCTCCGGACAAAGTAACGGCAACATGATGAACGCCGGAATTGCGTTGGCTTCGGCGCGGACGCGGGGACCATGTGGCTGGTTGAGTACGCACATAACGACGTGCCGCCGGACGGCAGGAAGCGGCGCCGGTTCAATACGTTCTACCTTAGCGTTCCGGACCAGGCGCTCGCCTGGCAGATCGCGGAACGCTACATCGAGCTCATCAGGCACCAGCACCCCCACGCCGCGCTCTACGGCGTGCAACAGGTCGATAACCCTTGGGAGCGGGCAATCACGCACGCCAGTGCTCTGACGAGGATAACCGGTTGGGCCATCGCGGGCGTTCGGATGACGATCGTCGCCGCATTGGCTCTGGCAGCGGGCTGCGTCGCGGAATTGTTTCTCGTCCCGTGATGCTCTGGCGCAGCGCGCGGTGCGGACATCGCAGGAATCGACATGGTGGTCACGGCGAAGGAGGCTGCCGGCCCCGCTGAAACTCCTTGCGCAACTCATCCTCACGGCGACGTTCCTCCCAGGGCGCTTGTGGCCGCGGGTGCAACTGCCAACCGCGTTCGGCACGGAACCGTTCCTGATTTAGCTGCTGTTGCTGCTCGAGCTGGCGGCGCGAATGGTCAGACTGTTTCTCGCGAGATTGCCGGCTAGTCAGGTGATCCTGCGGCGATTGCGCCAGCGCTGAACTGGCCAAGCACCAGCCCACCGCGAATGTGACCAGTCTGCCCATGTTCGTCTGACAGTGGCGCCAGATGCCGGCTACTTCGAGAAAGGGCTCACCGGTGCCAGCCACTGACCCCTGGATGCCTCCGGCCGGGTGGCCGTGCCAATTGCCACGTGTGCCGTGCCATCCAGACCGGTGATTGTGCCAGTTGCCCCTGCTGCCGTGCCATCTAGGCCAGTGGCCATGCTCTCCGCCAACCCAGAAGCCGCCAAACCCGGCCGAGTTCCCCGGATACCCGTATATATACCCGGGATAGGCGTAGCCGCCTGGGTAGTAGCTGCCGGTGTATGACCCATAGTTCGCTGCTACGCAGCCGCCGAGTGTGGAACGGTCCTGCACGGCTATTGCGCTCGCGTTGCGGCCCTGCCCGCAATCTATGTTCGAACTCCACGGTCAGAATCGATCACTCCCATAGCCTTGCATTCGAGTCGGAGCTTCCGCCCCAGGGTCTTGGCGCTTACATGATCCCCAATGCTTACTGGGAAACACTCGATTTCGAGTTGCCGGGGCCGCGCGAAGGTCAGGCGGGTGCATGGCGCCGATGGATAGATACATCACTTGCCTCGCCGGACGACATCGTTCCCTAGCAGGATTTGGCCGAATTGTCCGGAGGAGTTTACCGGGCGTGCCCCTCCGCGCACTCGGTAGTCGTATTGATTAGGGAGAGCGAGCGAAAGTGACGCCCTCTCATCGGCCAGGACCTGCGCAGTGTTCGCCTGCGCATTGCATTGGTTCTGTCGCAGGTGGTCCTCGCTACGAGAGCTTCCACCAGGCGGCCCGATGATCCACCCCGTCTCGCCGCAGAATCACGCCCCCTATCGGCAGTCGGCCGACGAGGTGCTCGCTGAACTGGGCGCGGCGCCGGGGCAAGGCATAAGCGGTGCGGAGGCCCGGGCGCGGCTGGAACGCTTTGGCCGGAACGAGCTTGTGGCGGAGCAGCCCATCCCCGGATGGAAGCGCTTCCTCGCTCAGTTTCAAGATATCCTCGTCGTCCTGCTTCTCATCGCCGCCCTGATCTCGGTGGCACTGTGGTTGCTCGAACGTGACAGCGCGTTGCCGTACGAGGCGATGGCCATTCTCGCCATCGTGCTGCTCAACGCACTAATGGGCTACATCCAGGGTTCCCGGGCGGAACAGGCGGTGGCAGCGCTACGCCGGATGTCCGCGGCTCACGCCGAGGTCCTGCGAGACGGCATGCGGCAGCGCGTTCCGGCGACCGAGATCGTCCCGGGAGACATCATTTTCATCGAGGAGGGCGATACCATCGCTGCCGACGGACGCGTGATCCAGTCCACGGCGCTGCAGGCAGCGGAGGCGGCACTCACGGGCGAGAGTCTGCCGGTGTCGAAGCAGACTACCGTTATCGTGGATGAGGTGCCGCTCGGCGATCGCAGCAACATGGTCTTCAGCGGCACGACAGTCACCTACGGCCACGGCCAAGGGGTGGTCACGGCCACTGGCATGCAGACCGAGATGGGGCGCATCGCCAGGATGCTAAAGGCGGCACCCAAGGAAATCACTCCCCTGCAGAAGGAGCTCGACCGCGTCGGCCGGCTGCTGGGCAAGATCGTCATCGCCATTGCCGTCGTGATGGTCGCGACCATCCTCATTGTCGAGGATGTGCACGGAGCCAGGGCCATCTTCGACGTGCTCATCCTGGGCGTGGCACTCGCCGTGGCGGCGGTGCCGGAGGGGCTGCCGGCGGTAGTGACGGCGGTGCTCTCGCTCGGAGTGCAGCGGATGGCACGGCGCCATGCAATTGTCCGTCACCTTGCGGCGGTAGAGACACTCGGCTCTGCCGATGTCATCGCCTCCGACAAGACGGGCACGCTCACGCGGAACGAGATGACCGTGCGCCGCGTCGTGACAGCCAGCGGGAGCGTAAGCCTTGGCGGCTCTGGCTATGCACCCACGGGCGAGGTGCGGTCAGAGAGAGGCGATGAAATCTCCGGCACGCTTCGATCCGAGCTCGTCCGAACGCTCTCCGCTGCATGCAGTGCCAACAACGCTGTGCTGCAAAATCGTGACGGGCGTTGGACGGTACAGGGCGATCCGACGGAAGGGGCACTGATTGTCGCGGCGCGCAAGGCCGGACTGGAAGGCGAGGCACTCGCTGCCCGCTTCGCACGCATTGCGGAAGTTCCCTTCTCCTCTGAGCGCAAGCTCATGAGCACGGTCCACAGCGATGCCGAAAGGCAGGAACGCCTGCTCACCTTCACCAAGGGGGCGCCGGACATTCTGCTCAGGCTCTGCGCCTATGAACTGGTGGGAGAGGAAACGAGACCGCTCACGCTGGAACGCAAGGCCGAAATCCTGCAACGCAACGAGCAGATGGCAGGCGCGGCCCTGCGGACGCTCGGGATCGCGTTTCGAGTGCTGCCGCGGGAGGGCTTCGATCGCGAGCAGACCGACGAGCATCTCGAGCAGGACCTAGTGTTCCTGGGGCTCGTCGGCATGATCGATCCACCGCGCCCAGAAGTGAAGGAGGCGGTATCACGGGCGTGGCGGGCCGGCATCCGCCCGATCATGATCTCAGGAGATCATCCCAGGACTGCAGGCGCCATCGCCGCCGAGCTTGGCATCGCCACCGACGGGCTCGCTGTGACCGGTGCAGAGATCGAAGCCATGCCGGACACCGTGCTCGACCGGACGATCCGCAAGGTGTCCGTCTACGCACGCGTCAACCCCGAACACAAGCTGCGTATCGTTAAGTCATTGCAGCGCAATGGCGCGACAGTCGCGATGACCGGCGACGGTGTCAACGATGCACCCGCGCTGAAGACGGCTGACATCGGCATCGCGATGGGCATCGCGGGCACGGATGTCTCCAGAGAGGCGGCCGATATGGTGCTCGCCGACGACAACTTCGCCACCATCGTCGCGGCGGTCGAGGAAGGCCGTGCTATATTCGCGAACATCCGAAAGTTCCTGCGCTACCTGCTGTCCTCGAACCTCGGCGAGGTGATGACAATGTTCTTTGGCGTCCTGCTGACGGAAGCGATCGGCTTGCGGGCGCAAGGTGGCCAGGGCTTGGTGCTGCCGCTGCTGGCGACGCAGATCCTGTGGATCAACCTAGTGACCGACGGCGCACCCGCGCTCGCACTCGGCGTCGATCCGGTGGACGCTGGGACGATGGCTCAGCCGCCGCGGCCTCGTGGCGAGAGGGTGATCACGCGCCGGATGTGGGTGAACCTCTTCCTGGTCGGCGCGGTCATGGCAGCGGGGACGCTGCTCGTGCTCGACGGTTCATTGCCTGGTGGCTTCATCGAGGGCTCGGGTGACCTCCGCCATGCACAGACAATGGCTTTCATGACCTTGACGCTGTTCCAGCTCTTTAACGTCCTGAACGCGCGTTCTGAGGACCGTAGCGCGTTCGTTGGGCTCTTCTCCAATTGCTGGCTGTGGGCAGCGATCGCGGGGTCGGTCCTCCTGCAAGCCGCTGTGATCTACGTGCCGCTTCTGCAGCAGGCCTTCTCGACCGTGGGCCTCGACGCCGTCGATTGGCTGGTCTGCACGGTGGTGGCAAGCTCGGTGTTGTGGCTGGGCGAACTAGCCAAGCTGGTAGGCCCACGCTCCTCAGCTCCAGTCAGCAGCGCCGGCAGTGCGCGGTAGGTCGATCTATCGGGCAGCAACGACGCGCGCACGGCCGGTCTGAAGCCTGGGAAGCACCGACATGGTGTCGCCGCAGCGGCTCGCGAGCCCAGCGAAATCCTCATTGCAGGTGTAGCCGGCTTGTCGCAGGTGCAATGTCGATGGCCGCCGGGCGAGTTAACGTCTCGGTCAGCTCGCAGGCTGACACCGAGCGGGCGGACCTTGCCTCGGGAGAGGACCGAGCTCGCCAGCTTCTGCTGGATGACGATCGCGCGTGAGCGAACTCCGCCGCCGCTGGCGAGGTCACCGATCTTGATCTTGACGATGTCACATCCACGCAGCTTGCTGTCGATTGCGGATCGAACATCGCGTGGTCGCGTAGCCATCGCTCTCGATCCAGCCAGAATCGGTTGTCCCAGTGTGATTCGGCGTGGCGTCTGAGTGCGGATCGGCGTCCAACCATGACCCCGTCCCAGAATTTGCAAGAACTTCAGAACGCTAGACAGCCATATCTGGGGTCAATGTTCGGCGCCGATAGGAGGCCAACTGCCGCGCCGAATAACAGTGAAGCTGCGCGTCATCGTCTCGTGCGACCAGCGGAAGCTCTCCCACAGGCCAGCGAGCGATTGCCGCGCAGGCACCAAAAAGCCGGCCCCGCACGTAGCGAGAACCAGCTTTTCAGATCGAAAGGAACGTTCGACGGATATAATCGTGGACCGATTGAGCGGCACTTCAACATAAATCGGCAGCGACCGTTCGACGGGGGCTATGGCCGTAACAGCACGGGCTGGTGACCGGGCCGATCCTCAACACGTGTGTCAGACCGCGGCGTGTGCCGCTGAAGGGAACATTATGGCGAACGCCGACGACCGACTTGTTGCTTATCATGTTTGGGACGCCCCGACGCGGTGGTTTCACTGGATCAATGCCCTATCGGTGCTGGGCCTGATCCTGGTCGGGATCCTCATCCTGTTTGCTGGCAGCCTCGGCGTGTCGGCTGCGGGGCGGGTAACGATCAAGACGATCCACGTCTGGTTGGGTTACGTCATGACCCTCAACCTGCTGTGGCGTTTCGTCTGGGCATTTTTTGGCAATCAGTATGCGCGTTGGCGCGCTGTTCTTCCTGGCGGTCCAGGATACTGGCGTGCGCTTGAAGCATATCTCGCTGCATTCCTTGCCGGACATCCCAAGCACTATCTCGGGCACAATCCCGCAGGTCGATTGGCCGTCCTGGTCATTCTGCTGCTTCTGATGGTGCAGGCCGTGACCGGGCTCCTTCTGGCAGGAACCGACATTTTCTATCCACCATTCGGAAGTTGGATCACACGCTGGATCGCCGCGCCAAATGTTGATGTCTCTACCCTCACGCCATTGACGCGGAACCTGATGGAACCGAGCGCCTACGCGGCCATGCGTTCATTCCGCACACCGTTCGCTGAGGTGCATGAGTTGACCTTCTACCTGCTTGTCGTCGTAGTCGTGCTGCACGTCGCTGCTGTGGTTTTGACCGAATTGCGTGAGGGTGGCACCATTGTCTCGGCCATGTTCACCGGGCGGAAAGTCCTTCCAGGCCGCCCTCAGGATCTCTAGCGTGAACGAAGGCCGGATGGAGAATGGCCGGCAGGACCAGTTTCAGCACTGCCTTCTGGCCTTCCGTCAGCCTTGGCAAGCGTCCCGGCGAATGCCGGTTGGATAGTCCGGCAATCCCGTCCGCGTTGTAGCGGCGAAGGTCTGCCGGTCCATCCCGAACTCGATTTTCGACGGCGCCCTTCCCGCCCAGTGCAGCCCTGGCCTGTGCAACAGCACATCGGCTTCGGGCTCACGCCCGCTCGAGCGCTCGAGCGCTCGAGCCCAGCTATCCCGTGCCCTAGCTCGCCAAGGTCGACGCATGAAATCGGCTAGCCCCTGTGTTTCCGCTCCTACATGCGCCCGTTTCCTCGCGACCTTATTGAGGGTGTCGGGTCGTGGGGCAGTGGTGGCGCGACCTCGGGATTGATCCCGCTGTCGGGTTCGAGAATGCCAAGCACCGTTAGGTAAAGAGAAGCAAATTGGTCACCGGCGTTGATGGCGTTCTCCGCCATGACAACGACCATATCGTCTCCAGGGCGGCGAAACCATATAACGGTATGGCCCCACGTTTGGCCCTCGTAAAACCACAGCACACTCCCTAGCCGAGGAAACCAAGTCTGGCCGATCCCTAGCGAAAAGCCACCCGGGTCGCTTGAGGAGGTTGCTGCAATCGGTTGTCCCGAAGCCTTCGAGACGACAGAGAACAACTCGGCTTTCTGTTTTGGTGGCAGCAGTGTGTCACTGAACAGCGCCCGCACCCAATGACTTACGTCGGGTAGGCTCGCGACGATCCCTCCCGAGCTATCCAAGGAGGACAGGCTTGTGACCTTGAAGTCCTGGCCGAGGAAGTTATCCAATGGAAACTGCGGGCAAGGTGGTTCCACGTTTGCCGCGCCTTCGCATAATGACTGCCAAAAATATGCGCTGGGCATGGCATCGAGTAATCGTTTCGGCGGCACGCGGGGGCGGTACCAGCTTTCGTCCAAATGCAGTGGTTCCAGGAGCATTGTCCTGAGCGCTGTCGCATACGACATGCCACTGGCCCTAGTGAAGATCATGCCAGCCAGGATGTATTTCGTGTTGATGTATTTCCAGGGAACCGTCTGTTCGGTCCCGGGATAAACATAATCGACCAGCTCCGCGGGCGTGAAATTCCGACGAAGGTCCGCGACATAGTCTGTCTGGAAAGCGGTATCCAATATGTAGTCGTCGTTGATTGGCGCCGTCATGTTCAGCAACTGCTCGATGGTGATGGATGACCACGCTGGATACTCGGGCAACCACTTGCCAACTGTATCATGGATGTCCAGCACGCCCTCGGCCTCCAGCTTCAAGATCAGCACGGCGGTGAAGCTCTTGGTGATACTGCCAATCTGAAACAGCGTGTCCGGACACAAGGGTCCCCCATTCTGAAATGAGGAACTGCCGCTGGCGAGATCGAGCGCCGGTCCAGTGGCCGAGAAACTGACATGCAGGCTAATGCCTGAGAAGCCTTCCGCCTTCTGCCGCTCAGCGAAGTAGCTATCAAGGGCCTTCTGCAAGGCGGGGTAGCGAGGATCGCTCTGGGTTGCGGTAAGCTGGTCTTGGTGGTTCCGGCATTGGCCGTGCGCTTGGCTTAGACTCGCATAGGCGGTGGCGAAGATTGACAACCCGACCAGGGCGACCGAACGCGAGGCAAGAAATCGCAGTTTGCGGAACATCTTTCCTCTCCCAATCGAAACGAACCGCGGCAACGTGTGACCGTATTTCGCCATTGGCGGTTCGTCAAATTCCATTGGAGTTAAGAGTCCGGTTTCCATCCCAACCAGGTGCGCCCCTCGCTGCGCTCCCGGTTCTATATCTTGATCTCGATCTTGTGTCGGAGCGAGGCAAAGGCAATCGCCCGACCCACAACGGCGAGTAGGTAGCTCGCGCCCCCGGGCTGGGCGAGCGCATCGGCGTGCGCGCAGTCTAGAGCCGTAAGCTCTGCACTTCTCAGGCTTCCATTTTCCGTCGCCGCTACGCTGCGCCGGTGCCAGGCGTCCGGTGACACGTCGGTCTACAGATCGAATTTTCCCTGCCGCGGGTCGTGAATCGCACCCCGGCTCCGCGACCTGGCGGCGGTCTGTGCGCGTGGGTCTGATGGACGAAACGCCGCCGTCCACAGGCGCCGGCGTGTCTCATAGGCACGTTGCTTCGCCGTGGTCTCGGCCAGGAATTTCGCCGTCACCTCAACCCGCGACGGCCGTCCTGTCTCGTCCCCATCCGTCATCGCTGCCCGTCGCCGATGAAACGCATAGCCTGCCGTGCCGGCACCACGCGTGCAACTCGCGCGACGTAAGCGGCGGCACAAGATGTAGAAACCGAACTTGGGCGTGTCCCCGTCGCCGCTGCGCTCCGCCGGGGCGCGTGCTACGCGCAAGGGCGCCCCTGTCACTTGCCGGCGTATCGGTCCGGGCAAGTGACAGGTCTCCACCCATTCGGGTGACGCCCGCTTCTGTAATCAGGGATGGCAGGTCAGGCTCGACGAGCACCATGCCACCTTCTTGGTCGGTCTGTGCGCCGAGGAGCGAGGATGCGCGCCGCCGTGCTTATTGGCACGCGCGGGTAACGGCCCGTCCAATCTCACTGCGCGGGATGCCCCTCGAAGTGGGGGCTTGAGGTCGTCGAGTTGGATGAAGGTGACGCCGGGGCCATAGGGCCGCACGATTACGTTGATCTCTTGGCGGGTTGTGTTGTCGAGCAACGCGGGCAAGCGGTTGGCAAGATCGGCAACGCTGACGCTGCGCTTAAAGTATCTCTTTTCCCCGGCGCGCGTCGTCAACGTCAGGTTAAAACGAATGGCTCCGACACTGGCGAAGGCGTCCAGCATCGCTTGCGCTTCGGACGCTCGCAGGGGGCGTGGCGGACTGGCGCCGACGATGCGGCATCTGAACCACTCGGCAAGGCCCTTCCGCACCGTCGGCGAGACCGTCGGCGAGATAAACCAGGCGCTAGTTTCCGACCGGAGTGTTCTGTCCTTTCTTCACATAGGCCTGGACATCTTCATCGAGAAGCAGACGATCTCGCGCGAGCTGGTTTGCCACAGCAGCGACCCCATTTACGTAATCGGCATGGCTCGGGTAGCGCTCTTCGAGCGAGGGCCTAGGGTCGGCATTGGTCATACGTTCCGCCTTGGTCCGGGCAAAATCGATCTGCTGACCGAAACTATCGCAACCGTCGTCACCGCCCACCGGCACGGCGCGCAAATTCCAACCTGTATAGGTTGCGAGCGGAACCGCAACCTCTGGAAGGCGGATCCCGCCTATATCGTTGCCGTCTGAATCGGCCCTAGGAACCAGGGCTGGATAAGGTGTACCGACGAGACGCGGTGGCAGGATGGTCAGAATGCCTCCGGCCGACTGCGGACCGTAGTCCAATAGGTCGCCTGTGTGCATGCGGCCGTTATATTTTACACCAGGGATCGCAGGGAATCCCTGCTCCGTCTGAGGTAAGGGCGGCACGAGCGTACCGTCGGCCACGCGCGGAAGCCGGCTTGCTGGCGGCTCGGTCCCAGTGGATACCCACTTGTCGATGGCGACAAGAAGCGCGCGCAGCACAGCGTTCGCCACAAGAGGATTACGGTTTTGCTGACAGATGCCCCGGCCAGTTGCTCCGACGCCGGCCTGGTGTGGCAAGCTGGCCATAAAGTATGACCGCACATTCGCCGGCTCATCACGAAGGTCTCTGCCGGCATCGTCAACAGCAGCTACGGCCATATTTTTTGCCCAATATTCGTTTGCCGAGTTGACTTCAAAGATCTTTGGGCAGGCAGCATTCGCTGAGCAGCGTGCCAGCCTTCCGTCGGTCTTGTGGGCGACCGAATCCAATCTGACTTGATTGGTGAATGGCGTCTGGAATTCAGGGAACCAGCGGTTGATGTGTTGGCGGTGAGTCCGGAACGGTTGGGCAAAGCGATAGTTCATGTAGATACCATTCGCTCCGCCGATCCAGTTGACGACGCCGTCGATCGCCTTCCTCCCACTTTCGTCTTCGTTGAATCCGAGTAAAACAAAGTCGTGCATAGCTCTACACGGCTGCGAGACGCACGCCGAATAGACCGCTGTAGCCTCGCCATTTAGTGGATTCGCGTTGCCGTCGTCATCCTTCTGCGCAGTGCGCGCAAATGACGTTATGTCGCGGATTGCCGTGAAACCGACTCCAGCTATTACAGGGTTCTTCGCTTGGTAGACGAATTCATAAAGAGCGCCCTGCTGGAACAGCGTTTGAGCACCGCTAAGCTTTATCGCTGTACCGGCCTCGTTGGCGTAGTCCCTTTTGTCTTGGGGAATCGCAATTGGCTGATCCTCGTAGCGCATCCGCATTGTCAACGTTGCGCCGGACCTGTCTAAGTGTTGCGGCTGGATAAGTCAAAGATCCAGTCGTAGTCGTGTTGTCGTCGATGCTGAACTCTTCCAGCGCGGGTCCGATGATTGGCGATCTGTCGGGATTGATCGCGACCGGCGCTTTCATCACGAAGCGATTGCCGCCGGGCGCAGCGGTAGTATCCCAACCACTGAACAAAATGCTGAACCCGAGCCTCATCAGGAAGCCATTACCGGCATCCGCCACCTTGGATGGGTCATTGCCGCCGCTCGGTGCATCATTGATCTGTGGAAATGCTAGGATCGCGCCTCGATTTGTGAGCTCGTACCAGAGCTTATGATTCCCCGCTGAACGATCTACCGGACGCAAAATCATGATGTCGGTTTCGTATTCGATTTTCCCACTTGCATTGCGTGGTGCGAAGTCGACGTCGGTGATGATGGAGTTGTGTGGATCGCCGGGATCGATTTCACCCGCTATTCGGCCGACGAGTTTTTCGTATTGGCCGACCTTGCCGAACGAACGACCCTCAAAGGTCGGCGACTCAATGCGCGCTATTGTTATCTTGGTAATGCGTGCCTGTGCCATTTGAAAGGTCGTTAGCAGGAGTGCACAGATACCTGCTGATGTTGCGAACTTCATGCTTCCCTCCCATCGTTTTTATTCCCTCGAACACGGCAGCCACTTTGTCTAAGGGTCTGTCCGGAATCATTCCGTTACCCTGCGTAGCCTACGCACCATGAGGCGGATTGATGCGAGCAACAGATACGCTCGCGCCTTGCGGTTGAGACATTCCCAGTCCTTGGCGAGTCGGCGGCAGCGATTGAGCCATGCAAGCGTTCGTTCAACGACCCAGCGCTTGGGAAGAACGACGAACCCTTTGGCCTGGTCCGACCGTTTGACAATCTCCACGTCCACCTGGGCCATGATTTTCTTCACGGCCGTCTGGAACACCGGCCCCTGATAGCCGGCATCGGCGTAGAGCTTGAGCAGGAATGGATACAAGCCGAACAAGGTCGCCATCACCATCGCACCGCCGTCACGGTCCTGAATATCTGCGGCATGCACGATGGCCTGCAACATCAGGCCGGTCGTATCGACCAGGATGTGTCGCTTCTTGCCCTTGATCTTTTTCCCCGCATCATAGCCGTGCGGATCAATCCAGGCCCCGCTTTTTCAGCGCTTTTCACGCTCTGGCTATCGATCACCGCCGCCGTCGGACTGGCCTCTCGCTCGGCCTGCTCCCGGCATTTCACGTACAGTGCATGATGGCTCCGTTCCAGTGTCCCATCATGCTCCCAGCGATCGAGATAGTCATGGATCGTGCTGCGCGGCGGCAGGTCCTTCGGGATGTCACGCCACTGGCAGCCCGAACCGGTGATATACATCACCCCATTGAGCACCTCGCGAATATCGACCGTGCGCTTGTTGCCACCCGGTTTGGCGGGCGGTATCAGCGGCGCGACCTCGGCCCATTCTTCATCGGTCAGGTCATGGCTGTAGCGCAGGCCGCTGCGGTCATGGCGACGGCGGGTCTCTTCGGTCCACATCAGGCACCTCGATGTATCCGCCGCATGGTCAGCCTCTTGGTGGGCATCCCTCACTCCATTGATTGCGATGGAGCAGTGGATGCCAGCTCGATGCAGACCTGCGAGACGCCACCTCTTCCCGGCCGCCCTACCCACACCGCTGGACGCCTTCGTCAGAACGCTGGACGCCATCAGATTGGAATGCTGCTGGACGGGATCAGATCAGAACGCTGGACGCCATCAGGTTGGAACGTCTGGACGGATTGCGTCAAATCCGCATCGTGAGCGCCGAGACGTGGCCGCTGCCACCACTATTGCTGCGTTAGCCAGATTGCGCTGACGATGGTCCCGTTGTTGCCCTGAGCGGTGTCGGCAGCCACCTGGCCCATGTCAGCGTCCAGCATGAATTCGGCGACTAGGCCATCCTGTGGGACGACATCCGCCGCGTAGAGGTCGGCGATCTCAGCGGCCAGCAACGCCCGACCCCAGATCCGCACACGCGTCAGGCCGCCCTTGAAGTAACTTGCAAAGTCCCTTGTGCCGAGCCGCAAGGGAGCCGATCCGTTCTGTGGCTGGATGACAAGCTGCTGGTGTTGGTTCGGAGCCGCTTGGAAGTGGATCGGGCAAACCCCCTGGGATGGCCCCTGATAGGTGTCGCAACGGACGTAGCTGCCGTTGAAATAGAGGTAGGTGCGCGTGAGGTCAGCAACGCCTACAATGTGGATCCATGCGTGCTCGTGCACGACATCCTGGACGTAGCTGCCTACCCCCAATCCGCCCTCTGGGTTGAACAGGTAGAAACTGATCCGGTTTGGCCGCGGCGGGTGTTCCTGGGTGTGGTCACGGTTATACATCCGGAAGGCCCACTCTTGCTGACCGGTCGGCCCGGCGCCTTCTCCCTTGCCGATCCAATGGACGTAGTGCGTGCCCTCGAATTGCGGGAAGTTTAGTGCGTCCGGCCGCATCCAAGCCGAGATTGTCAGCGCGTCAGCTGTGGCAACGCTATAGGCTCCGATGCTTGGGACCTCCACGTAGCTATCGATGCCGTTAAAGCTAAGGTAGATATCGCCGGGCTGCGGCGCGGCGCTCTGTGGCATGGAATGTTCTCCTCGGCTGCCCCAGCGACGCTTAGCTAACCTTCGGTGGAGAATGCTTGCGGAACGCACCCTCACATGGATCAATCTGAGCTTTGGGCGCACGTTGTTGACGTGACCTCCGTCGGCCCGTCAGTAAAGGTGACTCAATCGGCGGGTCGATCATTGCCCTCACAACAGCGCCGGTCACGTGGTGCGGGCCAATTCACCCGGTCGGTTTCTTGAATTTTGCGCCGGAAAGTAGCTACGGCACCGCCGCGAAAGGCAGAGAGCGCAGACGACGGATCCGGCTGAAACGGCCATCAGCCCGGGAACAACAACCAAGCCTGGAACAGCAAGCAAGCTAACGATGGCAAGCAGCTTACACATGACTACCTCCTCATACTCACCGGTGCAGTGCGGTTCAGTGTTTTCGGCTTCGCGCGACAGACGCCCCGCACCTGCATCGCCGCACCCCAATGGTCACACGTCCGCGAGATGCATGGCCTGTAATACACCAGATCCTACCCACGCGAGCCTCCCGACGCCATGCGAGGCAAGGGGACGGGAGTTTCGGGGCCGCCTGCGCCGAATTGATCAGGGACGGCATGATGGCCGAGGCAGCGGTGGACAAGGCGTTCAATCGCGCAGAGGAGATCTTCTCCAAGTTCACATTCGGCTAATCCTGGCGAGGCGAGCGTGAGCAGCACACAGCAAGCTCTCGCAGTAAGACGACCGGTAACGACAGGCCGGCCTAAGCGCCGAGCCTAGCACGGCGGCCTGCTACTGGATGTCCGCGCCGGGGCAACCGGTCCGTACAGCCGCTTTAGCGGCTCTTGCCAGCATGCCGTCGTGTCACCGGGGCGGCGTCGCAGGCGATGGTCCGAGCGCATTCCCGCGCCTGCATCGTGTCCGGCGCATGCCAGGGAACAGTCGGCGCAACTCGACTCGCTGCCGCCAACTCGCCGCGCTGCCGAAGGTGGCACGGATCGCGGCGGCTTCTGCCTCAGTGACGACGAACATCCTCGGAGCATGGGAACGCGCCCCATTACCTGCAAGCCGTGCTGACGGAAACTGGATGTAGCCCGGGTAGACGTAGCCGCCTTCCGGGCCTTCACCATCGCCAGCGTAAGCAGAACCGATGCCAAGCGTTCGGCGGCCAGGCTATTGATGGGATTGCACTGAACGTCGGGCTGCACGGCTGCACAGGGACTCTCTGTATCCGAAATGGCTGGCGTCACCAGCAGATCCGAGCCCTCAAGAAACCAAGAAGGGGCGGACCTTGCGGCCCGCCCCTCCTCGCTTTTTTGCAGTGATGGACTTCGGATCAGAAATCCATGTCGCCCATACCGCCCATACCGCCCATCCCGCCACCACCCGGCATCGCAGGTCCCTTCCTCTCCGGCTTCTCGGCGACCATCGCCTCGGTGGTCACCAGCAGGCCGGCGACCGAGGCCGCATCCTGCAGCGCCGTCCGCACCACCTTGGTCGGGTCAACAATGCCGGCCTTCACCAGGTCCTTGAACTCGCCAGCCTGCGCGTCAAAGCCCCAGTTGTACTCGTCCCGGTCGAGGATCTTGCCGGCGATCACCGCACCATCCTCGCCGGCATTCTCGGCAATCTGGCGCAGCGGGGTCTGCACCGCCTTGCGCACGATCTCGATGCCGAAACGCTGATCGTCGTTGTCCGCCTTCAGCTTTGACAGAATGAGCGATGCACGCGCCAGCGGTACGCCGCCGCCCGCTACGACGCCTTCCTCCACCGCTGCCCGTGTCGCATGCAGCGCGTCGTCGACGCGGTCCTTGCGCTCCTTCACCTCCACTTCGGAAGCGCCGCCGACGCGGATCACGGCCACGCCACCGGCCAGCTTCGCCAGACGCTCCTGGAGCTTCTCGCGGTCGTAGTCCGAGGTGGTCTCCTCGACCTGCGCGCGGATCTGGTTGCAGCGGCCGACGATATCTTGCTTCTTGCCGGCGCCTTCGATGATCGTGGTGTTCTCCTTCTCGATCAGCACCCTCTTCGCCCGGCCGAGCATGGCCAGCGTGACGTTCTCCAGCTTGATACCGAGGTCCTCGCTGATCACCTGGCCCCCGGTGAGGATCCCGATGTCTTCGAGCATCGCCTTGCGGCGATCGCCGAAGCCGGGCGCCTTCACCGCGGCGACCTTCAGCCCGCCGCGCAGCTTGTTCACCACCAGGGTGGCGAGCGCTTCGCCTTCGACATCCTCAGCAATGATCAGCAGCGGCTTACCCGACTGTACGATGCTCTCGAGCAGCGGGAGCATCGGCTGCAGGCTCGACAGCTTCTTCTCGTGGATCAGGATGTAGGGGTCAGCCAGCTCGGCGATCATCTTCTCGGCGTTGGTGATGAAGTAGGGCGAGACATAGCCGCGGTCGAACTGCATGCCCTCAACAACTTCGAGCTCGGTCTGGATGCCCTTGGCCTCCTCGACCGTGATCACGCCCTCGTTGCCGACCTTCTGCATCGCCTCGGAGATCATCTTGCCGATCTCCACTTCGCCGTTTGCGGCGATCGCACCGACCTGTGCGGTCTCAGCCGGCGTGGTGATCTTCTTGGTCCTCTTCTTCAGCTCTTCCACGACGGCAGCCACCGCCTTGTCGATGCCGCGCTTGAGGTCCATCGGGTTCATGCCCGCGGCAACCGCCTTGGCGCCCTCGCGCACGATCGCCTGGGCGAGAACGGTCGCGGTGGTGGTG
Organism: uncultured Alphaproteobacteria bacterium; assembly: GCA_963794185.1. Lineage (GTDB taxonomy): Bacteria > Pseudomonadota > Alphaproteobacteria > Acetobacterales > Acetobacteraceae > JAMXLO01. Next base: position 13,141 of record CAWCDM010000100.1, on the reverse strand, counting down.
CCGTCACCGGCGATGTCGCTGGTCTTCGAGGCGACCTCGCGCACCATCTGCGCACCCATGTTCTCGAACTTGTCGGCGAGCTCGATCTCCTTGGCGACGGTCACGCCGTCCTTGGTGATCCGCGGTGCGCCGAAGCTCTTGTCGAGCACCACGTTGCGGCCCTTCGGGCCCAGCGTGACCTTCACCGCATCGGACAAGATGTCGACACCGCGCAGCATGCGCTGGCGCGCATCACCGCCGAACCTTACGTCTTTGGCAGCCATATGATCAGTTTCCCTTTTATTGCAGTCTGGTGATTGTCGGGTTTCGGCAAGCGCCGATCAGGCGGCCTTCCGCTTGGCGGCGGGCTGGCCCTCGATGATGCCCATGATGTCGGACTCCTTCATGATCAGGAGTTCCTCACCATCGAGCTTCACCTCGGTGCCGGACCATTTGCCGAACAGGATGCGGTCATTGGCCTTGACGTCGAGCGGCACGAGCTTGCCGGCTTCGTCACGGGCGCCTGGACCCACCGCAATGACCTCGCCCTCCATCGGCTTTTCCTTCGCCGTGTCGGGGATGATGATGCCGCCCGCGGTCTTCTCTTCGGCTTCCAGCCGACGGACCACGACCCGGTCGTGCAGGGGACGGAACTTCATTCGAAACCTCCTGAGTAATCTTGGACGGTGGTTGGTGGGGTTCGCTAACCCTCTCGCGGCCCTAAATCGGGCGCTGCGAGTACCGCTATTAGCACTCTCCCTCCGAGAGTGCTAGCCCACATAATGGCGAAGGCCTCGCCAGTTCGGCGATATCTCGGGTGTGCTGCGACCGTCGATCTTCCGCCGTTGCGCAGCTTCTCGTTCGATTTCGGCCTTTCGGGGCGCTGGAGCGCCCTGGCGAGGCCCTGGGCGTCGCGGGCCAGCTGAGAACTCCTCGCCCTGGAAGCCGTATTCCGAGGCGGTCTCCAGGATCTGGGCGATGCCCTTTTGGGCAACCGTCGCGCGCCGGCGTAACCTGCCCATCAGCTCCCGTTCTTCGCGCGCCGCCTCCGCCAGGCGGACGAATTCCGCGTGGCGCGCGGCGATCGCGCGAGGTCGAAGCCGTAGGCCTCGATGATCTGCCCCTTGGGATCGCGGCGCCCATAGCGCTTGCCGTTCGGGCTGTCCCTCATGGTGATCAGCCCGGCCTCGATCAGCGCCCGATTGATCGCCTTCACCCGCGTCGCCGACTGGCCTAGCGCCTCCTGCTGCAGCGCAACCGAGGGCCAGACGATCGGCCGCCCTCCCCTCCCCCAGTCCTGCGGCTGGGTGAAGCGGAACAGCCGAACTGGTGGCGACCTACGCCGAGCGAAGGGGCCCCTCCATAGCCTACGCTACCGAGCGCCGTGGCATCTCACGGTAAAGTGGACACCGTTTGCAAGTCGTCGGTTGTAATACCTGACACAGGTCCCACTATCCCGGGACCAGAACCGGTGGAATATTTCACTATGTGTTTCTGAGGTTTGGCTGCCGGAGAGTATTTCTATGGCCGGCGTACGAATTATATTTCCAATCTAAAGGAATTTTCATGACAGAACGCAAGGTTGACGTAATGGATAAGAGCGGCAGGGTCCTGCATACTTATCCGATCACGCTCAGCGCATCGAGCGCCCCAATCGGCGCATCGAGCCCTTGGCCGCGGGATGCTGACTACGAGAAGGCGGCACTCAGCGCCGCGAAGACGGCGAAGCTGGTTCCCGAGTCTGACTTTGCCAGCCTGAAGACACGCGTGCACACCGGCACGCAAGCCGCCGCGTGATCCAATACGCGCTGATTCCAGCGAAACAGCGCGGAGTATGACGCCTGGTTGTGTTAGGTGACGCTCCCGACGCTGCGGCAGCTGATTGGCTGCAGCGTCGGGCATACTCTCTCTATGTCAGCGTTACTCTGATTCTGCCCTAAAACCAGCGGTTTGAGGTTGCGGTCGCAGGACGGTCCGGGGCTCGCAACCCAGACCAACATCGTCCTGATCGGCAACGGCGCGCTCGTGGGGCGGTCTGCTGTCGGGGAGGGTGGATCATTTTGATCTACCCGTGCTCAACAGCAATCTGCTCGGCCGTCGGTGCCAAGGTGCGATCGTATACTTTCAGCGGCACCGGAAACGGATGTCGATCCTTGCCGCCGTGGGCGACAGAAAACCGCGCCGGGTCGCTGAAGCGGTACGGCGCGCCATGCACGACTTCCGCGACCTGGGCCAGCGCCCGAACGGTTCGTGAGCCGACGCCCGGCACCAGCAGGAGCTCCGCAAAATCCTGCGGATCGCATTTGGCAGCAGCCACGAGATTGCCGTGCAGGCGTCGTGCGACGATGTCTTCCGGCCTGACGTCGTGACGGGCGGGCATGACGAGATGCGGCAACACGGGTTGGGTCCGCGGACCCGCGTCTACGGCACCGCCACCCTGCAGCTTGGCAAGCTGCCGCTCAATTCCGTCGGGCCCCAGTTCGCCGAGAATGTCGAGCTGCCGCTGTCGCGAAGCGTCTGCCCGCCGATCCGTGATTGACGATCATACCCTGGTCGACACCGTCGATCGCAGAATGCGGTTCCTCCACGAAGCTCTGAAGGCCTTCGGATAACCAGTGATAGCGCCGGGCCTGGCGGCGGTCGCCGTTCATGCCTTGCTGGACCACGACCCAGTGTCCGTCGTCAATGCCGATGAAGCCGTGGAGATAGAGGTCAAAGCCGTCCTGGACCGCCGCGCTGTCGACCTTGGCGACGAGCCGGCTCGCCCTGGCGAGCGCTGCGCCGTCGAAGCCGATCCGATCACCGATCGCGACAAGCTCATACGGCGTCTGGCGCGAGTGGCTGCCGCGTCCGCCGCAAACATGGATGCCAAGCTCCCCCGACAGGGGTGTCAGACCGCGCTTCAACGCTCCGATGACGCTCGTGGTGATACCGGAGGAATGCCAGTCCATTCCCATCACCGCGCCGAACGATTGGAACCAGAACGGATGCGCCAATCGTCGCAGCATCTCATCCCGGCCATACTCCAGGACGATGGCCTCGGTGATCACCGCGCCGAGCCTGGTCATGCGATCGCTCAGCCATCGTGGCACCCGGCCACCGTGAAGCGGCAGGTCGGCGCTGCCTGCACGCCGCACCATCAGCCTGCACCTGTCGCCGCTATGACCGACGCAACGTCGGCGGAATCGCCTCGACGGCGTCCAACAGCGGCAGCGCACCGGCGGAACCGGCCGGCGCCCGATCGAAGTTCGATACGGTGACGCCGAGCAGGCGGACGCCCTTCACGGTCGGCAGCAGCATGCGCACGAGTTCGACGCTCGCCTGCTGCAACAGACCGCGTTGCGCAATCGCTACCGGAAAGCTGCGACTTCGAGTGACCTGGTGAAAGTCGGCAAACTTGACCTTCACGGTAACGGTTCTGCCGAACGCATTCGCCCTATCACACCAGGTCCAGACTTCGTCGGCTATCGCCTTGATGCCGGACTCGATGTCATCGGCTGCGGTGAGATCCCTCGCGAAGGTGGTCTCCGAGCCGGAGGACTTGCGCGGGCGGTCCGCAACGACCGGCCTTTCGTCTTCGCCATTCGCGATGCCGAGATACCATTCGGCCGATTTGCCAAAATGGCGTTGCAGGAAGGCGAGCGACTTTATTCTCAGATCCGCACCCGTCTGAATGCCGAGCTGCTGCATCTTTGCCGCGGTGACAGGCCCTACCCCGTGGAACCTGGCGATCGGCAGCGACGCGATGAAGTCCGGCCCCATCTCCGGCGTAATGACGAATTGACCATTCGGCTTGCGTTGGCTGGACGCCAGCTTGGCAAGGAACTTGTTGTAGGAGATGCCGGCCGACGCGGTGAGACCAGTCTCCTGGAGAATGCGCGCGCGAATCTCTTTCGCCGTGGCTGACGCGGTCTGCAGGCCCCGCAAGTCCTGCGTGACGTCGAGATAGGCTTCATCGAGCGAGAGCGGTTCGATCAGCGCTGAGTAATGGCTGAGAATCGCATGGATCTGGCGCGAGACAGCGCGGTAGATGTCAAAGCGCGGCGGCACGAACACCAGTTCCGAGCATCGCCGCATGGCCGTGGTGGACGGCATGGCCGAGCGCACGCCGAATGCCCGGGCCTCATAACTGGCCGCGGCAACCACGCCTCGCTTGGCGGCGTGGCCAACCGCTACCGGTCGGCCACGCAGATCAGGGTTGTCGCGCTGTTCGACGGACGCATAGAACGCGTCCATGTCGACGTGGATGATCTTGCGCAGCACCATGCGTCATTGTATCACATCAGGAACAGAAAGAGAACTCTGCCACGATTTGGTCGGCAGAGATAGTTCCTTCGGCTTCACAATGGTGCCTTGAAGCGACGACCAACAGCGCGCGCTGCCGGGGAGCCGCCTCTACTGGAGCGGAGGAACCAGATCGGCGCGCTTGCTCTGCTCGGATGTGGACACCAGAGGATACGGTGCGCCACGGACGAATCCGAATACCCAGGTGATGTCGTCGATGCGAAGCTGAGCCTGCGACCTCTGAAAGTCCAACCGCGCCTGCGCGGCACGAACGAACCTCTGGGCTTCAGCATCATTCATGATCCAGCAACGCCCCTGCTTCTGCCAACGCGCACCGGGACATACCTCACGGCGCAGGTCTACGAGCAACGGGTTCCAGGCAAATCGAATAGAGGGCATTCCTCGCGATCCGCAATGGGCGCCCGAATCGTACCTCCTCGAGGAATCGCTGTGCAAGACCAAAATCTTGGCAGCAGAAGAATACCCCCAGAATCGGTAGGAGGTCCGCTAACGGGGCCTCAGACCGCGGTCAAGCTGTTCGCCGTCAAAGCCCCCCTGCCCTACTCACGCTACGCAACCGCTGTCACTGCAGCCCGACGCTCTTGCCTGGTCACGTCGGAGCGGATGTAGGGCTCAGACGGCTTCTTTGAGCTCCTTGGCCGGCCGGAAAGCCACCTTCTTGCTGGCAGCGATCTGCATGGTCTCGCCGGTTGCCGGATTCCGACCCGTGCGTGCCTCACGCTTGCGGACTTCCAGTGTGCCAAGACCACCGATACGGATTCGGTCTCCCTGCCGCAGATGCAGCGTGACCCTCTCGACCATCGATGAGAGCAACTCCTGGGCCAGCCTTTTGGGCAACTGGTGCCCCTCCGCCAGATCCTCGAAGATACCCTTCATCATCACAGTCGAGATCCCGTTTCCAGCCATTCGCGACTCGCTCTGCTTGTTGGTGGCGGAACCGAATCACGACAGCATACCGAACGCAAGGATTTTCTGCGCTGCTGCGAGACTCGCAAACCCGGTCTGGGGAGCACCTGCCCACTCTCGCATCGTCCGGGCCTCTACTGCGATGTGATCCGCGCCGAGAGGGCGAGCGATGCGCAGCGACAAACAGGATGGATGTCGTATTGCCTCATCCAGGAATGCTCCCGAGCGGGTCGAGCATTGCCTCACCAGAATGCTCCCGGCGCCACGTCAGTTTGTCAATCGATTACCGGGTTCCGCCCCTCGCGGCGTGACGCAAACCGGCTTTCCTGTTCGATCGGCGAGCCTGCTTTCCCGTCCCGACCTGGCGCTGCCCAAGCCACGGCGCGCAGCGGAGGGGATTGGGAGGAGCGGAGCCACCCGCAGCCACGCACAGCGCGCTGTTGCGCGCGAGCATGGCGAGGATGGCGAGCACCGGACCTTCCCCGAAGTGAGCACCGTGGCACACTCCCGCCGGTCGAGGATCGGGCGTCAACGTATCCATTGCGAAGCGTGACGTCACGAAACCGGTGCCACACCTACTGTGTCAGCAGCGTGGAGCGATGCCTGCCCCGATATCTCTCCAGCGGCCGCCGCCCCAAACACCATCTTATGCGCCAGCGCATGCCGCCACGTTTTCACCCGGCGCTGTAGCGTCCGGAGCTGCCCGTCGGGGAAGAGGCCGGGATGCGCTTCTTGCAGCCGCTCGAACAGTTCGCGCGATGTCCGCCATGGCTCGGCCTCGAACCATTCGCGCAGCAACTCCGTCACCCTTGCCAACGGGTCGGGACGACGCCGGCCACGCGGAGCCTTTGCCTTCGGCTTATTGGTCGGACGCACCTCGCCCTCCTGCCAGGCGGTGCGCAGCCCCGACAGGAATTGCTCGATTGTGGGCGCGCTCGGAGCGGTTGTTTCGGCCGTGGCCGGACGGTCGGCGATTTCGACAAGGTGTTCCTGTGCCGCGCGGATTTCCTTCAGCAGTAGAACCGGGTCCAGGGTCGCGTAAATCGCGTTTACCCGGCCCCGCACGTCCTCGCTGGTCCGCGTGTCCGCCAGCAGGCGCTGAAACGGCGTGGCAGGCGGATGATATTTCTTCCTGATCTTCGCGCCATCGCGAGCCTTGGCGGCCAGCTTGAATGACGGCTGGAAGAAGTTCACGAACAGCCGCAACGACGCATACAGCCGCGCCAGCGCCGCCGCCGCGTCCAGTCCCTCGTAGCGCCGGTAGCCAACGGCACGCCTGACCACGGCGCCGTTCTTCTGCTCGACCCAGGCCTGGTCGTTCTTGCGATAGGGGCGGCAGCGCGTGAACACCAGACCGGCTTCCTCGCAATACGTCTTGACGGTCTCGTTCATGAATACGCTGTCGTTGTCCGTGTCGAAGCCGAGCAACGCGAATGGCATCCGTTGCCGCATCGCGCTCAGCACCTCGGTCAGCAGCTTTTGCTCCCGCACCAGCAACGGCGCGCACTCCGTCCAGCCCGTCGCGATGTCCGTCAGCGTCAGTGTCTGCACGAAGCTGCCTTTCGCCGTCGGCCCGCTGTGTGCCACGAGATCCGCCTCGACGAACCCGGGCGGCGGATCGTCCCAGCCATCAAAGGTTCGCACCGCCACGCTGCGCCGGATCGCGGCCGAAGGCGGGGCGTGACGGCGCTTTCGCCCTCCGGCCCGTTCCCTGACGTCGCGCAGCGCCCGGTCGATCGTGGCGGCGCTCATCGCCAGTAAGCCGGTGCGAACTTCCGGCGTGAGATGCAGATGGCCGTGCCGTTCCATCGCCTCGACCAGGATCGGCACCAGCGGCCGCAGCCGCTTGCCGCAAATCCGGTCTGACGCTTCCCAGATCACGATCAGTGCCTCGCGCACGGCCTCATTATATAAGCGCCGCGCGGGCCGAGGGCCGGACCGCCGATTGGCCTGCCCGGCGCGGAGCAGACGCATCGCGTGCTTGCGATGCAAGCCACTCACCGCGGCGAATTCGTCCAGGATCCGTCCTCGTTCCTTCCGGTTGCCCGAAGCGTAACGTGCTGCCAGCGCAGCCACCAGCTCATCTCGTGTCGCCATGCTGATCCGCCCCATCTCCGCCCCCGCCGATGATGCTCGGTGGGGAGCAAATCAAATGAGGCAACGGGTCAGACCAAGGGAGCATTTCAGGCGAGGCAATGCGCAGATAGCGTCATGGACCGGAGCGAACTCCCTGGTTTTCGGCCTCGGCGATCAAGCGTGCAGCGTCTTCGGGCAAGAGCAGCGGCTCAGCCACGAGGCTCTCGGCCGCCTTCTGCACGGCTGCCACGTAGACCGCCTTCGCAGGACAGCGTTCCTCCAGCGACGGACGCGGGTCGCCGGTTCGCTCGCGTTCAGTCTTTGTCGCTGCAAACGGAATGAAACTCCCGGACAACGGACAAAATCCGTTGCCAAACCAGCCGTCCAGGCACAGGTTCCATCCCGTTGTAGGTGCCGATCGGAACTGGACATACACCGCGCGCACGCCGCCGATGTCGCGTTGCCATCCAAATCGACCGCGCGCCGCTGCGTCAGCCTCACCACGGGCTCTCCGCGGCGCGCGGGTCCTCCCTATGGACTACCGGCACAAGCCGACACCCTGAGAAGGGTCGATTGACGGTCACTTCAGGCGAATCACGTTCGACGTGTCAGCCCTTGCAGCGCCACGCGAAGTGGCTCGGCGCAGCAAACCTGGCGAGACATTCCACTGGCGGCCGTCATCGGCAATGACCGTCACCGTCTTCTTGTTGTATCGGGTGAGCATACCTTCGACTAGGTCGTGTTCTCCGGCTTGAAAACAGACTCGGTCGCCGATCCTGAACTCAAGCATCTGGGCATGCGCACGCATCTGCCCAAGGAAGCGAAGGCGTTCGACAATCCGATGGTTCAGGTCGATGAGTTCAGCTTCGCTCATCCTGTCAATATCGATCTGCGTCATTTGTGCCACCGTTGGCTGCCAGAAACCGCGGATGCCGATGACCTTGTACGCGTTCGTCGCATCGGCTGATCGTCGATGAAAACCGGCTTCGCCTGCATGTCCGCCTCGATGCGCGCCGCTTCGAGCGACTGGAGGAGCGTGTCAATGGGCACGCGAAGATAGCGAATGAGCAACTGGGCATACAGTCCCATGAATGTTGGCCCATGGCCATCTGAATGGCCGTCATGCGTGCTGCTCATCGCGTGGGCAAGTTCATGCAACAGGCACCACGATGGGCTGGAACCGGCCAGCCGGATCGAGAGCCGTGAGGCGTCGGCCACAGTCGAGCGCGCCTGGCGAGGAAGACGCTCGACCTTCGGCGGAAACCGCAAACCCGTCTCAGCCCAGATGGCATCAATCATGCCCTGCGCTTGGCCGAGTTCGATCAAGCTCGGATCGCGCGGAGCGATGAACTGCTCCTCCCATGCGTACACCCTATTACGCTGGCGGTCCCGATCGTCCATTATGACAGCAATGATCGGGCGGTTTCACCGACCGGCCGGTTCAGGTTGACCCGACTGCCGGCAACCAGTCCTTGCCGGAACGCTCCGTTCCGCCGCGCATGGTTCAGCCGGCCGGCCGAAACGAGCCGAACCTCGGTCTGTCGGAATGCCTCCTCGACAACCTGGTGCTTCACCAGGATCAGAGCGGTACCGGTCGAGCGCTGTGCCGCGACACTGGCGTCGCGCTCCCGATGCATCTCATTGAGCCGATCCGCGAGGCGCGCAGCCATGCCCTGCTGGAAGCTTTTCGATGCACTGCGAAGGCTAACTCCCGCCAGCCGAGGATGGGCTTGCCGAAACGCCGTCAGCTCGGTCCGCATGGCACGGTCGATGACCTTGAACAGATAGCTGGCCAGCGCCGTGTCGGCCTCGAAGCCGAAGAACACGTAGCTGGGCGTCATGGAATCCCGTGAGACCCAGACTTTGCAGTCGCAGAACCGGGCGATCGACGTGACGCAGCCATCGATCGGGCGTCGCTGCTTGCCACCGATCGGCACCTCGACCTGGACGCAGCGTTCCTCGCGAACATCGATCTCCGCCATCGACAGCGCGTACCGCTCAAGCAGGCGGCCGACCATGTCGGCCGCCGCCATGGCCTCCGCCTCGGTGCATCCGTTGGAGACGGTCTTATCGGCGAGTGCCTTGATCCGAGCCTTCACCCGGGTGAGTTCGGTTGCCTGTCTCAAAGTGCTGCCGGCCTCCCTCCCGTCGAGCGCCAATGCTCGCTGATCCGCCGGAAAGAAGAGCACAACCGGACCGATTCTGGGAAAGCACAGAAGCAGCGACAACTCACAGACCGTGGACATCCGCCGTAGAGAACGCACACCAAAGCCGATCTCTCCGGCAACCGGCAAGCACTTGCGAAATTTTGCCGATCGACACCACGGCGTTGCAGCCGGCGTGAACGGAACCGTCGCGAGGCGGAAGATCGTGGCTGCGGTCGAGCACAGCGTCGCAGCAACGCCGGAACGACCGATCGCTCGGATGGTCGGCCACGCGCTACGTCGCTCCCGCGCGAAGCCGTTCGTGTCGGTACTGTCCGTTAGCGGCGATCCACTCAGGCCGCCTCCGCTGTGGGTCTCGGGCTGTCAGCATAAGGGAGCGGAAGGGCGGTCAGACCGGCGGCGGACATTGCTCGAATCTGGTCGAGGCGACACATTGGCCTGCCAACCCAGGGAGATCGTCATGCCGCCAGCCAAGAAAGCTGCACCCACGGCGAAGAAATCGGCCACCCCGGCCAAAGCTGCGGTCAAGACCACCATCACGCTCAAGCATCTGGCCGCCTCGTTGTCGGACAGCCATGACCTGCCGAAGAAACAGGCTGAGGCCGTGCTGGGCGACCTGGTGACGCTGACCACCCGACACCTCAAGAAGGGCGACAAAATCCGTCTGACCGGCCTCGGCATCCTCCAGGTGCGGAAGCGGGCGGCCAGGATGGGACGGAACCCAGCGACCGGTGAGGCCATAAAGATCAAGGCCAGCAAGAAGATCGCCTTCCGGCCAGCGAAGGAGCTGAAGAAATCGGTCTGAACCGCTCGCCCTACGGCGTGCTTCTGAGACACGCCGCCCGGCCATCTTGGTCAGCAACATGGCCACCAGCTCACCCTCTCACTCTACGCTTGTCAACATTCGGGCACACTGATTGATTGTTTCTCGGTTCGGTTGAGCGCCGTTTCGCCGCCCCGGTCTGCCAGATTGACCCTGCGTCGCGCGCAGTGGACAACTGCGCCGACGGTGCATAGGCACACGCATCGCGGATGAGGACGGGAGGAGCCTAAATGACCTCGGGCCGGGCAACTACCGGGCAACCGGGAGCGTCCGCTCCGACACGGCTCTCGGCAGCGGGTGGCCCAGGCAACGCCCGCAAGCCCGCTTGCGGAGACTTTGTGTTCTCTGATCAAGTCCAGCAAGAGATCGCAAGCGGGGGCACAGCGATGAGCAACATGTTCGATGCCGTGGTTCGAGACGAAGCAGCCCTGAGGGCGGCGCTGGCCGAGGCTGATATCGCTCCGATGCTGATGGTCCTGGCGCAGTTGAGCGGTGATCTGGCAATCTTGGACGAGGTGGCGCCGCATATCCACGGTGCCTGGAGTTTCCTGGAGTCAGTCCCCGAGGACCTGAAGCAAAAGGTGCGAGAGCGACTGGTCGCAGTCCTACGGGACTACGCGGCCAGCGGGCGCGAACCGCCGCGGCACATACCCTCCGAGACGCTGCAGAAGATGATGAGCGCCGGCGTGGGCCAGACCGTCCCGGAGGAGTACATCCCGCTATTGGTGGAAGAGACCCGCCTCGGCGATGAGGACACACGCTCAGTGCACTGGCAGCGCGACCCTGAGCGCCTACCCATCCGGAACTTCAAGGTGATCATTATCGGCGCCGGGTTCGCCGGCTTATGCGCCGGCATCCGACTGAAGGAGCTTGGCATTCCGTTCGTGATCCTGGAAAAGAACCAAGACGTCGGAGGGACTTGGCTTGAGAACGTCTACCCAGGCTGCGCGGTCGACACGCCGAACCATTTCTATTCGTATTCGTTCAACCCGAACGATAAGTGGTCTCGGCATTTCTCGCGGCGCGACGAAATCCTGGCCTATATCGCGGACACCACCGACAAATACGGTCTGCGGCAAGACATCCGCTTTGGTGCGGAGGTCACGACAGCGGAATTCGACGAACCGGAAGCGTGCTGGCATGTGACATTCCGCACCGCCGACGGTGCAACCCAGGCGGTCACCGGTAACGCGGTGATCAGCGCGGTCGGGCAGCTCAACCGCCCGTCTATCCCACCGATCGCCGGGCTGCCACTGTTTCACGGACCGGTTTTCCACACCGCCCGGTGGGATCGCACGGTCGATCTGCGAGGCAAGCGCGTCGCGATGATCGGCACCGGCGCGAGCGCCGTCCAGGCCGGCCCGTCGATCGCGCCAGACGTCGCGCGCCTGCTGGTATTTCAGCGGACTCCGCATTGGCTGATGAACAACCCGAACTACCACAAGGAGGTCAGCGCCGGGAATAAGTGGGCGATCGAGCACATCCCGTATTTCGGCAAGTGGCTGCGCTTCCAGTTATTCTGGGCCGGGTCCGACGGCTTTCACGCCTCGCTGCAGATGGACCCAGACTGGCCGATGCCGGACAACTCGCTGAACGAAGCGAACCACAAGATGCGCGAGCTGATCATCGACTATGTTCGCAAGGAACTCGACGATGACAAGGAGCTGCTCGCCAAGGTGATCCCGGCCTACCCGCCTTATGGCAAGCGCATGCTGCGGGATAATTACTGGTATCGGATGCTCAAGCGGCCGAACGTCGAGCTGGTGACCGGCTCGATTTCGTACATCACTGAGGATTCAATCGTCATGGAGGATGGCACCGTCCACCCCGTCGACGTGATCATCATGGCCACGGGCTTTCAGGCCTCGAAGATGCTGTGGCCGATGGACATCAGGGGACGCGGTGGGCGGACGATCCGCGGCATCTGGGGTGACGACGACCCGCGCGCCTATCTCGGCATTACGGTGCCCGGCTTCCCCAACCTGTTCCTGATCTACGGCCCGAACACCAATCTGGCGCATGGCGGCAGCATCATCTTCCACACCGAATGCCAGGTTCGCTACATCACCCAGGCGCTGCGCGAGATGATCGAGAATGGCTATACGACGCTCGAGGTGCGTACCGACGTGCATGACGGCTACAACAAGCTGGTCGACGAGAAATGCCGCAACATGGTCTGGGCGCATCCCGGGGTGACGAGCTGGTACAAGAACCGGCACAATCGCGTGACGGTGACCTCGCCTTGGCGGCTGCTGGACTACTGGAAGCTGACGCAACACTTCGTGCCAGAGGAATTTCGCGCCGGGCGCCCTGGTCACGCACCCATCATTCCCGGTCAGGAAGCCCGCGTTGTGTCGTCCGTCGACCGGCTTACCGTGGGCTGACGTGAGGAAGCGGTCCGCTCGAGCATCTGGTATGGGTGTACGGATTACCGGCGGCCGAGCGAACACTCGCCCTCTGCCAGCGGGCGAACGGTTCGTCCGTCGTGGCAACCTTGGTGAGATGCCATTCGCGGCGACACAGCCGGAGATTTTTTGGCTGTACCATGCACAAATTCCGGACCGCGCGGTCGCCCTTACGACTTTGCCTACTTTTCGACCTCGATGTGCATGGCAGGAATCCATTCTCGGCGAGGGCTTCTGAGCAGCCAGGTTCATGTTGCAACCGTCTTGGTGGGAGCCGGCGTCAACACCGCGGTCGCGGTAACTCAGGGAGGCACTTGGCCTATGCTGGCGGCTTGCCAGTGTATCGTGGGAAGGACGGCGCAACCCACCCCATGGGTAACTGGCAATTGGTCGATGGCGAGTCTCAGGCCACCACAACTGCCTATCAGACCTAGGCCGAGCGGAAGAGATGGCATCATTGGACAGCAAGGAACCTGGCTCAA
>CAWCDM010000099.1:0-50038 GCA_963794185.1 uncultured Alphaproteobacteria bacterium | reverse complement strand
CGGATGTCCGTGCATCGCGTGCAGGATATCCAGTGTTCCACGCTGCAACGCTGGTCCACCGGCGACCAACGCCAGCGGGTCGAGATTGCCTTGCAGGGCGACAGTCCGCGGGACGCAGCGCCTCGCCGATGCGGGCCCCATCGCGGTATCGAGGCCGACTGTGTTCACCCTTGTTGAAGTGGCGTAGCCGCCGATCATCAAGCCCGCAAGACGCGGGAAACCGATCACTGGCACGGTCGGAAAACGCGACTTTAGTCGAGCGACGATCATCTCGGTCGGCCCGATCACATGCTGGCGAAAGAGCCGTGGCGACAGCACCCCGGCCCAACTGTCGAACAACATCACTACTTCGGCGCCGGCCTCGATCTGGGCTGCGAGATAGGTCACCGTCGCATCGGTCAGCAGGGTGATCAGCCGCTCGAACAGTTCCGGCTCCTGATAAGCCATGGCCCGTGTTGCGGCGAAATCCCTGGAACCGCCGCCTTCGACCATATAACAGGCTAACGGTGAAAGGTGCGCCGGCGAACCCGATCAGGGCGCAGTCGGGGAACCCCTCGGCCGTAAGACCCTTGCGGACCAGCCGCACGGTTTCCTGGATCGGCACAATCGCATCCGGGACCCGACGCGTATCAAGTGCCGCCAGACCGGCCTCATCGCGCAGCGGCGGCAACGCCGGTCCTTCACCCTCCCGGTATTCCAGCCCATGCCCCAGGGCCCAGGGCAGCATCAAGATATCGCTGAACAGGATCGCCGCATCGAAGCCGTAGCGGCGGATGGGCTGCAGCGTCACCTCGGCGGCCAGACCCGGCGAGGTGCACAGCGCTATGAAGTCGCCTGCCCTGGACCGGACGTCGCGATATTCCGGCAGGTACCGCCCCGCCTGCCGCATCAGCCAGATCGGCGGTGGCCAGACCGGCTCGCCGCGCAGCACGCGCAACAGGGGCTTTGCCGCAGTCTCCATACCCTCCGCATAACAGGAAAGAAGAATAAAGAAACCTTAGGTGGTGGAGATTGGGGCTGTGGATCACGGGGTACCGGCTTCTCCGGAAACATTGCCGGATGTTCACAGCAGCCCGGCCGGAAGTGCTGAAATCATGGGCGTGATGGCGATCCCCAAATCCGCCGCGACGGCCGCAAATTCATTCGCTGTTCATCGGGATGCCGCAGTTGTCCCCGGAATTCGCCGCCGCCCTGCTCAAACCTGATGGCACGCCCCATTATCCCCGCTATCCTCAGGCCCATGTCCGGTCATCGCATCAACCTGCACCTGGTCTCCGACGCCACCGGCGAGACGCTGAACGCGATCGCCCGCGCCACCACGGTCCAGTTCGAGCATGCCGAGATCGTGTATCACCGCTGGAGCCTGATCCGGACCCGTTTCCAGCTGCACCGCGTGATGGAAGGCGTGGAGCATGAGCCGGGCCGGTTATTTCCACCCTGGTCGATCGGGCGCTGCGGGGTGAACTGGAGACGACCTGCCGGCGGCTGAATGTCCCGGTGGTGAATGTGCTCGATCCGGTGATGAACCTGCTGCAGGAGTTCATCGGCGAGCAGGCCGCCGCTCGGCCCGGCCGGCAGTATTGCTGAACGCCGACTATTTTCGCCGGATCGATGCGATGCACTACGTGCTGGCGCATGACGACGGCCAGGCGCAGCCCGGTCTGGCGGAGGCCGACGTGGTTCTGGTCGGCGTCTCCCGCAGTTCCAAGACGCCGACGTGCTTCTATCTCGCCAACCGCGGGATCAAGGCGGCCAATGTCCCTCTGGTGCCGAACCTGCCGGAGCCGCCCGGACTGGACACCGTGCAGAGCCCGGTGGTCGGGCTCACGCTGGATGCCGAAGCGCTGATCGAGATCCGCCGCCACCGTCTGCGGCTGATTGCGACCGCCAGCGCGGCGGGCATCGTGCGCCAGAACAGTGCCGAGTATGTCGACGAGGACGCGGTGAAGGCGGAACTGCTCTGGGCGCGGCGGCTGTGCAATCGGCGGGGCTGGCCGGTGATCGACGTGACGCGGCGCTCCATCGAGGAGACCGCCGCGACCGTGCTGCAACTCATGGATGCCTGGCACGAGCGCCGGCGCAAGGCGTCCGAAGCCAAGCCCTGATGCTGCAGCGTCCGGTCCCTCGGCTGATTCTGGCAAGTGCTTCGGCTTCCCGCCAGGCCGTGCTGCGGGCGGCGGGCCTTATATTCGCGATCCAGCCGGCGGATGTGGACGAGGCCGAGGTCAAGCGGACCGCCAGGGCAGACGGCGCCGGCGCAGAGGAGGCCGCCCTGACGCTGGCCGAACTGAAGGCGAGGCGTGCTGCGTCGCGCGATCCGGAGGCGCTGGTGATCGGCGCCGACCAGATTCTGGTCTGCGGCGACGAATGGTTCGACAAGCCGGCTGATGTGCCGGCGGCGGCCGTCCAGCTTCGCGCGCTGCGTGGTCGCACCCATGCATTGGCGACGGCGGTCGTATGTCAGCGGGGCGGCAGCGCCTGTGGCATCATGTGGCCCAGCCGCGTCTCACGATGCGGCAATTCAGCGATGCGTTCCTGGATGCCTATCTGGCCGCGGAAGGCAGCGAGGTGACCACCACGGTCGGCGCCTACCGACTGGAGGGACGCGGGGTCCACCTGTTCGAGCGCATCGAGGGCGAGCATGCCGCCATCCTCGGCCTGCCGTTGCTGGCGTTGCTCGGGTTCCTGCGCCGGCATGGTGTGCTCGTGACCTGATGCACCCGGCTGGCACTGGCCCTACAGTTCGCCCGCTCGCGGGAGGGGTCGCTCGCGGAGCGGCGCGTGAGGTGCCCCGACCCGCTTGCTGGAATCGATCCGCGCCAGGCCTCAGCGTGCACCGCGGCCCCCGCCGTGGGCATCGGTTGCCGATGGTTGGCGGTTGAAGCCTGCCACCAGTTCCGCGATCCGGGCCGGATCCGACTGCTCCATCACCCGTCGGGCAAACCGGGCGCAGGCATCGATCTCCACGCTGCGTACCGCCTGCTTCACCCGCGGCACCGCCGCGGCGTTCATGCTGAAGCTGCGCAAGCCGAGACCCAGGAGCAACGGCATCAGTCGCGGATTGGCCGCCATCTCGCCGCACACCGAAACCGGCATCCGCATGCGCAGCGCCGCCTCGGTTGCGAACTGCACCAGCCGCAGCACCGCGGGATGCAGCGGGTCGTACAGTTCGGCCACGTCCGCCTCGGCCCGGTCGACCGCCAGCGTATAGGCCGTCAGATCGTTGGTGCCGATCGCGAAGAAGTCGGCCTCCAGCGCCAGCGCATCCGCCGACAACGCGGCTCCCGGCGTCTCGATCATGATGCCCAGCGGCGGCAGCTTCTCCGGGATCCGCTCGCCACGCCGGCGCAACCGCCGTGCCACACGTTCATATAGCTCGCGCGCCTGGCGCACCTCGCCGACCGTGGTGACCATCGGCAGCATCACCCGCACCGGCCCCGCCGCCGCCGCGCGCAGTATCGCCGCGAACTGCGTCTCGAGAAGTTCGGTCCGGCGCAGCAGCAGCCGGATGCCGCGCAGCCCGAGCGCCGGGTTGGCATCCGCCACCTCCGGCACGAACCCGGCAATGGCCAGCGCCTCGATGTCCTTCTCGCCACCCCAGTCCAGCACGCGGATCGCCACCGGATCGCCGCCCATCGCCTCCACGATGGTGCGATAGCTTTCCGCCTGCGTATCCTCGTCCGGCACCGTCTCGCGGTTCATGAACAGGAACTCGGTGCGCAGCAGGCCGATGCCGACCGCACCCGACTGCGCGATCAGCGGCAATTCGATCGGCAATTCGAGATTGGCCTGCAGTTCCACGGCCTCGCCGTCCAGCGTCTCGGCGGGCAGCCGGCGCAGCCTGGCGAAGCGCTGCCGCTCGCGCGCGAATGCGGTGACCGCCCGGCGCGCGGCGGCAAGTGTCGCGGCGGTCGGGTTCAGCACCACCGTCCCGGCCGAACCGTCCACCACGGCGACATCGCCGGGCCTGATCGCATGGGCCAGGCCTGCCGCACCCAGCACGGCCGGCACGCCGAGCGCACGCAGCATGACCGCGGTATGGCCGTCGGCGCCGCCTTCCTCGGTCGCCACGCCGGCGAGCCGGGCGGGATCGAGCAGTGCCGCATCCGACGGGCGCAGCGCCTCGGAGATCAGCACCGCGCCTTCCGGCAGGCCGGCGAAGCTGCGGAACGGCGAACGCGTGAGATTGCGCACCAGCCGCCGCCCGATTTCCCGCACCTCGTCGGCGCGCCGCTGCAGGCTTGCCCGATCGTCCGCCGGCATCCCGGGCTCCGCCTGCCCCAGGATCGCCGCGGCAATGGCATCGGACTCGGCCAGCACCGCGCTCTCGGCCGACAGCAGCGTCTCCTCGATCCGACGCCGGACGCCGCGGATCAGCCGCGACGGGCCCAGCATCCGGATATAGGCGTCGATCAGCGGAGCAAGCTCGGACTGGCTCTCCTCGGGCAGCACGGCGAGGCGCGCCCGCAGCTTGATGAGCTGCTTGCGCGACTGGGCGATGGCCGCATCCAGACGTGCACCTTCGGCGGCGCTGTCGGCTGCAAGGATCTTGTGGCGCTTGATCTTCGGCTCCGGCTCCGAGGCTCGAAACACCGGGCCGATCGCCACGCCGGCCGAAATCGGGATTCCGGCGAAGGCCGCCTCCGGCCGCGAACTGTCGTGCCGCGCCCGGCCCAGGCGCTTGTGCTGCGGCGGCGGCGGTTCAATCCCGCTCATCGAAGCCGAACTCGACCAGCGCCGCCAGTGCGTCGAGCGCTTCCTTGGCGTCCCATCCCTCGGCGCGAAGCTCGATCTCCGCCCCCTTGCCGGCGCCCAGCATCATCAGCCCCATGATGGAGCGTGCCGGGACGGACTGCCCATCCCGGATCACGTCGACCGAGGCGCCGAAGCGCTCCGCCATCATGACGAACTTCGCCGCCGCCCTGGCGTGCATGCCGCGCTTGTTGGTGACGGTGACGGTCCTGCTCAGGACCGGTGCGCCGGACGGGGGTCGGATCTGGTGAGAGGTTGTCGCCGTCCTGCGGCGTCATCCGCACGAGCCGTTGAGTTTGCATCCATGCAGCACGTGCGAGGCGGCGGCGATATATTTCCGCCCGGCCTCCTCGGCGCAGTTCACTGCGTCTGCCAGCGGCTGCTTCGAGCGTACCTTGGCGAGCTTGACCAGCATCGGCAGGTTCACGCCGGCGATCACGTCGACGCCCTGCCGCTGCATCATCGAGATGGCAAGGTTGGACGGCGTGCCGCCGAACATGTCGGTCAGCAGGACCACGCCGTCGCCGGTATCGCACCGGCTGATGCACGCCTCGATCTCGGCGCGGCGGTTGTCCATGTCGTCGTCGGGGCCGATGCACACCGTATCGACGTTCCGTTGCGCCCCGACCACGTGTTCCATGGCCGAACGCAGTTCCTCGGCCAGACGGCCGTGGGTCACGAGAATCATGCCGATCATTGGAGTGGAGAGGCTTCCCTTGGGGAAAAAATAGTGATGGACCAGTCATTTGTCTGCTCAGGCCTCCTGTGCCTGAATCGGCGCGACTGCGGCTGCTTCGCCGCGAAATTCGGAGGCACTGCCCGTTCTCGGCACCGGCCGGTCGGTCAGATAAGCCGCCTCTAGCCCCTCGCGGACCAGTTCACGGTGCGTCACCTGCAGCCGCCAACCAAAGCCCGTATCCCCGGACGCCTGCGCGGCAGCAATCCGGGCCGCCAGATAGTCACCCAACTTCTCGACCAGATGGACCGAACGGTGACGTCCGCCCGTACACCCAATTGTGATCGTAGCATATTTCTTGCTCTCTTGCACAAATCTCGGCAAGAGCATGTCGATTAATTCAGTCAGCTTCTCGAAAAATGTCGCGAAATCCGGATCCGCCTCGACAAATGCGCCGACCTCGGCATCCAGTCCCGTCAGAGGCTGCAATATGGGATCATAGTGAGGGTTTCGCAGGAAGCGGGCATCGAATACCAGATCTGCTTCCCGCGGGAGGCCGAACTTATAGGCAAACGAGATCAATGAGACGACCAGCTGGCGTTCCTCGGCGTCGCTGCCGGTACCGAAATGCCGCTCGATCAATCGTCGCAGCGAACCGAGCGGCAGGTCCGAGGTGTCGATCACCAGGTCCGCTCCGCTGCGGAGTGGCGCGGTGAGCTTCTCCTCTCGCGCTATTCCGTCGGCCACCCGCCCCTGCGGCGCCAGCGGATGGCGGCGCTTTGTCTCAGTGTAGCGCCGCAGCAGCGTCGTTTCGTCCGCCCAGGCGTAAACCAGTTCGGGCCGCAACAGAGGATTGACGCGCAGCCGATCCAGCGTCTCCAGCACCCGCCCGGCATCGAACCCGCGCGTGCGCGCATCCACGCCGATCGCCAGCTTCCGCTCGCTGCGCGTCACCATGTCCTCGAGCATCGGCAGCGGCGGATTGTCGACCGCCTCGTATCCCACGTCTTCCAGTGCCCGCAGCACCGACGCTTTGCCGCCGCCGGACAGGCCGGTGACCAGAACGACGCGCAGCCTGTCGGCGTTCATGCGGCGAAGGCTCCCGCGACCTGTGCGACGCGGCCGAGCGCACAGTCCAGTGCCAGGGATACTCGTTCCGGCGCCGAGGCCGCCCAGGCATCCAACCGCGCCATCGGAAGGCCGAGCCCGTCATGCAGTGCCGGCGTCGGCAGCCGCGGGGCGGCCCACGGCGCCATTGTCCAGTTCCACGACGAGGGCAAGCCGCGCCGCGGCGACATAGGCCAGCCGCACGATCCCAAGTCCGCGCACTTCGAGCAACCCGGTGAGTGCCGGTACCGGCCGCGCCATGCCATCCGCGATTTCCACGCGATCATCAGCCACCAGATCGAAGCCGCGCGCAAGCAACCGGAGCACGAGGTCGGACTTGCCGGCACCCGGTGGTCCGATCAGCAGCACGCCTTCGCCGGCGCGGCAGGCGCAGCTCCCGTGGATCTGCATGACCACTCAGTCTGGCGCGAGACATGGCGGAAGGGAAGCCGCCGCTTGCCGCCCGGAAAGGGCCGTGCCAGCGTCCCGCCCGCCATGGTCAGCCGAAGCGACATCGCCACCGCCGCTGCCCGGATCGCCGGGTATATCCGACATACGCCTCTCCTCTGCCTTACCGGTTCGGAGCTGGGAACTAGGCTTTGCCGTGACGCTGAAGCTGGAACTTCTGCAGCAAGCAGGAAGTTTCAAGCCGCGCGGGGCATTCAATCGCGTGCTTGTCGACCAGGCCGCCCGAGGCCGGCGTGATCGCCGCATCGGGCGGCAACCATGGCGCCGCGGTCGCCTATGCCGCCCGGACCATTGGCGCGACGGCCGAGATCTTCGTGCCCACGCTGACGCCTCCGGCCAAAGTTGCCCGCATCGCGGGCTATGGTGCGCGGATCGTGCAGACCGGTGCGACCTACGCGGACGCTCTGGCCGCCTCGCGGGACCGCCAGTCCCAGACCGGCGCGCTGGAGGTGCATGCCTATGATCAAGGAGATGTGCTCGCCGGGCAGGGCACTGTCGGGCGGGAGTTCGAGCAGGATGCACCGGAACTCACGCATCTCCTGGTGGCGACCGGCGGCGGCGGACTGATCGGTGGCATTGCCGCCTGGTACGCGGGAAGCGCCGCGGTGATCAGTGTTGAACCCGATAGCTGTCCCGCACTTCACCATGCGCTGAAAGCCGGCCTGCCCGTCGAGGCCCCGGTGGGCGGTCTGGCGGCCGACAGTCTCGGCGCACGGCAGGTCGGCACCCTGATGTTCCCCATCGCACAGGCCCACATTGCCGCCGCCGTGCTGGTTCCCGACGCAGCCATTGCGGCAGCGCAGCGCCTGATCTGGGACCGCGTGCGCCTTGTCGCCGAACCCGGCGGCGCCACGGCGCTTGCGGCATTGCTGTGCGGCGCGTTCACGCCGCCCGCCGGCGCCAGGGTCGGCGTGCTGGTGTGCGGCGCCAATGCGGATCCCACGAAGTTCGCCGAACCATGAGCGGGGACCGTCTTCTGTGCGCCACGGATGCGCGTGGCGTCGCGACGCTCACGCTGAACCGACCGGAAGTCGCCAACGCTTACGACGAAGACCTGCTGCGGACGCTGACCACCGCGCTGGACAGTATCGCCGGCGATACCGCCGTGCGTGCGCTGGTGATCCGCGGCGCGGGCCGGCATTTCCAGGCTGGGGCCGACATCAACTGGCTAAACCGCCTGTCGCACGAGGGACCCGAGGAGAATTACGCGGCGTCGATCGTCATCGTCCGCTTCAGCAGGACACTCAACGAGTTGCCGAAGCCGACGATTGCTGTGGTGCACGGAGCCTGCTTCGGGGGCGGTTGCGGCATCGCCTGCTGCGTCGATATCGCGCTCGCGACGCCGGATGCGATTTTCGGCATCAGCGAGGTGCGTCACGGCATCGCGCCGACGCCGATCTCGACGCACATGGTCAATGCGATCGGCATACGGCAGGCTCGGCGTTATGCACTGACCGGCGAGCGCTTCGGTGCGGAAGAGGCGCTGCGGATCGGTCTGGTCCACGAGGTCGTGCCGGAGGACCTGATGGAGGCACGGCTGGCCGAGGTCCTGGATGCGATCATCCTGAGCGCGCCGGGTGCGGTTGCACGGACCAAGCTTTCCATGCTCGGTGCCAACGGCATGCTGCTGGATGAGCGGGATGCCGAGTTGCTGGCGCATGAGGGTTGGATGCAGCGGCAATCGCCGGACGGGCGCGAGGGGACCACAGCTTTTCGCGAGAAGCGCAGGCCGAGCTGGTACCGGCCGCCGTTGTCCTAGACGCGTAACGAATAGAAAGACGGAGACTTCCATGCGCCGGCTCGCGTTCGGCCTGTTCTGCGGCTTGTCACTGGCGACGCCGGCTATCGCCCAGGAGCGCGTGCTGCACATCGGCCTTCGGCAGGACCCGGACCTGCTCGATCCCACGCTTGGTTCATCCTATGTCGGCCGCATCGTTTTTTCCGGTCTGTGCGACAAGCTGTTCGACATCGATACCAAGTTGAACATCGTACCCGTACTGGCGACAGGGTATGAATGGAGGGACCCGTTACATCTCATCATCCACGTCCGTGACGGCGTGCAGTTCCAGGACGGCGACACGCTCGATGCCGAGGCGGTGAAATACAAGCTGATGCGCGACCTTACAGCCAAGGGAAGCATGCGCCGCGGCGAGGTGAGCTCGATCGACAGCATCGACGTCATCGACAAGCTGACCGTGCAGCTCAATCTGAAGGCGCCGGCATCGCAATTGCTGGCGCAGCTCACCGACCGCGCCGGTATCATGATTTCGCCCAAGGCAACCGAGGCGACCGGGGAAAAGTTCGGACTGCATCCGGTCTGCGCCGGGCCGTTCAGCTTCGACAGCCGGGTCGCACAGGACCGTATCGTGCTGAAGCGCTTTCCCGGTTACTGGGATGCGAAGAGCATCCATTTCGACGAGGTGGTGTACCTGCAGAATCCGAATTCGTCGGTGCGGCTGGCCAATCTGCAGGCCGGCGCACTCGACCTCGTCGAATACGTGCTGCCGACCGATGTGCCGGCGGTGCAAAAGGACCCGAAGCTGAAGATCGTGATGGACGATTCGCTCGCCTACAACGGCATTGCGATCAACACCGGCAATGGGCCGGCGCAGGACAGCGCGATCGGCAGGAACGTGCTGGTCCGGCAGGCGTTCGAACTCGGGTTGGATCGCGCGGCGATAATCGAGGTTGTCTACAACGGTATGTTCACGCCGGTGGTGCAGGCCAACCCGCCGAGCTCGCCCTACTATTTCCAGGAGCTGAAACCACCGGCGCCCGACCCGGAGAAGGCGAAGGCGCTTTTGCAACAGGCTGGCGTGTCGCTGCCTGCGTCGGTGACGCTGACGATCACCAACCAGTCGGACGATCAGCAGACGGCCGAGGTGATCCAGTCGATGGAACGCGACGCCGGGTTCGATGTGAAGATCAAAACGATGGAGTTCGCAGCGTCGTTGCAGGCAGGTTACGCGGGCGATTTTCAGGCGTACATGATCGGCTGGTCGGGCCGCGCCGATCCGGACGGCAATATGTGGCAGATGCTGCACACCGGTGGCACGTTCAATTACGGCCACTACAGCAATCCGGATGTCGACAAGGCGCTGGACGATGCGCGGACTGGTGCTTCGGTCGATCAGCGTCGTGCGAACTATGCCAAGGTATGGGAACAGGAACGGAAGGACCTGCCGTTGATCTATCTGTGGATCGGCAAGAACATTGTCGGGATGAAGAAGAGCATCAGTGGGTTTCAGCAGGTGCCGGATGGGTTGATCCGGTTGCAGGGGATGGAGATGAAATAGTTACGGAAGGGCCGGATCAATACAGTTATGCACCTCGCCCGCTTGCGGGAGAGGTCGCTCCGCGCGAGCGGAGCGGGAGAGGGTGCAGCCAACAGCACCGGTTTGTATCGACCACCCTCTCCCGCCACTTTGCGGCGACCTCTCCCGCAAGCGGGCGAGGTGTATGACCATCAATGTAACCTACGCCTTCGGTAGCCGGATGACGAACCTGGCACCTACCACCTTGCCCTTGGCATCGCGCCGGTTCTCCCCGGAGATCCGCCCGCGCAGCGCCTCGACGATCTGCCGGCTGATCGACAGGCCGAGCCCCGAATGCTGGCCGAATTTTTCCCCCTGCGGGCGCTCCGAGTAGAACCGGTCGAAGATGTGCTCGATGTTTCCCTCGGGAATGCCGGGACCCTCGTCTTCGATGCTGATCTCCACCACGCCGCCCGTCGCGCGCGCGCGCAGCATGATCCTGCCGCGCGGCGGACTGAACGACTGTGCGTTCGTGACCAGATTCCGCAGCACCTGCACCAATCGATCTTCGACGGCCCACACCGCCAGGCCCGACGACGGCGCATCCACCTCCACATGGGGGTCGTTCGCTTCATCGCGCGTCGCCTCATCCAGCTCCTTCAGGGCGTGAAGAATCGGCACTACGTCCACCCGTTCTGCGGCGATGCGCGACAGTTCGGCGTCGAGTCGCGACGCACCGCTCACGTCGCTGATCAGCCGGTCGAGCCGCGTCACGTCCTGCGCGATAATGGCAAGAAGCTGCTTCTGTCGCGCGGGGTCCTCGATGCGGCGCAGCGTCTCGATCGCACTGCGGATCGACGACAGCGGGTTCTTGATCTCGTGCGCCACATCGGCGGCGAATTTCTCGATCGCGTCCATGCGCGCCCACAGCGCCTGCGCGGAATCCGACAGCGCGGTTGCCAGTGCGCCAACCTCGTCCCGCCGCTCCAACAGAGGCGACGGCACGCTGCCTGCCCGCCCATGGCCCTCGGACATCGCGGCGGCGGCGCCGGCCAGCCGCAGGATCGGCCGCGCGATGGTCAGCGAGAGGTACCAGGACAGCAGCACCGTCAGGCACAGCGCCAGACTGAACAGGGCCAGGATGGACATGCGAACGACAAACAGGCTGGTGTCCACCTCGCGCGCCTCACGCGTGAGCAGGATGATCCCGACCGTGTGCCGATCGCGCTCCACCGGCTCCGCCACCGTCACCAGCAGCCGGTTGTCCTTGGTGCGGCGGATATAGGGCGGCATCTCGCGGCTCTGGCCGGAGCTGTTGACCCGCAGTTCCTCCTTCACGTCCGGCTGCCACTCCAGCCCCGCCGCCCCTGGCGTCATGTCAACCACCAGCGGGGTCGGCGTGTCGTGCGGCAGCACCGCCAGCACCTTGTCGTAGATCCAGCCGATTGCCCCGACGAACGGACCGTGCTCCATCGCCGGCGGCAGCGGCTCGGTGCTTACCGCTCCGCTCGTCCCCTCGCGCACTCGGGAATCGGCGATCACGGTGCCGTCGGGAGCATACACCTTGGCCTGCGCGCCGGGCGTCGGGTCGGTCAGACGGCGCAGCAGCGGGCGCGCGATTTCCACTACGAGTTTCGGATTCTCCGGCTCCGTCGTGCGGACGGCGCTCTCGCCCAGCGCGCCGGCGAAAATGCGCGCCTGCTCGCGCAGTGCCGATACCTGCGCCTCCAGCAGGCCGTTCTGGTACTGGTCGAGGTACAGCAGCGCGGCCACGAGCAGCGCTAGCGGCAGCGCATTCACCAGCAGGATGCGGCGCAGCAGCGGCGACACCCAGCGCGTGCGGAACCGCTTCCGCTGCCCGGCAGCAGGCGGTGCGAGCGCGGAAAGGGTGGTGCCGTCGGGCATGGTCGGGTGCCGCTCAGTGCTCCTTGTAGCGATAGCCGATGCCGTAGAGCGTCTCGATGTGGTTGAAACTGTCGTCGACCGTGCGGAACTTCTTGCGGATCCGCTTGACGTGGCTGTCGATCGTCCGGTCATCGACGTAGATATTGTCGCCGTAGGCTGTGTCGATCAGCTGATCACGGCTCTTTACCATACCCGGCCGCGCCGCAAGCGCCTTCACCAGCAGGAATTCGGTGACCGTGAGCTGGATGTCCTGCTCGTGCCAGATGCACTGGTGCTTCGTCTCATCCAGTGTCAGCTCGCCACGCACCATCACGCCGCCCGGCGCGGCTCCCGAGCCTTCCGCGCGGCTGGCCTCGTTGCGCCGCAGCAGCGCCCGGATGCGTTCGATCAGCAGGCGCTGGCTGAACGGCTTGGTGATGTAGTCGTCCGCGCCGAGCCGCAATCCCATCAGCTCGTCCACCTCCTCGTCCTTCGAGGTGAGGAAGATCACCGGCATGGAGCTGCGCTGGCGCAGCCGCTGCAACAGTTCCATGCCGTCCATCCGGGGCATCTTGATATCGAGCACTGCCAGGTCCACCGGTCTGGCGTTGAGCCCCTGCAGGGCGCTTTCACCATCGGTGTAGGTACGGACCTGAAAGCCCTCCTGCTCCAGCGTCATGGCGACGCTGGTCAGGATGTTGCGATCATCGTCCACGAGGGCGATGGTCGGCTTCATGGAAGTCTCTTTCGGGGGCACGCTCATGGTCGGTCTCCGTCCTTCAGGCGGACGACATTGAAACTGAATTGTGGCGTATTGCAGACGAGAGGTGAACGAAATATGGCCCAGGGTTTCGTCTGGGAGGCGCGGAAACTGCTGCGGGCGGCGCGCGTGGGGACGTTGGCCAGTTCCGCGGATGGGCAGCCCTTCGCCAGCCTGGTGACGCCCGCCTGCGCCCCGGACCTGTCGCTGCTGCTGCTGCTCTCCGATCTGTCCGAGCACACCAGGCACCTGCGCGCCGATGCGCGCTGCTCGGTGCTGGTCGCCGGGGCGCCCCAGGACGCCAACCCGCAGACCACCCCGCGGGTCAGCGTGAACGGGCTGGCCGAACCAACGACGGACCCGGCGCTGAAATCCCGCTACCTCGCGGTGCACCCATACGCGGCGCAATACGCGGACTTTGCCGATTTCTCGCTGTGGCGCATCCGGCCGCTGGGTGGCTTGTATGTCGGCGGCTTCGCCCGCGCCGCCCGGCTTCGCGCCGCCGCCCAGACGGCGGAGGCCGGTCCCGTCGCCGCCATTGCATCGGCGGAGGCCGCGATCATGTCGCACTGCAACGCCGACCATCCCGACGCGTTGGCGGCCATCGCGGGGTCGCCCGGCTCATGGCGGATGGTCGCCGTCGATGTCGATGGCTGTGACCTGGCCGATGGGGAGCGGGCGATCCGCATCCACTGGTCCGCGCCGGTGGCCGATCCGCATGGCGTTCGCAGCGAATTGGTAAGGCTGGCGGGCGAGGCCAGGGCCGGTTGATGGCGACCGGCGCCCGGCAGTAGCGTGCGCCAGACAACAGGAGATGGATCGTGCTCAAGCTGGGATACAAGGCCTCCGCCGAACAGTTCGCTCCATCGAAGCTCCTGGCCTTCTCGGTGCTGGCCGAGCAGGTCGGCTTCGATTCGGTGTTCGTCAGCGACCACTTCCAGCCGTGGAAGCACACCGACGGCCACGCCCCGAATGCGCTGGTATGGCTTGGCGCGCTGGGGGCCTCCACGAAGCGCGTGGTGATCGGCACCAGCGTGCTGACGCCGACGTTCCGCTATCACCCGTCGGTGGTCGCACAGGCCTTCGGCACCCTGGGCGCGATGTTTCCCGGTCGCGTTGTGCTCGGCGTGGGGACCGGCGAGGGGCTGAACGAGGTCCCATCCACCGGCATGCAGTGGCCGGACAACAAGGAGCGTTTCGCCCGGCTGCGCGAGGCCAATCAGTTGATCCGCAAGCTGTGGGCCGAGGAACGGGTGACGTTCCAGGGGCAGTACTACCGCACCGAGAAGGCGACGATCTACGACAAGCCGGACAAGCCGGTGCCGATCTACGTTGCCGCGGCGGGACCGCAGGTGGCGAAATATGCGGGGCGCTCGGCGCAGGGCTTCATCTGCACGTCCGGCAAGGCCTGGAAGCTCTACACCGAGACGCTGCTGCCGAACGTCGAGGAGGGGCTGAAGCTCGCCAGCAACCCGCCCGCGGAGTACGACCGGCTGATCGAGATGAAGGTGTCGTTCGACACCGACCATAAGCGCGCGATGCAGGACACGCGGCATTGGGCGGCGCTTGCGCTCACGCCGGAGGAGAAGATGTCGGTCGAGGACCCGACCGAAATGGAGCGTCTGTCCGCCGCCCTGCCCGTGGAACGTGCGGCGAGCCGGTGGATCGTCTCGTCCGATCCGGACGAACATATTGAGAAAATTCGTCCTTATGTCGAGATGGGTTTTCGGCATCTGGTGTTCCACGCGCCCGGGCCGGACCAGGAGCGTTTCCTTCGGCTCTACAGCGAGCAAGTGCTGCCGAGGCTGCGGCGGCGCTTCGATTAGCGCGCGTCGCGTGCCGCGATGAGCGCCAAACCACGTTTGTTACCCCCGCACTCAAACTTGTCACCCCCGCGAAAGCCGGGGCGCATCGTTCGGTCCGATCCGGCAGCCCCGGCATGAGTGCCAAGCTGGAGCTTGTCGCGCTGCCCGGCCTGCCGATGGTCCGCGCTGACGACGACATTGCCGAGCTGATCGCCGCAGCGTTGGTGCAGGCCGATCTGGCGCTGCGCGACGGCGACGTTGTGGTGATCGCGCAGAAGATCGTCTCCAAGGCCGAAGGGCGTACCGGTGGATCTCGCCGCCGTCGAGCCATCGGCCGAAGCAGTGACATTGGCGCGGGAGGTCGGCAAGGATCCACGACTGGTCGAGGTGATCCTGCGTGAGTCGACCCGTGTGGCGCGCTCGCGGCCGAACTTGATTATCGTGCAGCACCGGCTGGGGTTCGTGATGGCCAATGCCGGCGTGGATCAGTCCAACGTGGCGCCGGCCGATGGGGTGCATCGCGTGCTTTTGCTGCCGGGCGATCCGGACGCATCGGCTGAAGGCATCCGCACCAAGCTGCAACAACGTTTCGGTGTGTCCGTCGGGGTCATCATCAGCGACAGCTTCGGCCGTGCTTGGCGCCGTGGCACATGCGGGATCGCGATCGGCGCCGCCGGGCTGCCCAGCCTGATCGACCTGCGCGGCCAGCCCGACCTGTTCGGCCGCACGCTCGAAGTCACCGTCATCGGCTTCGCCGACGAGATCGCTGCCGCCGCATCGCTGCTGCAAGGCCAGGCAGCAGAGGCGCAGCCGGTCATACTTGTGCGCGGCCTCGACTGGTCGGCGCCGATTGCCCCGGCGGCGGAACTGGTTCGCCCGCCGGCGGAGGATCTGTTCCGGTGACGGTGGTCGCTCTGTCGGGCGGCGTCGGCGGCGCCAAGCTGGCGCTCGGTCTTAGCCGCGTATTGCCGGACGAGGACCTGCTGATCGTCGCCAACACGGGCGACGATTTCGAGCATCTCGGGCTCGCCATTTCGCCCGACATCGACACGGTTATGTACACGCTGGCCGGGCTCGCCAATCCGGAGTTGGGCTGGGGCCGTCATGACGAAACCTGGTCGTTCATGGAGACGCTGGCGTCCATCGGCGGCGAGATCTGGTTCCGGCTGGGCGACCGCGATCTGGCGGTGCATGTCGAGCGCACGCGTCGCCTGCGGGCCGGCGAAACGCTGACGGCGGTCACCGCGGATTTCTGCCGGCGCCTGGGCGTGGTGCCGCGCGTGGTGCCGATGAGCGACGATCCGGTCCGCACGCGGGTGCGCACCGACGAAGGCTGGATCGACTTCCAGGACTACTTCGTGCATCGGCGCTGCGAGCCAGTGGTGCACGAGCTTGTCTTCCACGGCGCCGCCACGGCGCGAGCGCAGCCTGACTTTATGGCGGCGCTGGCCGACCAGCGGCTGACGGCGGTGGTAATCTGCCCGTCCAATCCGTTCATCAGCATTGAGCCGATCCTTGCGGTGCCCGGCGTACGAGCCGCGCTCGACGCCTGTCCGGCTCCGGTGGTCGCGGTCTCGCCGATCATCGGCGGGCGCGCGGTGAAGGGACCGACGGCGAAGTTGATGGCGGAACTGGGCATGACGCCCAGTGCCGGCGCGGTGGCGCGGCGCTACGGCGACCTGATCGACGCCTATGTCGTCGACTTCGCCGACATGGACCAGGTGGCCGCGATCGCACCCAAGGTCACGCTCGGGCAGACCATGATGACCACGCTCGCGGATCGCGAGGCGCTCGCGCGTACCGTGCTCGGTGCGGCAGGCGTGCTGCGGCGCGACTGATGACGGCCGGTATCTGGGCGGCGGTGCCGGTGAAGGAATTTGCCGGCGCGAAACAGCGCCTCGCCCCACTGCTGACGCCGGAGCAGCGCCAGGCGCTGGCTGCGGCGATGCTTGAGGACGTGCTGGCCGCGCTGGCCGATGGGCCGCTGGCCGGGATCATGGTCAACACGCTCGACCCGCTGGCCGGCGAACTGGCACGTCGCTATGGCGCGCGGGTCGTGACCGAGGGCGCGCGCGACGGGCACACCGGCGCGGTCGCCGCCATGGCGCGCATCCTCGGCGGGGAGCTACGGGAGGGCATGCTCACCGTGCCCGGCGACATCCCCCGCGTCACGCCGGCCGAGATCGCCGCGATCATCGAGGCGCGTCGCCCGGCGCCCTCGGTCACTATTGTTCCCGCGCATGACGGACGCGGTTCCAACGCCGTGCTCTGCTCGCCTCCCAACGTGATGAAGCTGCGGTTCGGCGACGACAGCTTCCTGCCGCATCTCGCCGCCGCTCGCGCGCTGGACATCTCGCCGACTATCGTGAAGCTGCCGGGTATCGGGCTGGACATCGACCAGCCGCAGGATCTGCAGGCGTTTCGCCTCGCCGCACCGCGGATGGCGACGCGGGCGGGGCGCATCCTCGAAGGGTAGGCCCGTTACTCTGCCGCCAGCACCTTGCGCGGCGGCGTCTGCACCACCGGAGCGAGTTCCGGCGCGCCGAATGAAGCGTTCCGCCGCTCTTCCCGCGCCGGCCGGTACAGCGTGTCGCGCTGCACGGGGATGCGCCCGATCGATCGAATAAGATCCTCCATCGCCTCGGGCGGGAACTCCTGGCCGTGCTGCGTGCCGGCCGCCCGGGAGATGCTTTCGTTCATCAAGGTGCCGCCCAGGTCGTTGGCGCCGGCATTCAGGCAGAGCGCCGCGCCTTCCGGCCCCATCTTCACCCACGACGTCTGGATGTTGGTGATCAGCGGATGCAGCGCGAGCCGCGCCACCGCATGCATCAGCACCGCCTCGCGCAATGTCGGCCCCTTGCGTGCCTGGCCGCGCAGATACATCGGCGCCTCCATGTGCACGAACGGCAGCGGCACGAATTCGGTGATGCCGCCCGTCGCCGCCTGCAGATCGCGCAGCACCAGCAGGTGCCGCGCCCAGGACATTGGACGTTCGACATGGCCGTACATGATTGTCGATGTGGTGCGCAGGCCGAGCCGGTGCGCGGTGCTCACCACGTCGAGCCATTGCGCGGTGTTGACCTTGTCCGGGCAGATGATTTTTCGCACCTCGTCGTCGAGGATTTCCGCCGCGGTGCCCGGCAGCGTGCCGAGACCGGCCTGTTTGAGCTGTGCCAGAAAATCATGCAGCGACAGTCCGAGCGTCGCGGCGCCCTGCGTCACCTCCAGCGGCGAGAACGCGTGCACGTGCATGTCGGGCAGTGCTTCCTTGATCGCCCGGCAGATGCCGAGATACGTAGCGCCGGTGTAGTCGGGATGAATGCCGCCCTGCAGGCACACCTCGGTGGCGCCGCGGCCCCATGCCTCGCGCGACCGACGCACGACCTCGTCCAGGTCCAGGTCGTAGGGCGTGCCGCGCAGCGCCTCGTGCGTCTTGCCCTTTGAAAATGCGCAGAATCGGCAGCGGTAATAACAGATGTTGGTGTAGTTGATGTTGCGGTTGACCACGTAGCGCACGGTCTCGCCGCTGACCGCCTGGCGCAGTGCGTCGGCCGACGTGACGATATGCTCGTAATCGGCGTCGCGGGCGCCGAATAGCCGCACGATTTCCCCCGCATCGAGCCGTGCGCCGGACGCCGCCTTGGTCACCGCCTCTGCCACCAGCGGATCGACCGACTCGAGCAGCGGCGCGCGCCGTCGCGGCAGCACGGTGAGGCCCGGCGCCCAGTCGTCCTCCCGCACCCAGCCGTCGGCGTCGATCGCGCGGCGTACGCGTTTGGCAATGTCGGGCGCGCACCAGCGGTCCGCCTCGAACGCGTAGGACGGATACACCGGCAGCCGCTGCACCAGCACCTTGCCCATCGCCGCGGTGCGCTGCGCCAGTGCCTCGATCTGCGGCCACGGCGCCTCGGGGTTGACGTGATCCGGCGTCACCGGCGACACGCCGCCCCAGTCATCGATGCCCGCGCCGATCAGTTTCTCGTAGACGCCGGGCGAAAGATTGGGCGGCGCCTGCACATGCACATCGCCCGGCAGGATCAGCCGCGCCACAGCGATGCTCCACAGCAGGTCGTCCAGATCCGGCTCCGGCGCCGTCGCCCGCTTCGTGTTGGGCTTGGCGCGGAAGTTCTGCACGATCACTTCCTGGATGTGGCCGTGGCGCGCGTGCAGGTCGCGGATCGCAAGCAGCGAGTCCAGGCGTTCCGCGCGCGTCTCGCCGATGCCGATCAGGATGCCGGTGGTGAACGGCACCGCAAGCTCGCCCGCCTGGCGCATCATCTCCAGCCGCACCGCGGGCGCCTTGTCCGGCGAGCCGTAATGCACGCCGCCCGGTTCGCACAGCCGCTCGCTGCTCGATTCGAGCATGATGCCCGCGCTCGCCGACACGTCCCGGATGGCGGAAATTTCGTCGCGCGTCATCACGCCGGGGTTCACGTGCGGCAGCAGCCCGGTTTCCTTCAGCACGAGCGCGCACATCGCACGCAGGTAGGAAATCGTCGTGTCGTGACCGAGCGCTTCCAGCGCCTCGCGCGCGGCGCGGTAGCGCAGCTCCGGCTTGTCGCCCAGCGTGAGCAGTGCCTCGGTGCAGCCCGCAGCAGCGCCGGCGCGCGCGATCGTCAGCACGGCTTCCGCCGACAGATAGGCGGGGCGCCCCGCACGCGGGCGTTCCGCGAAGGTGCAGTAGTGGCATACGTCGCGGCACAGCTTGGTCAGCGGGATGAAGACTTTTCGCGAATACGACACGAGGCGGCCATGCGCCGCATCGCGCTTCGCCGCCGCCTGCGCCGTCAGCGCATCGAGCGGTGCGCCTTCGATCCAGCCGAGCAGGTCCTGGTCT
The DNA here is from genome assembly GCA_963794185.1 of uncultured Alphaproteobacteria bacterium. Classification (GTDB taxonomy): domain Bacteria; phylum Pseudomonadota; class Alphaproteobacteria; order Acetobacterales; family Acetobacteraceae; genus JAMXLO01. The sequence goes on along the minus strand of CAWCDM010000099.1, from coordinate 30,495 downwards.
GTCGTCATGCCTTGCGCACCACTTCCTCTCCGAAGCGCTGGATCACCTCCAGCGTCTCCTCGATCGTCGGGCGTTGCAGATAGAGAATTGCGTGTCGCGCGCCGGCCTTCTCCAGTGCCGCTGCGTCCGCCAGCATGTCCGATGACGCGCCGCTGAACAACCGGCGCCCGTCGGGACCCTGCTGCGCGGTCCACACGGGCGGCCCGAACCAGAGATAGCCGACATCGATCGAGCCGGGATCGCGCCCCACTTTCTCCGACACGCGGTGCAACCCGTCGACCGCCGCCCGCAGCCGCTTCGGTGTGTCGAGCGTGATCTGCTGATTGTTCGACACCGGATACCATGCATCGCCGAACTTCACCGTGCGCCGCAGCGCGGGCGGGCTCTCGCCGCCGACCCAGATCGGCAGATGCGGCTTTGCTGCCGGCTTCGGCGCGAACACCACGTTGTCGAATTTTGTATACCTGCCGTCGAGCGCCGGGCGTTCTTCGTCCCACAATGCGCGCCAGGCCTGCAGGTATTCGTCGGTGACGGCGCCGCGCTCGCCGAAGGGCGGCGTTCCCAGCGCCTCGAATTCCTCCCGCATCCAGCCGGTGCCGACGCCGGCGATGACGCGACCGCCGGACAGCGCATCGGCGGTGAGGAAAAGCTTGGCCGCCAGCACCGCAGGACGATACGGCACCACCGCCACCGAGGTCAGCAGCCGGATGCGCTCTGTGCAGCCTGCCAGGAACGTGAGCGTCGCGATGCAGTCGAAGCACTCGCCGGTCGGCGCGCCGGGCCAGATGCCGTCCGCGGTGTAAGGATAGCGCATATCGGTCCGCACCGGCACGATCAGATGGTCGGCGACGCCAAGATACCCATAGCCCAAGGCTTCGGCGCGCTGTGCAACCGCCATGATCGCCTCGCGTGACGCGAGGCAGCCGCGCGTGCCGATGTGAATGCCGAAATCCACCGCGTCCTCCGACTGGCTCCCGCCCGGTTCATCGTGTGCTAACGTCGCTGACGACGCAACGCAGTGGCCGGGCTCGACCCGGCCATCCACGCCTGAAAGGAGAGGAACAAATGCAGATCGGGTGCAGCGCGCCGACCAGTGGACCCCTGATCGCCCCGGACAGCCTGGTCCGCATCGCCACCGAGGCCGAACAGCTCGGCTTCGACTACATCACGGTCAGCGACCATGTGATGATTCCAACCAGCATCGCCTCGCGCTATCCGTACAGCGAATCCGGAGAATTTCCATCGGGCGCCGGCGCTGCGCGGCTGGAACAGCTCACCGCCGCCGCGTTCATCGCCGCAGCAACGTCGAAGCTGCGCATCGTTACCTCGGTGATGGTGGTGCCGCATCGTCCGGCGGTGCTGACCGCAAAAATCCTGGCGACAATCGACTATCTGTCGAAGGGCCGCCTGACGCTCGGCATCGGCGCGGGCTGGTGCAAGGAAGAGTTCGAGGCGATCGGCGCGCCGTCGTTCGAGGACCGCGGGAACGTCACCGACGAATGGATGATGGTCTGCAAGGAGCTGTGGTCGAAGGACGAGCCGCGTTTCGACGGCAAATACGTAAAATTCTCCGACGTGGTGTTCACGCCGAAGCCGGAGCAGAAGTCGATCCCGATCTGGGTCGGCGGCGAGAGCGGCCCGGCGCTGCGACGCACGGCGCGGTACGGCGATGCGTGGTATCCGATCGGCACCAACCCGCAGTTCCCGATGGACACGCTGACGCGCTTCAAGGGCGGCGTGGCAAAACTGCGCGACCTGACCGCGAAGGCCGGGCGCGATCCAGCGGCGGTGACGGTGGCCTATCGCATTTCCTCCAATGCCGAGGCGCAGCCGAAGGGCACGGTCGATGGGGAGCGAAAACTGTTCACCGGCGGTGCTGCGGATTTCGTAGGCGACATCAAGGCGCTGGCCGAGACGGGCGTGACCTCGTTCGATTCCGGCATGTTCGCCCCGACATTGGCGGGCACGATCGACAACATGCGCCGCTTTCGCGACGACGTGCTGTCGAAGGTGAAGTAGCGGGAGGCGCATCATGCAGATCGGCTGCAACGCGCCCACCAGCGGGCCGCTCATCGCGCCAGACAGCCTGGCGCGGATCATCACCGAGGCCGAGGCGCTCGGCTTCGACTACGTGACGATCAGCGATCACATCATGGTGCCGCGCAATCTCGACTCCAAATATCCCTATACCGACACGGGCGAATTCCCTGCCGGCACCGCGGCATCCTGGCTCGAGCAGTTGACCACGACGGCCTATATCGCGGCGCTGACGAAGAAGCTGCGCTTCGTGCTATCGGTGATGGTGGTGCCGCATCGGCCCGCGGTACTGACTGCGAAGATGCTGGCGACGATCGATTACCTGTCGAAGGGACGCCTGACTCTCGGCATTGGCGTCGGCTGGTGCCGCGAGGAATTCGAGGCGATCAATGCGGCGCCGTTCGAAGACCGGGGAAATGTCACCGACGAATGGATGATGGCCTGCAAGGAGCTGTGGTCGAAGGACGATCCGCGCTTTCACGGCAAATATGTGAAATTTTCCGACGTGGTGTTCACGCCGAAGCCGGTGCAGCAGCCGATCCCGATCTGGGTCGGCGGCGAGAGCGGGCCGGCGCTGCGACGCACCGCGCGCTACGCGGACGGCTGGTATCCGGTGTCCACCAACCCGCAATTCCCCATGCACACACTCAGCAAATTCAAAGCCGGCATCGCACGCTTCCGTGGCGTGGCGGAGAAGGCGGGGCGTGATCCGTCGGAGATCACGCTGGCGTTGCGTGTGCTGGCCGGCCCGCGCGCGCAGCCTCGGGTGATGATGGACGGCGAGGCGCGCCTGTTCACCGGTGGTTCGGCCGACTACGGCGCCGACATCAGGGCGCTCGAGGAACTGGGTGTGGGCGCGGTCGATGTCCGCCTCTTCGGCACCTCGGCGCAGGAGACGGTGGACAACATGCGCCGTTTCCGCGACGAGGTGATGGCGAAGGTCCGATAGAAAGGAACTCACCCATGCAGCTTGGCATCACGATGCGGATCAACGGCCAGACGCCGAATCTCAGCATGGACGAGGTGCTGGAGGCGGAACGGCTCGGCTATGTTTCGGTATGGTCGGGCGAGGCCTGGGGCACCGATGCGGTGTCGCCGGTCGCCTGGGTGCTGGCGCGCACCACGCGGATCAAGGCGGGCACCGCGATCATGCAGATGCAGGCGCGCACGCCGTCCTGCGCGGCGATGACGGCGATGACGCTGAATGCGCTGTCGGGCGGGCGGTTCCTGCTCGGCGTCGGTCCGTCCGGGCCGCAGGTGATCGAAGGCTGGCACGGCGTGGCCTACGGCAAGCCGCTCGGGCGCACCAAGGAATACATCGCGATCATCCGCAAGGCGCTGGCGCGCGAGGCGCCGCTGACCTGGCAGGGCGAGCACTATCAAATCCCCTATGCCGGGCCGGGCGCAACCGGGCTGGGCAAGCCGCTGCGCAGCATCGTGCACGGCGATCCCGCGATGAAGATCTACACCGCGTCGATCACGCCGGCCGGGCTGCGCACCGCTGGCGAGGTGTCGGACGGCACGCTGCCGATCTGGTTCTCGCCGGAGCAGGCGGATCAGGTGGTGCAGCCGGTCCTCGATGGACGCGCGAAGGCGGGCAGGCCGCGCGACCTGAGCGGGTTCGATATGGCGCCGTATGTGAAGATCAGCATGGGCGCCGACCTGCAGGCATGCCGCGACGCGCTGCGGCCCAATTTGGCGCTGTATATCGGCGGGATGGGCGCGCGCTCGAAGAATTTCTACAACGATTTCGCGGTGAGGCTTGGCTACGAGGCGGCAGCGGCGAAAATCCAGGACCTGTACCTGGACGGCCACAAGAAGGACGCCGAGGCGCTGGTGCCGGACAAGCTGATCGACGAGATCGCACTGGTGGGGACTGCGGACCGGATCAAGGATCGGCTGCAGGCGTGGAAGCAGGTGACAACAGACGGAAAGTTGACCACGATGGTGCTGACCGGCGCCTCGGTGGACGCGCTGCGCGTGGTGGCGGAGGCCGTGCTGTAGCGCAACGATGATCGGCATCGATCTGCCGGACGTCGTCCGTCAGCAATGGCCGTTCGAGCCGCGGTTCGTGCGCGCCAACGGCTGGCGCATGCATTATGTCGACGAAGGCGCCGGTGAACCGGTCGTGCTGCTGCACGGCAACCCGACGTGGGGATTTCTATACCGTGACTTCGTGGCGCCTCTGGCCGCGTCAGGACATCGCGTCATCATCCCGGACATGATCGGCTTTGGCCTGTCGGAAAAACCCACGCGCGAGCAGGCACACAGCCTCGATGGCCACATCGCCAATCTGACCGGCCTGCTGCGCGGCCTGGACCTGCACCGCGTCACGCTCGTCTGCCATGACTGGGGCGGCCCGACCGGCCTCGGCTTCGCCCTGTCCAACATTGCGCGGATGAAGGCGCTCGTGCTGATGAGCACCTGGGCCTGGCCGCTGCCGCCCGCCGAGTTCCACTCGCGCATCTTCCCCTGGCGCATGATGCACGCACCGTTGCTTGGGCCGTATCTGCTGGGGCGGCACAATGCGCTGGCACGACGCGGCGTGTATCTGTCGGTGGTCGATCGCCGGCGATTTCAGGAGCGAGCGCAGGCGGCATATGAAGCGGTGCTGCCGGATCCCGCCACCCGACTGCTGACCTGGACATGGCCGCGCTGGATTCCGCTGGACGCAGGCGCGCGGGCGCTCGACCGGTTCGCGTGGCTGGAACGCGAACTTTCAGCGTGCGCTCTGCCCGCGCTGCTGCTCTTGGGACGCGAGGACGATGTGTTCGACCCCGCGACCTTTGTTCCGCGCTTCAGGCAGTTGCTGCCGCACGCCGAAGGGCCGCATCTGGTGACCGGACGGCATTTTCTGCAGGAGGATTCCGGGCCGGAGATCGCCGCACACATCGTCGACTTCCTGCGGCGGCTGGCGTGACCGCGGTGCACGTTTATCAAGAGCCATCGCTCGAAGGAATGCGGCTTGCCTTCGTGCTGGCCGAGGACCGGCTTGGCCACGATCCGGCATTCCGGGAATTCTTTGCGCGCACATTCGACCTTGATCGCGTCGGCCTGGCACGGCCGGGCTATCTGCAGGCACCGTCCGGCACCCTCTATGCGCTGATCTTCATCGGACGCAGCGGCGAGGCTTTTCCGTCGGGTGTGGAAATCCAAGCCGTCGTTCCCGCACTTGAACCGTTTGACGAAGCGACTGTCGATCGCGATCTGTGGTCGATCATGCGCTGGATGGTCGATGGTGTCGGCGGCGCGTGGACAGTCGAAGCGCTGGCGGCGACTGGGCGGCTGTTACGCATCCCACCCAGCATGGACGAAGGCCGCCAGCGCTCCTAGCATCGGCGCCTATACTCAGAGGTAGCCTCAATGAGCGGAGCATCTCCCGTCAGCCTGGAACGCGACGGCGACATCGGCGTCATCACCGTGAACTATCCGCCGGTGAACGCACTCGGTCCGGGCGTGGCGGAGGGCATCAAGGAGTGCGTCGCGCGCGGCAACACCAATCCGGCGATGAAGGCGCTGGTGCTGATGGGCGCCGGGCGCAGCTTCATTGCCGGCGCCGACATCCGCGCCTTCGGCACGGGCCGCCCCCGACTGCCGCTGGGCCAGCGCGTCTACGACGTGCTCGACGCCAGCGAGAAGCCGGTGGTCGCCGCCATCCATGGCTATGCGCTCGGCGGCGGGCTGGAGATCGCCATGGCCTGCCACTACCGGATCGCGCTCCCCAGCGCGAAGGTTGGCCTGCCGGAAGTTCTGCTCGGCATCCTGCCAGGCGGGGGCGGCACGCAGCGTCTGCCGCGCCTGATCGGTCCCAAGGCCGCGCTCGAGATGATCGTATCCGGTCGGCACGTGACGGCGCCCGAAGCCCGAAGGCTCGGCATCATCGACGAGGTGCTGCCGGAGAACTCCGATCTCCGCGCGAGCGCCGTTGCGTGGACGATGCGCATCATGGACGCGCGTCCGTTGCGCCGTGTGCGCGATCGCACGGTGAAGCTGGACGAGCCAGACATCTTCGAGGCGATGCGCACGTCGATCGCGCGCCGCGCGCGCAACCAGACCGCGCCCTATCACTGCATTGCTGCGGTGGAGGCCGCGTGTTCGCTCGCGTTCGACGACGGCTGCCGCCGGGAAGCCGATCTGTTCACGGAACTGGAGAACTCCGCCGAGGCGCGCGCGCTGCGCTACGCGTTCTTTATCGAGCGCGAGGTGGCCAGGCTGCCGGATCTTCCCGTCGGCACGCAGGTCCCCGCATTCGCGACGGCCGCAGTGGTCGGCGCCGGCACGATGGGCGGCGGCATCGCCATGAGCTTCGCCGACTATGGCTATCCGGTGAAGATCATGGACGTGACGCAGGAGTCACTGGATCGCGGCATGCAGCGCATCCGCGACAATTATGCGACCTCGGTCCGCCGCGGCTCGCTCACCGAGGTCGCGATGCAGCGCCGGCTCGCGCGCATCGAGCCGGTCGCCGGCTACGACGACATCCGGGACTGCGACATCGTCATCGAGGCGGTGTTCGAGGAGATGGACGTCAAGAAGCCGGTGTTCGCCGCGCTGGACGAGGTGATGAAGCCGGGCGCGCTGCTGTTCTCCAACACGTCGGCGCTGGACGTCGATCAGCTTGCTGAGATGACGAAGCGGCCGCAGGACGTGGCGGGAACGCACTTTTTCTCCCCCGCGAACGTGATGAAGCTGCTCGAGGTGGTGCGGGGGAAAGCATCGTCGCCGCAGACGCTGCTGGCGGCGATGCAGATGGGGCGCAGGATCGGCAAGCTCTCGGCGATGGCCGGCAACACCGATGGCTTTGTCGCCAACCGCTCTCGCGCGCCGTTCAACACCGAGATGGTGATCCTGCTGGAGGAAGGCTGCCTGCCCGAGCAGGTCGACAAGGTGATGGTGGATTTCGGCTATCCGATGGGGCCGTTCGCGGTGGGCGATCTCGCCGGCCTCGATGTCGGCGCCGCGGGACGCCGTCGTCGCGCCGCCGCCGATCCGAACTATCGCAAGCTGCCGATCGCCGACCGCGTGGTGGAGCTTGGCCGCTACGGCCAGAAGACCGGCGCCGGGTGGTACCGCTACGAGGAGGGTGACCGCACGCCGCATCCCGATCCCGAGGTCGCCGCCATCATCCGCCAGGTGGCCGCCGAATTGGGCGCCGAGCAGCGCGCGTTCACCGATCAGGAGATTTTGCATCGGCTGCTGTTCGCCTCGGTGAACGAGGCGTGCCGCATCCTGGAGGACGGCAAGGCGTACCGTGCCGGCGACATCGACGTGATGTGGCTGCACGGTTTCGGCTTTCCGCGCTATCGCGGTGGCCTGTTCTACTGGGCCGACGGCATCGGCGTGCGCAAGGTCTACGATCAGATCGCGCGCTGGCACCAGCAGGTACGGCGCACGTTGGTCGCCGTCGCGCCTGCTGCGCGAACTGGCAGAGACCGGCACGCCGTTCCGCGAAGCCAAGGCCGCCGCCTTCGTCCCGTGACGGGGCCAGCCGAGAGAGAACCACCCATGACAGCAACCGACGCAGCCGACTACGACGATCTGGACAAGCTTCCGGACGAGGCGTTTCGCATGCTGGTGCGGCGTTGGATCGAGGCGAACTACCCGCCGGAGATTCGCAATCCGCCGTCGCGGCTGCATTTCAAGGACACCAAGGTCTGGTACCACAAGCTGGCACGCAAAGGCTGGCTCTGCCCCAACTGGCCGCGCGAATTCGGCGGCATGGGAATCGCCGCCGGCAAGCAGCTCATCATGCTGGAGGAGAAGGAGCGCCACGGCTGCGCCAGGCTGAACGAGATGGGCATGACCATGCTGGGTCCGCTGCTGATCCGCTACGGTACCAAGGAGCAGCAGGACTACCACCTGCCGAAGATCCTCACCGGCGAGCACATCTGGTGCCAGGGCTATTCCGAACCGAACGCCGGGTCCGACCTCGCGTCGCTGCGCACCGAGGCGGTGCTGGACGGCGACGAGTGGGTGGTGAACGGGCAGAAGATCTGGACCTCGATGGCGATGGACGCCAACTGGATCTTTCTCCTGGTACGCACCGACAGGCAGGCGAAGAAGCAGGAGGGCATCAGCTTCCTGCTGGTGTCGATGGACAGTCCGGGCATCACCATCCGGCCGATCACCAACCTCGATATGGAGGACGAGTTCTGCGAGACGTTCTTCGACGACGTGCGCGTGCCGAAGGGCAACCTGGTCGGGCAGATCAACAAGGGCTGGACGATGGCGAAGAACCTGCTGGGGTTCGAGCGCATCGGCAGCGGCTCGCCGCGCCAGTCGTCCTATGCGCTGACGCGGCTGCGTCTGCTGGCGGACCGCATGGGCGTCTGGGAGGACGAGCAGTTCCAGGACCGCTACACGCGGCTGCGGCTCGATCTCGAGGACCATAAGGCGCTCTACAACGAGTTCGTCGCAAAGGTGCATCGCGGCGAGGTGCTGGGACCGGACGTCTCGATGCTGAAGGTGAACCAGACCGAGCTGTATCAGCGCATCACCGAGACCATGCTGGAGATCGCCGCCGAGCACGGCGGACAGTTCGGCCCGCTGGACGGCAACCGCGAGTTGAACCCCGCCGGCCTGTTCATACAGTCCCGCCCGTCCACGATCTATGCCGGTTCGAACGAGATACAGCGCAACATCCTGGCCAAGAGCGTGTTGGAACTGCCGGGGTAAAGGCCGGTCATTGCGCGGAGCACAGCGGCGAAGCAAGCTCGATCCATGTACGCACCGACCACGAGATTGCTTCGCGTCGCTCGCAATGACAGGGAACGCGTGGGCGCAGGCCCTGCATTGACGCCGTCCGAACCCCCGGCATATCGTCGCGGCCGAAATCAGTTGCCGGGGCGCCACGAAGTCGGCCCCGCCCAAGGGAGGCCGCCGAACGTGGAAGGCGCTGCACGCCTGCTGCAGCTTGTCGTCAATGGAGCCGCCGCCGGCTGCATCTATGGGCTGATCGCGCTCGGTTTCGTCCTGATCTACAAGGCGACCGAGATGGTCAACTTTGCCCAGGGCGACATCATGATGCTGGGCGGCTTCGTGGCGTTCAGCCTGATCGCGCATTTCGGGGTGAATTACTGGCTGGGCGCGCTGCTCGCCATCCTGGTCATCGCCGCGTTCGGCTTCGCACTTGATGCGGTAATTCTCCGACGGGTGATCGGCCAGCCGCAATTCGCCGTGGTGATGCTGACGCTCGGCCTGGGATTCATCTTCCGCGCGTATGCCGGCATCACCTGGGGCTATGATTCCGTCGGCTTCGAGACGCCGTTCACCAACAAGACGATCAAATTGGGCGGCCTCGTGCTGGGTCAGGACAATGTCTCCATCATCGTCGGCACCGTGCTGCTGTGCGGCGTACTGTACGTGTTCTTCAGCCGCACGCGGCTCGGCATCGCGATGCAGGCCTCGTCGCAGAATCAGCTCGCCGCCTACTATATGGGCATCCCGGTCCGCACCGTGTTCTCGCTGATCTGGGCGATCAGCGCCGGCGTCGCGGCGGTTGCGGGGATCCTGCTGTCACCGGTGTCCATGATTGACGTGAACATGGGCTTTCTCGGGATCAAGGCATTCGCCGCCGCGGTGCTGGGCGGGTTCGGCAGCATCCCCGGCGCGCTGATCGGCGGCGTCGTCATCGGCATCGTCGAACAGCTCGCCGGCTACTTTTTGCCGGCCGGCTTCCAGGAGGTCACTTCCAACGTGGTGCTGCTCGGCACCTTGATTCTGCGACCGCAGGGCCTGTTCGCCGAGGGCCTGGGAAAGCGAGTCTGACCCATGCGGTATCTGTTCAAGACCGACTACCGGCAGGACCTGGCACTCTGGCGCCATCGCGGCGACCTGTTCTGGTACGGCCTGCTGGTCGTCGTGCTGCTGCTGATTCCGCGCATGCTGGGCGAGTTCTACGTCGGCGAACTGGGCGGCGTGTTCATCTTCGCCATCGCCGGCGTCGGGCTGATGCTGCTTGCCGGCTATACCGGCCTGATCAGCCTCGGCAACGCGGCGTTCCTGGGCATCGGCGCCTACACGAATTCCGTGCTGCTGGCCCAGGGCGTGCCATTCCTGATCACGCTGCCGGCCGCCGGTCTGCTCACGGCGGTGTTCGGCGCGGCGATCGGCCTGCCAACATTGCGCATGAGCGGGCTCTATCTCGCCATCGCTACGTTGGCATTCGGCAGCATCGTCGGCACGGTGTTCCAGAAATGGGATGCGGTCACCGGCGGCTTCGACGGCTTCGCGGTGCCGACACCGTACATCTTCGGCGTGCCAATCGAAGGCGCCAACGGCATCTACTACCTCTCGCTCGCCGTCCTGGTGTTCGTGCTGTGGCTGTCCGCCAATATCCTGCGCACCCCGTTGGGCCGCGCCATGGTGGCGATCCGCGACAGCGAGATCTCCGCACAGAGCATGGGCATTCATCTCGCGCGGTACAAGACGTTCGCCTTCGCCATCAGCGCCGGCATGACCGGGCTCGCCGGCGCGCTGTTCGCGCATTATGTGCGCTTCCTGGCGCCAGATGCGTTCGACGTGCTGTTGTCGGTGCAGTTCGTCACCATCGTGTTCGTGGGTGGCCTGGGGTCGCTACACGGCGCGGTGCTCGGAGCGATCTTCGTCCGGCTGCTGCCGCAGGCGATCGCCATCATGCGCGACGAACTGCCGTTCGGGATCGGCCGCATGCCGGGACTGGAGCCGTCGCTGTTCGGCCTCGTGCTGGTTGTGGTGATTCTGTTCGAACCCGGCGGCATGTACGGCCGCTGGATCAAGCTGAAGCACTGGTTCCAGGCCTATCCGCTCAAGCGCCGCACCGGCTTCCGCCGGCAGAAGTCCTACGCGCGCTCGGAGCGGCTGCGGTGACGTCAGCATGTCCTCCCCCTCCCCTCGCGGGCTGGGGCCGCGAAGCGGACCAAGGTTGGGGGGAGGGAGCCGCGCAGCTGACGCTTCGGCATATGTACCCCTCCCCCTGCCCCCTCCCGCAAGGGGATGGGGAGTGCGGTGGCCGCCCCGCCGCCCCACGGACCGGCACCTCATGAGCATCTTCGCTGCGTCTGACATCGCCATCCGCTTCGGCGGCATTCGTGCGGTCGATGCCGTGAGCTTCGAGGTGAACGCGGGGGAAGTCTTTTCCATCATTGGCCCCAACGGCGCCGGCAAGACGACGATCTTCAATCTGATCAGCCGCATCTATCAGCCCAGCAACGGAAAGCTGTTCTTCCAGGGCCAGGACATCACCGACCTGCCGGCGTACCGCATCGCCGGCCTGGGCATCGCGCGCACGTTCCAGAACATCGAGCTGTTTGCCAACGCCACGCTGCTGCAGAACCTGCTGATCGGGCGGCACTGCCATTCCTCGGTCGGCGTCCTTGCCCAGCTCGCCTTTCTGCCCGCGGTGCGGCGCGAGGAACTGAAACACCGGGAAAAGGCCGAGGAGGTGATCGCCTTCCTCAGCCTGGAACGCTACCGCGACACGCTGATCGCCAACCTGCCCTACGGCGTGCGCAAGGTGGTCGAACTCGGCCGCGCGCTGTGCATCGAGCCGAAGCTGCTGCTGCTCGACGAACCCTCCTCCGGACTGAATGTGGAAGAGACCGAGGGTATGGGGTTCTGGATTGAGGACATCAAGAAGGACCTCGGCATCACCGTGATCATGGTCGAGCACGACATGAACCTGGTGCGCATGGTCTCCGATCGGGTGATGGCGCTGAACTATGGCCGCGTCATCGCGCTCGGCACGCCGGACGAGGTACAGAACCATCCGGAAGTGGTGCGCGCCTATATCGGGGGTGAGGCGTGAGCGACGCGGCGCCCCTCCTCGACGTCACCGCCATCGAGACCTTCTACGGCCCGATCCAGGCTATCCGTGGCGTCAGCCTGCAGGTGGCGCAGGGCCAGATCGTCACCGTGCTCGGCGCCAACGGTGCCGGCAAGACCACGGTGCTGCGGACGATCTCCGGCGTGCTGGACCCCGAGCGCGGCCAGGTCCGCTTCGAGGGAAACGAGATCGCGCATCTACCGCCCGACCGCGTGATGCGGCTTGGCATCTGCCATGTGCCGGAAGGCCGCGAGGTGTTCCCGTTCCTCACTGTGTACGAGAACCTGCTGATGGGTGCGTATTCGCGCCACGACAAGGACGCGGTGCATCGCGATCTCGAGCTCTGCTACACATACTTCCCGGTGCTGCAGGAACGCTCGCACCAGCGCGCCGGACTGCTGTCGGGCGGCGAACAGCAGATGCTGTCGATCAGCCGGGCGCTGATGGGACGGCCGAAGCTGCTGCTGCTCGACGAGCCCTCGCTCGGCCTGTCGCCGATCCTGGTGACGCAGATCTTCCGCATCATCCGCCGCATCAACGACGAGCAGGGCGTCGCCATCCTGCTGGTGGAGCAGAACGCCCACATGGCGCTACAGACGGCCGCGTTCGGCTATGTGCTGGAGGTCGGGCGCATCGTGCTGGCGGACGCCTGCGCTAAGCTGATGCAGACTGACGCGATCAAGGAGTTCTACCTCGGCCAGAAGGAAACCGGCATTCGCGGACAGCGGCGGTGGAAGAGGAAGCGGCTGTGGCACTGAACCCGGGCGTTCATCCCGACGGCATTCCCGCATTGGTCGCCGCACGGATCGCCGCGCACGGCGCCGAGTCCGTCCTGCGCAAGAAGGATCGCGGCGTCTGGCAGGCGGTTAGCTGGTCGGATCTGGGCGCGCGCGTGCGCGAAGTGGGCATGGGGCTGAAGGCCATCGGCTTTCGGCGCGGCGACGTCGCGTGCGTGCTCGCCGAGACGCGCCCGGAATGGGTGTATGTCGATCTGGGAATCCTCGGCGCGGGCGGCGTGAGCGGCGGCATCCATCCGGCGGAGGAGCCGGACCAGCTTGGCCAGGCGCTGCAGACGGCGGGCTGCCGCGTGCTGTTCGTCGAGAACGACGAGCAGCTCGACAAGGTACTGCTGGTGCGCGACCGCTGCCCGACGCTGCAGCGCGTCGTCATCTTCGACATGAAGGGTCTGCGCGACTTCGCCGATCCGCTGTGCGACAGTTTCGACGTTTTCGTGGCGCGCGGCGCGCAGCATGATCGCGCGCATGCGGCCGACTGGGATCAGGGCGTCGCTGCCATCGTCGCCGATCAGCCGGCGGTGCTGCTGTTGCCGCATGGTGGCACGGCGGGCAAGGGACGGACATTGACGCATGGCGATGCGCTGCACCTGATCGCCAATGCGCGCGCCTTGCTGGGCGTGAGTCCGGGAGCCGAGCGCCTGGCGCTGCTGCCGATGTGCCATGTGATGGAGCGCGTGCTGGGCCTTTACCTGGCGCTCGATGCGCGTGTGGTCAGCAACTACCTGGAGAATCCGGACACCGTGCTGGAGAACCTGCAGGAGGTGCAACCCACGATGCTGGGAACCGATCCGCAGATCTGGGAGCGGCTGCATGCGCGCGCCAGCAGTGCCGCCGCCGGTGCGACGCGCCTGCAGCGTCTGCTGTATGGCTGGGCGATCGCGGCGGCGCAGCGCGGCGGACTGCAGGCGCAACTGGCGCGGCTCTGTGTGCTGCGCGCGGTACGGCGGGAGCTCGGCCTCAGCCGGCTGCGGCACGCCTATATCGGTGCGGCTTCCCCGCCGCCCGAGATCGGCCGATGGGCTGCGGCGCTCGGCATCGCCATCCAGCAGATCGACGGCCAGGCGACGCGCGGCGCTGGCGTGGATGCACGCTATCGCGCATTGATGGAAGTGGCTTACGGCACCTGAGGGAGGAACGGACATATGCGTAGCAGACTATTGGCAGCGGCGTTCGCCATCGCGCTGATCGGTCCCGCCATGGCGGCGGACAGCGTGCGTGGCGTGACCGACAACGAGATCGTCATCGGCACCTACACCGACCTCTCCGGCGTGACGGCGATGTGGGGCGTCAACAACACCAACGCGTGGCGCATGGTGTTCGACGAGGTGAACGCGGAAGGCGGCATCAACGGCCGCAAGATCCGCTACATCGTCGAGGACAACCAGTACCAGATTCCGCGCTCGGTACAGGCGGCGAACAAGCTGATCAACCGCGACGGCGTGTTCATGATGGTCGCCAACGGCGGCACGCCGATGAACAACGCGACGATGCCGGACCAGCTCGCCAAGGGGGTGCCGAACATCTTCCCCCTGACATCGGCGCGCTCGATGTACGAGCCCCTGCACCACCTCAAGTTCGGCCTGGCCGCGTCGGTACTACGACCAGATGCGGTCGGGTGTGAAGGTGTTCATCGAGCAGCACCATAACAAGGCGGTCTGCGCGATGTCGCAGGACACCGACTTCGGCCGTGACGTGATGGCGGGTGCCAAGGACCAGCTCACCGCGATGAACCTGAAGCTGATGGCCGAGACACTGCACAAGCCGACGGACACCGACTTCAGTGCCTCGGTCGCGCGGCTGAAGGAAGCCAATTGCGACCTGATCCTGCTCGGCACCATCACCCGCGACACGATCCAGATCGTGTCCTCGGTGCGCAAGATCGGCTGGCAGGTCGATATGCTCGGCCAGGCGGCGAGCTACGACGAGGCGGTGGCGGAAGTGCCGGGCGGCGTGACGGAGGGATTCTACTCGATGACGCCCGTCCTGTTCGTCGCCGCCAGCGATTCGAGTCCGGCGGTGACGAAGTTCGCCGAGAAGTACAAGAAGCAGTTCGGCAAGGAGCCGAACTTCGCGGCGCAGATCGGGTATACGGCCGGGCAGCTCGTTGTGCTGGCGCTGCAGAACGGCGGCAAGGACCTGACGACGGACAGCTTCGTCGCCGGGATGGAGAGCATCAAGGACTGGCACGATATCTTCGGCTCGCCGGCCATGAGCTTCAGCGCGACCAAGCACCAGGGTTCGAACGAATCATTCCTGTGCGTGGTGAAGAACGGGCACTGGGTGCCGGTCAGCCCGACGCCAGTCGGGTATTGATCCCGCGGGCCATTCGTCATGGCTTTCGCCGGGCGTGACCATAGGCGGGCCATGACGGACTGCGGCCGCGGGGACGAGCGGTTTGAGTGCCGCTCGACCCTGTCACGACCGGCGGACCTCGCCGGGGCTGCGGGGCATTCGGAGCTCGCTATAGCCGAGCCTCGCCATCAACCCCGTGAACAGATCGGCTTCGCGGGGATTTCCTGCGAGGCAGCGTCGGGGCGCTGCGGCACAACCGGCCAGATTCTCCATTCGTTCCGGACTTGTGTTATAAAGTCACCGGCGCGCCGTCGCCACGGCTGCGGGTGAATGACGCGGCGACGCGGCGGGAAGGTAATCTCTGGCAGCGGCGACGATGTGCGGCATCGGGCCGTGGACCAGACGGTGGAGAACGACATTGGCGCCAGAGGGATGGCCGAACATCTCATGGCACCACATCCTCCAAAATATCTCCTCACCTATCTCGGAGGCGCAGACCTGGCCGGTGATCGCGGGGGCCGCTGTTGCGCACGATCGGCCGCCACGGGCCAACAGGCATTCGATGACCCGCGGGCACGCGGCGGCGGCCGGCATCGCCCCAGGCTCGGCGAATTGAAATTCCGGGCGACGGACATCACCGCGTATCCGAAGAACGGCGGGACCTAGCTATATGATCGGCGACACGAGGGGCTGAGCCTCGATGACCTGGAGACGATCGATGCATGATGCAGCGGTGCGACCAGACGCCTGGCTTGTCCGGATGATGGAGACAGAACCTTCGTCGTCGGAAGTGCATTGCGCGTTCCCGCTTCCGCGCCGCTCACCGCCCGACCGCCGGATTGCATTCGGCGGTGTGCCGACGACCCATGTGCGGCTGCGCAACGTCCTGACCACCACCACCGTTGTCTGCGGGATCGCGGGATTGACCGTGTGCAGCCCGCCGCCACCACCACCACCACCACCACCACTACCACTACCGGCAGGTGACGCGGGCGCTGCCTCCAGCCTTGCACCATACCGCATCGAGGTCGGCGACGTGCTGGGCATCCGGCTGTTGCTGAACCCCGACCTGAACGAGGACGTCGTGGTGCGCCCGGACGGGCACATGTCGACGACCGTCGCGAGCGACGAACTCGCCTATGGCCGCACTGTGCCGGAGTTGACCACCGCGCTGACGCACGATTACACGTCGATTATACGCAACCCGCGCCTTACCGTTGTCCTCAGGACGTTCGCTCCCACTCGGATCTATGTCGGCGGGGAGGTCGTCAAGCCTGGCGAGTCCATCACAGCGGGTCTCAATCCCACGCTGTCGCAGTCGATCGCACGTGCCGGGGGCCTTAAGAGCGGCGATGCGGACAGGGTATTCGTCATCCGCCGCGGGCCCAATGATGTGCCGCAGTTCTTCTCGGCTCGGCTTCGGGATGTGATGCGGGCGCATGATCCAGAGGCCGACGTTCAGGTTGCACCATACGACGTGGTGTATGTGCCGCGCGACGGCATCGCGGAAGTCCACCGCTTCCTGGACCAGGATTTCCAGCAGTTGGTCCCGGCGATTTGGGGCTTCTCCTATAACATTGATGCCAGCCCGGCAACGGAGGTGCCAACTCCTCGATAAGGGAGTTGGCCAGGAGGCCGTTTATGCCCTGGAGCCGGCGAGTGACTTGCCGGTGCCGATCGGGGGTGGGGTCAAGGCCTCGCAATCAAGGTGCGCAAGATGCGCGTGCTGGCCGCTCGAGGGGCGCAATGCAAAGAGCGGCGCCGAGGACGGACACGGAGCCTTCGACCAGGCGTTATCAATCGCACAACCGACGCCGGGCCTCAATCTGCGCTTGACCGGTCATTTGATAAACGGTAATATTCCACCACAGATATGAAAAATATCACCGGAGCAAAGCCGACGAGTCGGGTGCGCCACCTTAGGGGAGCCGCCTTCCAGCCGATCCTCAACATGCAGATGGCATCGGGGAACGACGCGATCTACGACAACGGTTTCTACAACATCGGCGTCCGCCCGGCCTTCGAGGACCGCGGCGTCGGCGGCGTCGATGGCTACAACAATCCGCTGTCGTTCACCCGCCAGTTCGTGGCGCAGCCTGGCAGCATCAATATCGGCGTCGACCGCTTCGCGATCCCCGCGTGCGGGTCGGGCGGCGGGAACTGCGCCAACCTGCCGGCAACGGTCCAGGCGCAGTCGCAGCGGGTCGCGGTGGACGGGTCGTTCAAGGTGCCAAGCCTGCGCAACGTCGCGCTCACGCCGCCCTATTTCCACAATGGCGGACAGAAGTCGCTGGCCGACGTGGTCGCATTCTACAACCGCGGCGGCGACCGGCGCACGATCGCCGGGGGCGATACGACAGGCACCGGCGCGCTCGGCCGCCCGATCGCGACGGCGACGCCGATCGGCCCGAATATGGGCGGCAGCAACTTCGATCCGAACGTCAATTCGCTCAGCCTGACCGTCCAGCAGGAGGCGCAGATCGTGGCCTTCCTGCAGGCGCTGACCGATCCCAGGGTGGCCTGCCACATGGCCCCGTTCGACCACCCGGGCCTCACCGTGGCCAATGGCCAGCTGCCGCAGGACACGGACCACGACGGCAACGCCGACGACGTGGCCTCCGTCATAGGGGCGGTCGGCGCGGGCGGCTACCAACACTGCAGCATCCTGTTCAGCCGCCTGAATTCGGGCGACATGTTCACCTCGTCGCCAGCCTTCGATGCGATGAAGTCGTGGCCGACTGTGCCGTGACACTGTGAGCCGCGGCCGCGCATAGGACTGGAGGCGGCCACCGGGCATGTTGCTCGGCGGCCGTTGCCGGTGTTCACGCAACGCGAGGCCTCAAGGCGCTGATCGAGGTCGCGGATGGCCGTTTCGGCAAGAGACTGTTGCGTAGGACCTACAGTGACCGACACAAATTCAGCTCGTCGAGTTCAGTAGGGCGTAAAGCGAATCTGCTTGACCATTTTCTTGTCAGACTGTAACATTATAGAATAGATAGAAAGATACTGCCTGCCGAACCTGACATACCGTTGAAGAAACGGACGCCCTTGATTGGGGATGCCACGAGAAGTTCGCAGTCCCGGCCGGTAGTGTCGGCGATGTTTGACGCGCCATTGATTCTGGCCGCCTCAGCCTAGAGTTGAGGGGCCCGACCCGATACTGGAAGCAACTTAGAGAGGATTGCTGACAGTGCGACGCAACCGCATCGGTCCCACCATGACGGCGGTGATCGTCGTTGTCGGTTTAGGTTTCAGCTTTGGCCCGATCCTGCCGGCCGCGGCGGACTCAACGCAAGCCGCCAATGTCGCGCTGGCGGGCGGCGACACCGGTGATCCGAACGTTGCCCCAGGCGCCGTGGATAATAGCGACGACGGTAACGCCAGACCGATCGGACCCCTGACAGGGCTTCTCCCTCCTGCTCCCCCGCCGGCGGCCTACAACGCCATCGTCCGGAACCCGGCCGCTCTTCTGACGCTCGGCAAGGCGCTATTCTGGGACACACAGGTGGGCAACGGCAACCATCAGGCCTGCGCGAGCTGCCACTTCCACGCCGGCGCCGACACGCGCACGGTCAACCAACTCGGCCCCGGCGTGAATATCCAGCCGAACCCGGACAACACATTCGGCAATGCGTACGGTGAGACCGGCAGCGGCGCCGTGGCCGGCCCGAACTACGCCCTCTCGCCGGCCGACTTCCCGTTCCATCGGCTGGCGAACGTGGACGATCCCGATTCGGCCGTTTTGTTCGACACCAACGACGTGGTGTCCTCGCAGGGCGCCTTCCAGGGTAACTTGGTGGCGCCGAGCGCGAACAATGCGGCCGCCCAAGGGCTGACATGTCAATCGACGCCCGGCGCGCCGTTCGCGATCGCCGTCAACGGCCACCCAATCAACACCCGCAGGGTCGAGCGGCGAAACACGCCCACCAACATCAACGCGGTGTTCAACTACCGCAGTTTCTGGGACGGCCGGGCCAACAACGCGTTCAACGGCGTCAACCCGTTCGGCCGGCGCGCAATCCTCGCCGACCCCACCGCACGGGTGTTCACCACCGACGGCACCGCCGCCACGCCGCAAACGCTGGAGCTCGCCAACATGAGCGCGGCCTCGCAGGCCATGGGTCCGGTCCTGAGCGCCTCCGAGATGGCGTGCGAGAACGAGACGTTCCCGGCGCTGGGGCGCAGCCTGATGGGCCAGCGCGTGCTGCAGACCCAGCCGGTTTCCGCCACCGACAGCGTGTTCTCGAAGATGCCCCTGGGCTCGATCACCCACGGCGGCCAGGGGCTTTCGGTGACCTACCGTCAGCTCGTACATGCGGCCTTCCAGCCGGCCTATTGGCGGGATGAGCACTACTATGCGGTCGATCCGGCGACCGGCCAGATCAGCCGCGTCGCCGACGCTACCAAGGGCTACCTGGTCGACGAACTCGATTTCTCCATGTTCTTCGGCGTGGCGATCGACGCCTATGAGCGGACGTTGATCTCCGACCAGTCGCCGTTCGACACCGGCACCATGTCGGCAGATGCCTTGGCGGGTGAGGGCGTCTTCATCGGCAAGGCCCACTGTGCTGCCTGCCATGACGGCCCGCTATTCTCGGAGGCCACAACCTTTCAGGGAGATGCCGCCTTTGCCGCCATCCAACTCATGGACACGGCAGATGCGAAGACAGCCCTGCATGACAACGGCTTTTACAATATCGGTGTTCGCCCGGTCTTCGAGGATCTGGGCGCCGGCGGCGTCGATCCCTATGGCAACCCGCTCTCGTTCACTCGCCAGTTCGTCCTGGCGCCGGGGCCCGCCGATGTCGGCGTCGACCGCTTCTCGGTGGACGCCTGCTTGCTCAATCTCGGGACTTGCGCCAGCCTGCCCACCGCGGCGCAGGCCCGGTCGCAGCGGGTCGCAGTGGACGGGTCGTTCAAGATCCCAGGCCTGCGCAACGTTGCGCTGACGCCTCCCTATTTCCACAACGGCGGCCAGAGGTCGCTGGCCGAGGTGGTTTCATTTTACGATCGCGGCGGCGACCAGCGCACGATCGCCGGGGGCGATACGTCGGGCACCGGTGCGCTCGGACGCCCGATCGCGACAACCGTTCGCATCACCGGCGGGATGGGCGGGAGCAACGTGGACCCTGACGTCCGGCGCCTCGGCCTGAGCGCCCAGCAGCAGGCGCAGATCGTCGCGTTCCTGCAGGCGCTCACCGACCCCAGAGTGGCCTGCCACATGGCGCCGTTCGACCACCCGGGCATCACCATCTCCAATGGCCAGCTTCCGCAGGATACAAGCCATAGCGGCAACGCCGATGACGCTGTCTCGATCATCCGCGAGGTCGGCGCCGGCGGCTATCAGCACTGCAGCACCCTGTTCAGCCGCCTGAATTCGGGCGACCTGTTCACCTCTTCGCCGGCCTTCGATGCCATGAAGTCATGGCCGACGGTGCCATGACGTTGTGAGCTGCAATAGCGAACTTTTACCAGGGCCGGCCGCCGAGCAGACACCTCGGCGGCCCCGCCGCCCGGTTCTCACGTCATGGCCGTCCCGGATCGTGTCCGGGGACGGCCATGACGTTCAAAATGCGGCGTCGAAAGTCAACCACAACGGCAGCTTTGTAAGTTTGGCCTGTGGCCTCCCCGAATGCTGGCGTAACGAATTTGCTTGACCGCTCATTTGATAATCGGTAATATTCCTCTAGAGATACAAAAAATTCAACGGCAATAATAAAAGGGGAAGTTGTCGGAGAAACAGAAGCAGCCGGGTCGGGCCGCCACACGAGTTAGGCAGTCCTGACCGGCCGACGTCTGAAGATGCCTAAATCTGGCTATACAACTGACTCTGGCAACGTCAAGACCAGGGCAACGTAGTGCGGCCTAATACTTGGCGCAACCATGAGAGAGAGGCTGGCTATGGAACGGACACGCATCGGTCGCACCATGACGGCCATGATCGCCATCTTCGGTGTCGGGTTCAGCTTCGCCGCGATCCTGCCGACCGCGGCGGACGCCCAGACGGCGACGACGGTGCTGCCCAATTTTATGCCGCGGCCGATCGGACCGCTGACCGGAATTCGCCCTCTGGATCCCCCCGCGAGTGCATACAACGCCATCGTCCAGGATCCGGCTGCCATGGTGGTCCTGGGCAAGGCGTTGTTCTGGGACATGCAGCTGGGCAACGGCAACCATCAGGCCTGCGCGAGCTGCCACTTCCACAGCGGCGCCGACGCGCGCACGGTCAATCAGCTCGACCCGGGCCTGAATGGCCAGCCCGCCGGGGATACCACCTTCGGCAACGCCCTCGGGAAGATGGGCAGCGGCGCCGTGGCCGGTCCGAACTACGCCCTCACAGCAGCCGACTTTCCGTTCCACAGGCTGGCGAACGCAAACGACCCCAACTCGGCGGTCCTGTACGACACCAATGACGTCGCCGGCTCACAAGGCGTGTTCCAGACCCCGCTGGTGGCGGCGGCGGCGAACAACGCCGCCGGCCAAATCCTGACGTGCAGCTCGACACCAGACCCGCTCTTCTCGATTACCGTCGGCGGCAAGCACATCAACACGCGCAAGGTCACGCCGCGCAACACCCCGTCCAACATCAATGCCGTGTTCAACTTCCGCAACTTCTGGGACGGCCGCGCCAGCAACACCTTCAACGGCGTCAACCCGTTCGGCAGGCGTGCCACTGCTGCCGATCCCACGGCGCGGGTGTATACAACGGACGGCAACACTGCCACCCCGCAGGCGTTGGCGCTCGACAACATGAGCACCGCCTCGCAGGCCGTCGGGCCAGTGCTCAGCACCTTCGAGATGGCGTGCCCGGGCGAGAATTTTGCGAACCTGGCGCGGAGCGTGATGGGCCAGCTTGCGCTGCAGACCCAGCCGGTGTCGGCCACCGACAGCGTGTTCTCGAAGATGCCCATCGGCGCGATCGCGGCTGGCGGCCAGGGGCTCACGGTCACATACCGCCAGCTCGTCCATGCGGCGTTCAAGCCGGCCTATTGGCAGGACGCGCATTACTACACGGTTGACGGCACCACGGGCCAGGTCAGCCGGGCCGCCGACGCCACCAGCGGTTATCTGGTCGACGAACTGGACTTCTCCATGTTCTTCGGCATGGCGATCGATGCCTATGAGCGCACGCTGATCTCTGACCAGTCGCCGTTCGATACGAATACCATGTCGGGGGCAGCCCAGGCAGGCATGAACCTCTTCAAGAACAACGCCAACTGCATCGCCTGCCACGACGGTCCGCTCTTCTCGAAGGCCACGACCTTCAAGAGCGACACACCTTTCGAGGCCATCGAACACATGCAGCTGGCGCAGCTTGGAATGGCGCTGTACGACAACGGTTTCTACAACATCGGCGTGCGGCCCACCTTCGAGGATGTCGGCGTCGGCGGCACCGATCCCTACGGCAACCCGCTCTCGTTCACCCGGCAGTTCGTGCTGGCGCCGGGCACCACCAATATCGGCGTCGATCGCTTTACCGTGTTTCCCTGCGCGTTCATCATTCAGTTCGACCCGCATAATTGCAACGCCGTGCCTCCTGCTACGCAGACCAAGGTGCAGCGGATCGCGGTCGACGGCTCGTTCAAGGCCCCCAGCCTGCGCAATGTCGCTCTGACGCCGCCGTATTTTCACAACGGCGGGCAGAAGTCGCTGACCGACGTGCTTGCCTTTTACAACCGCGGCAGCGACCGGCGTTCGATCCCCAATGGCGACACGTCGGGCACCGGCGCGCTCGGGCGGCCCGTCCCGACGTCAGCCCCCGTGACGAGCGGCATGGGCGGCAGCAACGCCGACCTGGACGTCACACCCCTCGGCCTGTCCGCCCTGCAACAGAGCTACATTGTCGAGTTCCTGAAGGCGCTCACCGACCCCAGGGTGGCCTGCCACAAGGCGCCATTCGACCACCCGGGGCTCACCGTTGCCACCGGCCAGCTCGCGCAGGATGCGGACGGCAACGGCAATGCGGACGACATACCTGGGGTCATTCGAGAAGTTGGCGCTGGCGGTTATGATCACTGCACCATCCTGTACGATCGGCTGAACTCCGGCGACCTGTTCACCTCCTCGGCGGCCTTCGATGCGCTGAAGTCATGGCCCACGGTGCCATGACGTCGTGACGACGGTGCCGACTTCAGCGATGCAATAGCTAGCCGGTGAGTATGGTCGAGCCGATCGTGTCCATCCCGACGGGGATCACCGACGCGCCCCGCATTTGCTCGGCGAACCCGGCCTGCCGTTCGGGCGGTACCAGCATCAGCAGGAAGCCGCCGCTGCCCGCACCGCACAACTTACCACCGGCCGCGCCTGCAGCCCGCGCCGCTTCGTAGAGCGCATCGATCTGCGGGCTGCTGACCTTGGACGACAGGCGCTTCTTCGTCTCCCAGCCGTCGTTCAGCATGGCGCCGAATTCGGCCAGCAGCCGCTCCGGATCGCGCCCCTCCAGAACCGCAACGGCCTGGTCGACCAACGTGAGGAGGTGCGAAAGTTCGGTGTCCACCGCTCGGTTCACGGTGCGATGCATCTGCTCCGACAACGTGGCCGATGCGAACCGGGTGACACCGGTATAGACCAGAAACAGCGAGCTGGTCAGTGCAGCCTGGCACGGCGCGGTCATCTGAACCGGCTCGATCCTTGTCCGGCCGGCGGTGAACTCGAATCGGTTCAGCCCGCCGAAGGCAGCGTGATACTGATCCTGCACTCCGACATTCTCCGCCAGCAGCTCGCGCTCCACGTGGACTGCGGAGCGTGCCAGATCCAACTTGGTGATCGGCCGCTTCTGCAGCGCATGCACGAGGTTGATCAGTCCCACGGTGAACGAGGACGAGCTGCCGAGCCCGCTGCGCGCCGGCAGATCGGCCATGATGGACAGGTCCAGCGGATCGCACAGCGCAAAATGCTGCAGCACGCTGCGCACCACCGGATGCTGCAGGTCGCGCGCATCGGACACGGTTTCGATCCGCGAGTAGCTGACGCGGTAATGGTAGTCGATCACCGAGGACAGGCGCAGCGCCGAAATATAGACGTATCTGTCGATCGCCATGCCCAGCACGGCACCGCGCGCGCGCTCGTAGTATTCCGGATAGTCGGTGCCGCCGCCGAAGAAGCTGACGCGAAGCGGCGTGCGTGAGACGGTCATCATGCCGCGTGATCCGCGGCGGAATCCGCCTCCAGCACGTGGCGCACGCCGTCGACCAGCGTTATCCGCGGGCGCCAGTCCGTGGCAGCCAGGAAGCGTCCCGAATCGAGGCTTTTGTAGCCGGCGCCCTGGAAACTGCCGGGCGGTTGCACGATCCGCGCGTCCCAACCCAGTGCCTGCATGATCGCCTAGGCGCATTGGCCGATGGTGACCGGAGCATTCGGGGTGCAGTTCACGATAGTGTCCTGGAATGTGGCATCGGCGGCGATCACCGCATCGATCTGGTCGGCGACGTAGAGCAGGTCGCGCACCGTGTCGAGGCTGCCCCAGACCTCGAAGCTGCGCTCCCCGCCGCGCCGTGCCGCGGCCGCGCGGGCAATCAGCGCCGCCATGAAATGGCTGCGATGCGCCTCGGTATGCGCGCCCGGCCCGTATAAGGTTGCCAGCACGCAATGCAGCCAGCGCAGTCCGTATTGCGAGCCGTAGGTCTCGCATCCGGTCACCAGCACCTCCTTGGCGAGCGCATAGCCGCGCACCGATGGGTGCGGCAGACCGGAGCGGAACGCGGTTTCTGGAATCGGCCGATCCGACTCCGGATAGATGCACGAGCTGCCGAGGGAGATCAGCTTCGCCTGAGGCTGGCACCGGCGCCACGCCTCGAGCACGTTGAGGTGGATGCGCGCATTGTCGCGCAGCAGCTCCCCCTGCATCTGGTACTGGATTGCGCCGGTACGCTGCCTGGTCACGGCGTGCACGATGCGCCCGGCCTGCGGGGCGTCGCGCAACGCGGCCTCAACCATGGCCGGGTCGGTAAAGTCGCCCGCGCTTCGTCCGACCGGATGCACCGGCCAGCCACGCGCACGCCAGGCGGCGACGAAATGGCGGCCGACAAATCCATTGGCACCCAGCACGATGGTGACCGTCTCAGCGTAGCGCATTGCGATACCATGCCACGGTTTCGCGCATTCCGTCCTCCAGCGAACGGAACGCGCGCAGCCCGGGCAGCAGCTCGCGTAACCGAGCCGCCGTCGCGCGGCGCAGCCGGACGCCGGGATTGGCGCCGGTCGGTGGCGGGTTGGTGCGCAGAGGACGCTCCCGGCCGGCGGCGCGCATCGCGATCCGCGCCAGCTCGTCGATTCGTGTGGTCTGGCCGGCGGCGCAGTTCACCGCCTCGGTCGCACCCTGAAGCTCCAGCGAGGCGACGAACGCCGCCGCCACGTCGCCGGCGAAAACGAAATCCCGCTCGGCCGTCGGATCGCCACGGACCTCGAAGTCCGGCGTGTCCCTCAGGGCGCGGATCACGAACGCGGTGGCGACATGCGCCTCGCTCTCATCGAGCGTGTCGAAGGCGCCATAAGGATTTGTCAGGCGGAAACTGATGGTGTTGATGCCTGCGCGGCGGCGCCAAAGTTCGGCGGCGATCTCGCCCCATCGCTTCGACCAGGCGTAGGCCGCCTCGCCATCATGCGGCCAGAGATTGAAATCGATCGGCACCGTGTCGTCCAGCACCGGCCAGACAGCGGGATAAACCGCGGAACTGCTCGCAACCCGAACCTCGGAGATGCCGCGCTGCAGGGCGAAGCGATACACAAGGTCGGTGAGCGACAGATTGGCGGCGACGATCTCAGCCTGCTGCTGTGCGAAGTGCGAGGCAAAATAGCGGAACGCAGCGACATGCACGATCGCCGAACGCGACGGCAGCGACGGAATTTGGTCCATCGCGGCGGCGGCGACGGTCAGCGTGCACCCTGGAACCGGCCGGCCGGAACTGTTGACGCCAACCAGAATCTCCACCCGGTCTGCCAGCGCCTGGACGATATTGCGGCCGATGAAGCCGCTGGCGCCAAACAGCACCACCGCATCGGGAAGGCTCATGCGCGGGTGTTCGCCCCGATGACCTTCACCTCGGGGATCGGCACGATGAACTCGCCGCCCGCAGCGAGCCAGTCCTGTTCCTTGCGGACAAATTCGTCGATGAAATTCCACGCGAGCACCAGGTAGGCGTCGGGCCGTTGTCCCGCCTCGTCCTCGATCGGGATCCGCACGCCGGGGATCGCCAGGCCGATCTTGAGGGGATTCTTTTCCACTGCCTTCTGCACGAGATCGGGGCCGATGCCGAAACTGTTCAGCAGCGTGGCGCCCTTCGCCGGCGCGCCATAGGCCCAGACCGAACGGCCGGCCACGCGATACGCATGAGCAGCGCGCGAAGCCGATCGCGCAATGCCAGCACATTCGCCGCGAAACGCCGGTAGGTGTCGATTTCACCGAGGCCGTTCGCCGCCTCGGCCGCCTGCAGATGCCGCACCGATCGGCCCACCTGGCGGGTCCCTTTGCGCGCGACGTATGCCTCGATCGTGCCGCCATGGATCGGCACCAGGCTTGCCTCGAACACTTCGAGGCCATGACGTTCGAGCAACGCCGACAGGGAGCGCAGCGTGTAATAGCACAGGTGCTCGTGATAGATCTGATCGAACGCGGTATTCTCCACCATGCCGCCGAGGTAGATCGCCTGGACGACGAACACGCCATCGGTGGCGAGCAGGGCGGCAATGCCGCGCACCACGCTGTGCAGTTCCTCCAGATGGAAGAACACGCCGGCAGCGGTGACGACCTTCGCGGGTCCGTACGCGGCCAGGATGTCGCTCGCGCACGCCTCGTTGAAAAAGCGGTTCCACGTCGGCACGCCGTCGTCCTGTGCCATGCGAGCGACATTGGCCGCCGCCTCGACGCCAAGCACGCGGCAGCCGTACGGGGCATACTGCTTGAGCCAGGTGCCGTCATTGCTGCCGATATCGACGACGAGGTCCTGCGCGCCGAGACCGCAGGCCGCGGCGATTCGTGCGGACGTCTGCCGGAAATGCTCGGGCAGCGTTTTGGTCGTTCCCGAAACATACGGATAATCCGAGAACATCGATTCTTTGGGAATCGTGTGGTCGATCTGCACCATGGTGCAGTCGCGGCAAAAGCCGACGCGCAGCGGATAGGCGGGCTCGGTGCCAGGCGGCAGATCGCAGCGGACCAGCCGATTGCAATGCGGCTGATCGCCCAGATCGATCACCAGTTCGACCTGCCTTCCGCCACAGCAGCGGCATGCCATGTCGAGCATGCGGCCGGGTGCGGCACCACCAACCGATCAGACATTGGCGAACCGCCCATTTCGCAGCATGCGAAAGCCCTTCACCAGTTCGGTGATGCCCGCGTCCAGCGAGACGTCGGGCAGCCAGCCGGTTTTTTCCATCTTCGCGTTCGATACGACATAGTCGCGCTTGTCGGGATCTTCGCCGACCGGCGCTTCGAGCCAGACGAATCCGGGCACATGCCTGCCGA
This sequence comes from uncultured Alphaproteobacteria bacterium, assembly GCA_963794185.1. Taxonomy (GTDB): domain Bacteria; phylum Pseudomonadota; class Alphaproteobacteria; order Acetobacterales; family Acetobacteraceae; genus JAMXLO01. Next base: position 3,104 of record CAWCDM010000099.1, on the reverse strand, counting down.
TGCGCTCGCAGAGCTGCGCCTTGCTCAGGTTGGCCTCCGACAGGCCGACGTTGAACGCTTGGCCGCGCATGGCGGCGAAATTCTCGAAGGCATGCAGGAAGGCCTTCACCACGTCGCGGACATGGATGTAGTTGCGGCGGAAATGCGGCTCGAATAGCACCACGGCGCGGTCGGTCACGGCACGCCATGTGAAGTCGTTGACGAGAGTCGAGCCGCATGCGCGGGGACATGCCGAAGACCGTGGCCAGGCGGAGCGATACGCCATTGCAGGTTTCCAGCACGCCCTGTTCGGCCTCGACCTTGGTGCGGCCGTACAGGGAAACCGGGCGCAGCGGCGACTCCTCGGTGCAGAAGGCATTGCCTTCGCCAATGCCGTAACCACTGTTGGTGGTCGGATAGACCACCAACTGGTCGCGCGACACGCGCCTGGCCAGCTCTATCACGGCATCGCGGTTCAGCGTCACGGCGCCGATCTGGTCGCGAGCGCAAAGCGGGGCGCCGACCAGCGCCGCCAACGGGATCACCGCGTCGGCTTGTTTCAGCAGAGGCTCCACCATTCGCATGTCACGGGCGTCGCCGCGGACCGGTTCGAACGCCTCATTGATGCAGCAGGGCGCCAAGGTGGCGTCGCCGGCGGCGAACGTATCCAAGACCGTGACCCGATGGCCGCTCTGCAAAAGCGCCGGAACCAGCATGGAGCCGATATAGCCGGCCCCCCCGGTGACAAGAAAGCGCATGCGATTTCTTCAGCTGACGAACAATTGTTGCAGGGGATTTTCATACTGATAGATGCCGCTGGCGGCAACCACCGTGCCGGTTCCCAGGAGCACGTCCAGCAAAGCCCGTGCGTTGTGCACCCGGCGCCATGCGGGAGCGGCTTCTCGCATGGCTGCGGTCAACGGTCCCAGGTGCGCCAATGCCTGTCGAACACTCGTGGCAAATCCGGATGGGTGGTCGAATGCGAAGTCGCTGGCCCGGCTGCCTGTTCCATCCAGCAGCCTCGCGGAACGATCGCCGGTATCGCCAGCGAGCGCGCCTCGGCGAGGATACCGCTGCTGCGTGGACCGTAAGCCACGGGATCATAAGGCAACAGCAAGAGATCGGCGTCGCGGATGAGGGCGAGATAGTCATTGGAGCGAGGGCTCGCTCGACCAGTTCAATGTCTGGTCCGGCCTGTGCTTTGAGTGTGCGATGCGCACGCTGCACCGTCGGGTCGGCTGACCCATCCACCAGTCCGCTTTGGATCGTGAACCGAGCGGTCGTCTTGAGGGCGGCAGTGACCTCCGGCAGCAACGGATAGCCCTTTTCTATGCGTGCACCGCCTGCAAATACGAGATGAGGCCGGAGGCGGGGCCGGCGCTCCGGAGCCGCCGGCATATCCGCCGGGACAGGTGCCGGGAGCACAGATATGCCCAGCAAGCGGCGCCAGAGATCGGCCAGTGGCTCCGTGTCGGCGAACAATCGCAACCGCGATCCGAAATGGCAGTGCAGGCGGCGCAGGATCGCATCGACTGGTGCGGGGCCGGATCTGTCTGGTCCATCTCCTCAGGCAGGCGTCGCAGCATAATGGCGATCCTGGCGACGATGGTCGGAAGGAGTGCTTCCGTCAGCCCGCCAAATTGGCGGATGAAACACTGGGAAGCACCAGAAAGTCGCTGTCGGTTGGCTGCAGATCGACCATTGCTGTCGCCAACTCACGGCCGAAGCTGTCGGGACGTCCGGAGCGTATTGCGCGATGCGTGCGGCGGACGAGATCGGCGGCGGAACCGGACAATTGGGCCGGCAGCAGGCTGCATGCTCTAAAGAGAACGCCACGTAGCTGGCTACCCCCTCCACTCGTTTGGTAATGTGCATTGAAGACCGGCACTACATGCAGCGGGGCAGTCGAGGTGCAGGCGACGAACTCCCGGTGAGTAGGACGAGCGCAGATAGCCCGCGCTGTTGGGCCGCGCCGGCGAGGGCGGCCGCATAGTTCAAATGATGGCCGGCCGGCCCCCGAACCCAGCGTCAGCGAGAATCAGACGCACAAGGAATAAATGGCAATGGGGCCAATGCACCCACGAATGGATCGAGCAATTACGACTTGCATTTCGTTCAACTGTATAGGGCGGCTGAAGACCATTGAACGGCGGGACTTTGCGGCATTCCAGCGAATATACGAAGAGACCGGACCAACTGGCTAGAGCGTGAAGGTGATCATGTTGCACCAAAGCCACTGGTAGGGCAACGGCCCGTCGCCGCTCATCAACACTGCCACCGCACGATGATCGTCTCCGGGGGTGAGATGAATTGCAGGACTCTGTCTCATGAACGGCCGGAGGGCGTCGGTCATGATGGTCGAGGTACGCCTGTTCAGGTCTGTGCGAGCCAACAATGAAACCGTCCGTTTCCGCGTCGACGCTCGTCCGCTCACACCGCCGTCACATTGCCTGCCACTTCCAGGAAACGACCTCCGGCAGGTCCTCGCCCACTTATGCGTAGGTCTGGCAGGCGATCTGCTGGTCGCGGAGAACATCGCGGGCATGTGCGCCGCGATTGCAGGCTCGGCACCCGGTCGATCGCGTCGATGGCCAGCGTGTAGCGGTCAATCTGATTTAGGATCGCAAGCTCCATCGGAGTGTCGATGCTGCCCTTCTCCTTGTAGCCGCGCACATGCAGGTTGTCGTGATTGGTGCGACGGTAGGTCAGCCGGTGGATCAGCCAGGGATAGGCGTGGAAATTGAAGATTACCGGCTTGTCGCGGGTGAACAGCGCGTCGAACTCGAAGTCCGTCATGCCGTGCGGGTGTTCGGTGGCGGGCAGCAGGCGGAACAGATCGACCACGTTGACGAAGCGGACCTTCAGGTCGGGAAAGTGCTGACGCAGCAGGGCGGTCGCCGCCAGCGCCTCCATCGTCACCACGTCGCCGCAACTCGCCATCACCAGGTCGGCTGCTGTCGATGTCGGTGCTGGCCCAGCGCCAGACGCCGGCGCCCTTGGTGCAGTGGTTGATCGCCGCCTCCATATCCAGGAACTGCAGATGCGGCTGCTTGTCGGCGACGATGACGTTCACGTAGTTGACGCTGCGCAGGCAGTGGTCGGCGACCGACAGCAGGCAGTTCGCA
>CAWCDM010000098.1:0-24631 GCA_963794185.1 uncultured Alphaproteobacteria bacterium | reverse complement strand
AGGTCGCCGCGACGGTACAGCTTCAGCAGCACCGGCACATCGGGTCGATCGGTTCCCGGGCGATGGACGTTCGCGTAACCCGACGTGACCACGGCCTTGAGCCCACTCCTCACGTGGCGTGCCTTGCTGATCAGTTCGAAGCCGTTCATTCCGCCCGGCATGACGACATCGCTGAACAGCAGATCGATGTGCCCCTCGCGTCGGATGATGTCCATGGCCGAGGGTCCATCTGCTGCCGTGAGCACGCGATAGCTCAGGTCGCTGATCGTGGTGACCGCGAGCTCCAGCACTTCGGGATTGTCTTCGACCACCAGGACCGTTTCGCTCCCGGTCGGCGGCGGCTTGGCTGCCGTATCGGCGCCGTCGCCTGTCGCCTTCACCTGATCGCAGCGAGGCAGATACAGGCGAAACGTCGTGCCGACGCCAGGTTTTGATTCGATCGTGATATGTCCGTCCGACTGCCTGATGAAGCCATAGACCTGGCTGAGGCCGAGGCCGGTTCCCTTGCCCACCTCCGCAGGCGCGTGACGTTCCAGGTCTGGCGGCCGATCTGCTCCGCATCCGCGCCGAGTTCGCGGGGCAGCATGTCGAACAGCGGCTGCTTGAGCGAGAAGACGAAGACGGCGGTTTCGCTCGCACTGAAGCCTTGGGTGGCACGGGCGCGGGAGAAATCCTCGATCAGCTCCCGCATGGTGGTCCATTCCGCGCCGGTGATATCGTCGAACCGGCCGGCCATGGCGCCCCTGTGGAGTTAATCGAGGAACTGCCGTGCGGGATCGGCAGTGGCAGCCTCGGCTCCGGTGTCGCGCGACCGTTCGTCCCGCCTCTGAGCGGCCTGCCAATCTTTCAGCAGGGCCTGCTGATGCTTTCCGACGAGTTCGGCGATCACTGTGTCAGCCATGCAATTCTCACCTTCCTGAAACGGGGCATCGAGTGCAAAACGGTTCCGACAGAATTGTGGCGACACCGCGAATTCGAGAAGCGCACGTTATCGAAGTGTGCGGTGGCTGCCAATCGACGGCTGACCGCGTCATCACGCGAACTTGCGTATCCCGGCGCGCAGACTTAGCTTCGCTTCCGAAGCAGGCTTGGGAAACCGCCCGTGAGCGATGAGACCCGGGCCCCGCCAGGCCCGACATCAGGCAAGGGGCACATCGTCCTCGTCGAGGACGACAAAGCGTACGGCGCGGCCATAGGCCAGGTGCTGCGACGCGCCGGCTTCGACGTCTCGCTGGCAACCGAGTTCCGCACAGCCCTCGAGGTTCTTGAAGCCGATCGCCCGGTCGACCTGCTGCTGACCGACATCGTGATGCCTGGCAGCGTCAACGGCATCGCGCTGTCGCGCATGGCCCGCCTGCGCCCGCGCGATCTGAAGGTGGTCTACCTGACCGGCCATAATGTCCCCGGTGTCGAGACGGAGGCCTCCGGCCCGATCCTGAGGAAGCCGATCGACGATGCTCTCCTGATCAACGAAATCGAACGGATCCTGGCGACGCCTTAGGGCCTGCCGCGGAGCAACTGCGTCAGTTGCGACCGGCCTTCCGTTCTTGCGGCGCCCGATCCGATCAATTCGCGGCAGGCGCCTGCCACGTAGCCTCGCAGCGATCACTTCATGTCGCAAAGAACGGCGCACACAGGCCGGGTATGTCCCGACGGACGCCGGCCAGCCCAGCTTGACTTGTCCGCGGCCGTCCCGGCACGCTTCCGCAAGATACGATGGCCATAAAGGCCGCAACTCAACGGGTGGAGATGCCGATGCAGCGCAACGGGCTGTCGCGCAGACACGTGGTGACGGGGGCGGCCGGTCTCGGCGCCGCGACCATTCTGCGCTGGCCGGCAAACGCCGCCGAATTCAACTACAAGCTCGGCTCATCGTCGCCGATGGAGCACCCCGCGATGGCGCGCCAGCAGGAGGCGGCCAACAAGATCAAGCAGGACAGCAGCGGCCGCCTCGAGATCACCATCTATCCCAACAGCGTCCTCGGCGGCGACACGGCGATGGTCGCCCAGGCGATCTCGGGGGCCATGGAGATGTACAACCTGCCAGTCGATCTGCTGGCGCCACGCAATCCGGTCTGCGGCTTAGCCGGCGTCGGCTTTGCCTTCCCCGACTACGCCCATGTCTGGGCGGCCATGGACGGCGAGTTCGGCGACATGCTGCGCGCCGCGGCGGAACAGATCGGCCTCTACTGCGTGCCGAAGGGCTATGACCACGGCTTCCGCCAGATCACCACGCGGACCAAGCCGATCACCAGCCCCGACGATCTGCGCGGCTTCAAGATTTGCCTCCCGGTCGCGCCCTATCTGATCTCGCTGTTCCGCCATCTGGGCGCATCGCCGACCGCGATCAACTTCAACGAAGTCTACAGCGCCCTGCAGACAGGTATCGTGGACGGCCAGGAGAATCCCCTCGTGCTGATCGATACCGCCAAGCTGTACCAGGTACAGAAATTCTGCAGTCTGACCAACCACGTCTGGTCCGGATTCCATACCTCGTTCAACGTGGCAGCGTGGAAGAAGCTGCCGCCCGATCTGCAGGAGATCTGCCACCGCAACTTCACCACCGTTGCGATCGCGCAGCGTGACGACTTCGTCGCGATGACCACGACCGAGCAGCAGAACCTGACCGCCAGGGGACTCGCCTTCAACTCTCCCGACACCAAGCCGTTTCGCGACCTGCTGAGCAAGAGCGGCTTCTACCCCGACATGAAGAAGGCCGCAGGCGACAAGGCCTGGGCGCTGCTTGAGAAGTACGTCGGCCCGCTCACGTCATGAGTCTCGACGCGCCGGAGCTGGCCTCCGGGATCATCCAATCTGACGCCCCCGGCTGGGTCGGGCTGCGTCGGTGCGCCTTCCTGCTCGATCAGACGATCGGCGTGACTTGCGAGGCGGTCGGCGCGGCGCTCGTGCTGGCCGAGGTCGCCATCCTGTTTGCCGGCGTTGTCTCGCGCTACGTGTTCGACAGCCCGATCTTCTGGACCGACGAACTCGCCAACTTTCTGTTCCTCTGGCTGTCGATGCTGGGGATGGTGGTCGCGCTGCGCCGTGACGGGCACATGCGGCTCACCACGCTGGCCAACTGGGTGCCGGCGCACATCGCGCGCTGGTTCGCCGCGGTCGCCGCGCTGGTGGTGATCGCCTTCGTGCTGGAGGTCCTGCTGCCGGCGGCGGAGTATCTCGATCAGCAGCGTTTCGTCGAGCTGATCTCGCTGCAGATCTCCGACGGCTACCGCGTGGTTGCCATCCTGGTGGGCGGCGCGCTCGCCGCGATCATCGCACTGCTCCGGCTGCTCGAGACGACGACGTGGCGCAGCTTCGGCCTGGCACTGGTCACTGTCGGCGGCATCGCGGCGCTGCTGTGGGTCTGCCAGCCGGTGCTGCTCGCCATGGGGTTCGGCAGCCTGATCGTGTTCTTCGTGGTGATCGTCGCGGCCTGCGTCGGCATCGGCGTACCGATCGCCTTCGCCTTCGGCATTGCCACGATGTCGTATCTCGGGCTGACCAGCAGCATGCCGCTGTCCGTCTTGGTCAACCGGATGGACGAGGGCATGTCGAACCTGCTGCTGCTGTCGGTGCCGATGTTCGTCTTCCTCGGTCTGCTGATGGAGATGACCGGGATCGCACGGGTCATGGTGGCGTTCCTCGCCGCGCTGGTCGGGCATGTGCGCGGCGGGCTCTCCTATGTGCTGCTGGGCGCGATGTATCTGGTGTCGGGCATCTCCGGCTCGAAGGCAGCCGATATGGCGGCGGTGGCGCCCGTGCTGTTCCCCGAGATGCGCCGGCGTGGCGCGCATCCGGGCGAGCTTGCCGCGCTGCTGGCGAGTTCCAGCGCGATGTCGGAGACCATTCCGCCCAGCCTGGTGCTAATCACCATCGGCTCGGTCACCAACGTCTCGATCACGGCGCTGTTCACCGGAGGATTGCTGCCTGCGGCGGTGGCAGCGGTGGCGCTCTTGGTGGTGAGCTGGTACCGCTCGCGCCATATCGACATCGGTGGCGGCGAGCGCGCGCCCGTGTCGCAGATCGTGCGCGCCCTGGTCATTGCGATCCCGGGCCTGACCCTGCCGTTCGTGATCCGCGCCGCGGTGATCGACGGCATCGCCACCGCGACCGAGGTCTCCACCGTCGGCGTAGTATACACCGCGCTGCTCGGGTTGCTGGTGTACCGGGAATTCGACTGGCGGCGCATCTATCCGATCCTGGTCGATACCCTCTCGCTCACCGGGGCGGTGATGTTCATCATCGGCGCCGCCACGGCGATGGCCTGGGCGTTGACCCAGTCGGGTTTTTCGCAGTGGCTGGTCGCCACGATGGCCGCCGTGCCGGGCGGCAAGGGTGGGTTCCTGGCCATCACCGCGATCGCCTTCGTCATCCTGGGCAGCGTGCTGGAGGGGATTCCGGCCATCGTGCTGTTCGGTCCGCTCCTGTTCCCGGTCGCCAAGGCGATGGGCGTGCACGAGGTGCACTATGCGATGCTGATCATCCTGGCGATGGGCATTGGGCTGTTCGCTCCTCCGTTTGGCGTGGGGTTCTATGGCGCCTGTGCGATCGGGCGGGTTTCGCCAGACGATGCGCTGGGGCGAATGTGGCCATATCTGGCGGCACTGGCCGTGGCACTGGCGATCGTCGTCGCGGTGCCGTGGCTGTCGATCGGGTTCTTGTAGCCATAGCGTTTGTGCCATCTACTCGGATTGTCTTGTAAGTGACTGAATTGACATCAAACATCGCAAAGATCCCCGAGCTGACCAGCGGCCACCTACTGCACGGACGGGTGCACTACGCCCAGCCGAGGCGGGGCTTCCGCAGCGGCATCGAGCCCGTGCTGTTGGCGGCCTCGGTTCCGGTCCGGTACCGGCGAGACGGTACTCGAGGGCGGCGCCGGTGCCGGCGCGACGCTGCTCTGCCTTGCCGCCCGGATCGCGGACCTCCAGGCCGTGGGCGTTGAGCGGGAGCCCGGCCTTGTGTCACTGGCGCGGCGGAACGCGGCGGCGAACTGCTGGCCCGGGCTGGCGTTCATCGAGGCCGACATGGCTTGGCTGCCGGACATCGGCACGTTCGACCATGCGTGCGCCAATCCGCCCTATCATCCCGCTGCCGGTACCCCGTCGCCGGACCCTGCGCGCGAGGTGGCCAAACGCGGACCATCCGGTGTGTTGCAGGTCTGGGCTGCCGCTCTGGGGATGCGCCTCCGGCCGCGCGGGACACTCACCTTCATCCTGCCGGCCGCCCTGCTGCCGGCCTGCGCCGACGCGCTCGGCTTTGCCGGCTGTCCCGCGACGGCAATGCTGCCGTTATGGCCGAAGGCCGGATGTCCGGCGAAGCTGGTGCTGGTGCGCGGCGTGAAGGGCGGAAGGACACCATTCCGCGTCCTGCCCGGCCTCGTGCTGCATGACCCCAAGGGCGGCTTCACGCAGGAAGCCGAGGCCATCCTGCGACACGGCCAGTCACTTGCGCTTTAGAGCGTATCTTCCTCGGTGTGCGGATGCCGCAGGTACCAGAGCCGCTCATGCGCGGCCACGAGGTTCTCCATGTTGCGCCGCCGCGTGCCGTCCGGCGTCAGCGGCCGCCGCGTCAGCATCATTTCGAGGACGTGGAGGAGTTGCTCGGCCACCTCGAAGTCGGCCTGGTCGCAAGCGTGGTGGAAGGCGATCAGGATCTTGTCGGATAGCCGGCGCGTGTAGCGCGGTGGCCCGTTCGACCCGCCCTCCCGGCCGGCGCCTTCGCCAACCTGGCCTGTCCTATCCTCTGCCGTCGTCCCCATGATCTGCCATCCTGTCTCACGGCCGGCGCCGCACTCATCCCGTGACACGGCAAATGTGGCGCAGCCAAGCCCACTTGAACCGGCGGCCACCGCCGGCAATTGGTCCGTCCTATCAGCGTGCACCACTTAATGTGGGTGTATCGTTATTGCAGCGCAAAACGCGCGTTAATTGGCGACGATTCTGCAATTCGTACGGCATTCTTGTCCCACGAACGGCGAATCATACGCGAATCCAGACTACGAACCAAGGGTTGTCCTGGAATCAGCCGCCAGCCACAAAATTTGGACGAGCTGGGTATGCAACGTCCTGGATCGCCAGAGCGGTCAGTCGGCCGGCGCTGCTTCGACCGGCAGATCGCCGAACGCTTCCTCCCAGGTCCCCGTAGTGGACGCCTTGCTGTACTCGGTGGCGCGATTCTCGAAGAAGTTGGTGTGCTCCACCGCATTCAGCATGTCGTCCAGCCAGGGCAGGGGATTCTTCGACACATGATAAAGCGGGTTGAGGCCGAGCTGCATCAGGCGGCGATCGGCGATATAGCGGATGTATTCCTTCACGTCGCGCGCGATCAGCCCCTCGACCGCTCCCTGCTCGAACGCGAGATCGATGAAAGCGTCCTCGTGGTCCACGATGGTGGCGCAAGTGATATAGATGTCGCGTTTCAGCTCCTCGGTCCAGATTTCTGGATTTTCCTGCACGAAGGTGCGGAACAGCCGGATGATGGACATGCAGTGCAGCGTCTCATCGCGCACCGACCAGGAGATGATCTGGCCCATCCCCTTCATTTTCCCGAAACGCGGGAAATTCAACAGGATAGCGAACGAGGCGAAAAGCTGCAGGCCTTCGGTGAAGGCGCCGAATGCGGCAAGCGTCTTGGCGATCTCGAACTTCGAGTTGACCGTGAAGGTCTGCATGTAGTCGAACTTGTCCTTCATCTCCTTGTATTTCATGAACGCCTGATACTCGAGTTCCGGCATGCCGATCGTGTCCAGCAGATGGCTGTAGGCGGCGATGTGCACGGTCTCGATGTTGGAGAACGCCGACAGCATCATCAGCACCTCGGTCGGCTTGAACACCTGCGAATAGTGCTTCATGTAGCAGTTGTTCACCTCGACGTCGGCCTGGGTGAAGAAGCGGAAGATCTGGCGTCAGCAGGTTGCGCTCCGCCGCGCTGAGGTTGCGGTGCCAGTCCTTCACGTCGTCGGCGAGCGGCACCTCCTCGGGCAACCAGTGGACGCGCTGCTGGATGAGCCAGGCCTCGTACGCCCACGGATAGCGGAACGGCTTATAGACCGGGTTCTCGGTCAGCAGGTTGAACTTCACCGGATGTTCGTCGGTGGCCCGGGTGATGCCGTCCATGCTGTCCTGCTCCATGCTCGGTCACGGCGGACAGAGCGAGTCGGCCCGCCGCACTGTCTACATATTGTGGGTCGATATCGGCTAGCACGCAACAGATTGAGTGCGGTAGCTGCGACTCACCCGAGGATTGTAGCACTCCAGTCCCGCGCCCGCTAACTATCGAGCGCTTGACCTGATCGCCGCGGCAGCATGAAGGATGGCCCTTGCCGTCCCGGCCAGTTCGCGGAGCAGCGCATGTTCGAGACAACGATTGCCGGCAGCCTGCCCAAGCCCGCCTGGCTCGCCGAACCGAACATGCTGTGGCCGCCGTGGAAGCTGGCCGGAGACGACCTTGCCGCGGCCAAGCGGGATGCGACGCTGCTGGCAATCAAGCAGCAGGAGGACGCCGGGATCGACATCGTGACGGATGGCGAGCAGTCGCGGCAGCACTTCGTGCACGGGTTCCTGGAGAACGTCGAAGGCATCGACTTCGGCCGGCGCGTGGAGATGGGCATCCGCGACAATCGCTACAAGGCGATGGTGCCCACCGTGACTGGCGCGCTCCGCCTGCGCGGCCGGGTGCATGAAGCCGAGGCCCGGCTGGCGCGCGCCCATACCACGCGGAAGCTGAAGTTCACCCTGCCGGGGCCGATGACGATCGTCGATACGATCGCCGATGCGCATTACGGCGACCGGGTGAAGCTGGCGATGGCCTTCGCCGCGCTGCTGAACGAGGAGGCGCGCGCGCTGGAGGCGGACGGCGTCGACGTGATCCAGTTCGATGAGCCGGCGTTCAATGTCTACATGGATGCAGTGAGGGACTGGGGTGTGGCAGCGCTGGAGCGCGCGGCGGAAGGGCTCGCGTGCAAGACCGCGGTGCATATCTGCTATGGCTACGGCATTCAGGCGAATATCGACTGGAAGGGCACTCTGGGCTCCGAGTGGCGCCAATATGAGGCAGACGTTCCCGGCACTGGCCGCGAGCCGCATCGACCAGATTTCGCTCGAGTGCCGCAATGCGCGCGTGCCGATGCCGCTGATGCGGCTGCTCGCGGGCAAGGATGTGCTGGTCGGCGTGATTGATGTCGCCACCGATCGCGTGGAGGCGCCGGAGGAGGTCGCCGGCGTGATCGAGGACGCGCTGGAATTCGTGCCGGCGGAACGGCTGTTCCCCTGCACGAACTGCGGCATGGCGCCGATGCGCCGCGACGTAGCCGATGCGAAGCTGGCGGCGCTGGGCGCCGGGGCGGCGTTGGCGCGGCGGCGGTTCGCAGCGTAGCATAGCGCGGAAATCGACGAGGTGAACCGATGGTCCTGACGGCGAACAGCGAAGTCATGCGTCAGACGGTGCGGCGCAGGACCGGCAACGGCTGGCTCACCACCTTCATCGGCAAGAACCGCAACACGCTGGGGGAGGGCGAGGCGCCGCCGGTTTCCGGTACGCTGTATCCGATGGCCTTCCTGGTCGAGAAGGACCCGCACGCGGTGGTGAAGCCGCATTTTCATCAGGCCGATCAGTATCAGGTGGTGGTGCAGGGCGGCGGACGGCTCGGCCGACACGACGTGGGCACCGTGGCGGTGCACTACACTGATGCGTGGTCCGCCTATGGGCCGATCCTCGCCGCAGACGATGGGATTTCGTGGTTCACGTTGCGCAACACCTGGGATTCCGGCGCGCGCTATATGCCGGCCGCACGCGAACAGTTGCGTGTGGCGCGGGGGCAGAACCTGCAGCATCGCGAGGCGACGGCGCCGCCTTTACCGGTCGCCTCGGACGCCGATCTGGCGCGGACGAACGCAACCGGCTGCCTGACGGTGATCGAGCAAACCCAGGATGGCATGGCGACCTGGCGGTATCGGCTGCCGCCCGGTGCCAGTCTCAGCGGTCCCGATCCGTGCGACGGCGGCGGTCAGTTCTGGGTCGTGCTGTCCGGTGCGGCCTCGGCCGCCGGATCGGCGCTGCTGCCGCCGAATTCCTGCGTATTCGTGGCACCCACCGACGGAAGCTTGGCGGTGACGGCAGGTGCGGCGGGCGCAGAGGCACTTTGCCTGCAATTCCCGAGGCTTGCGCGCCACTGATCAGGCGCGGCCGAGGACGGCATGCGCGGCAGGAATGCCGGGGTATGGCGGGTATGCGCGAGCCGGTTTGCTCGTCTGGTTGGGCGTGGCTATTGTCGCCCCGACGGGTCCATTGGCGGCGCAGCAGCCAACCGCGGCGCAGCAGAACGCGATCCGGCAGAATTGTCGGGCCGACTTTCAGACACATTGCTCTGGCGTTCCCACGGGTGGGGCCGCGGCAGTGAACTGCCTGCAACAGAATGCCGCGAGCGTTTCGGCGCCCTGCCGGCAGGCGCTGTCGGCCATCGGCGGCGGCAGCGGGAACGCGCACCCGGCTCAATCCGCACCACCGACCGGATCGGGCGTGACCGCGCCCTCAGGCGGTTCCGTTCCGTCCGCGCAGGCGGCCCCAGCGCCGCCGCCATCGCATCGTCAGAGGGCCTATATTCTGCGCCAGGCCTGCGGCGCGGATTTCCAGAAGAACTGCCATGGCGTTCCGCTCGGCGGCGGTCATGCGATCGAGTGCCTGGCATCGCACAGGGACACACTGTCGCCGGGCTGTCGGGAAGCGCTGGCTTCGGCGCGGCAGTGATCCCGGTGCGGCGCTCTCACCGTACGCTGCTCGTCACGTTCATCTTCTGGCTGACGCGCTGCACGCCGTCCACGCTGCCGATCCCGATGCGATTGGCCCGATCTCCGCCAACGACCGGCTGAGCGGCGGACTTGACATCATCAAATACACCGGCTTCGTGCCACTGCAGTAGCGATCACTGCCTTTGGTCATGTGTCCCGGCTCGAATGGCGGCTACCGGCCCATGTCCTGGTCAAACCGTTTCAGCGAGCGTCCGACTTTCGTCCAAGCTGGATCATTTGAAGAATCCATTCCCGACTGGCGCCGTCGTCGAAGTGTGATTTCAAGAGAATTCGGCAATTGTGATCTATCAGGTGGCGAAGCGTGGAATCCAAACTTTGTTTAGCCCCATCGGTCAGTCCCTCACGGTCATCCGTACTCACTTGCGGCAATCTCTCGAGGTGTTCCCGGACATATGCGGCGCCGCCGTCTTCCACCAAGGCATCGGTAAAGATCCCGATAATCTGTTGCAGAACAGGGATCTCACTATCGTCCAGGCTGCATTGAGAGAGCGCAGGCAACACCGACCCCGCTGTTATCCCATCCTCATAGAATGGATCCTCCTGCACGTTGATCTGAGGCAGTTCCATTGCCAAGTGTTCGACACAATCCCAACACTGTGGCTTTTTCGGTTCGGCCCCTGCAGTCAAGGCTGCCAGTGTCATCATTGAGGCCGCAAGATACCTGCGCCTCCTGCACTTCCGCGACAGCATCGTGCGACGCACTCGCGCGAGCGTTGGCAAATGAAATGGAAGGAGCGTCGCCCGCCTGCCCACGAAACACACTGTCTACCGTTTTCGGAAACGGCCGTCGCAATGGCACACTAGCTTAACCGGGTCCAGCCTGCTGTGCTGACACCCGGCGCGGTTGCGGCGAGCAGGGGCGCGTCGAGCAGCGCTTCCGGGTCCGGCCGCTACCACATCTTGCAATCGCCCGATGACCGCGAAAGAGGTTGCATCACGAGATGCCGGCCCTGAACCTGCGCCGCTGGATTGCGTCGGAAGACGCGCCCGCATACTATATTATCTGTTCTGGCCTAACATGTTGCCTTGGTCGCGATAGGCCAACATGATACCTGCCACACGCGGCGGATACCGCCGGCCGGCCACAAGTGAGACCATATGCCCCCATTCGATCCCGCTTCCCAAATCCGCTTGCTGTTTGCCGCCCTCGGGCTGATGGTAATGTCGCATTCGAACGCCGTCCTGGCTCAGGCAATACCGGCGCCCCTGCTGGGTTGGCCGGGGCTCACGCAGGATGACATCGATCGTATGCATGCCGCCGCAGCGCGGCTGTATGAAGGACGATCGATCGGCACAGTCGAACGATGGCGCAGTCCTGATTCGAAGGATGCCGGCGAAGTGAAGCTTATCCGCAGCTTCGAATTGCATGGGATGCCGTGCCGGACGATCGACTACACGATCCGATTCGAATCGGCAAGAAATAGCCCTGATCGCTATATCATCAATTGGTGCCGGGTTTCGGGAGATACATGGAAGATCGTTGAAGTTCCCCGACCACGCTGAGTGGAATGCAATCGACCGGCCATCCTGAGAGCGTCGCTGTTCTTTGCACGACCGAGCCATCTTTCTGGATTGGGAGCCAAATCGCTGTGACGATACGAGTAGCAGTCATAGTCTGCACGGTCGCGCCGTTCCTGGGCAGCTGCGGCGGCGTGGGTTCGCCATCACACGTCGGACAGCCGACCGTCCAAGCCCAGTCGATGCAGCTCATGCTTGCGGACGTCAACCAGATTCGCGGCTACGTGTACGGAAACGGCACTCAAAGCGAGGCTGAGAACGCCGCGAATGATCTCGTATCCTGGTCGAATCGGATGGCCGAGTTGTTTCCGCCCGGCCAGGCCTCAGTCGATTACGTGGATATGAGCTCCGAACGGGCCCGCAATGCACCGGCAGCAATGAGTAAAACTGCCGGATCGCTGCTCAGTGCAGTGCGTACCGGCAACCGAGCGGCAATCGGTGACCGACTTGCGCAAACCGATCGGGATGGTTGCGGATTTTGCCATCTCAGTGGTTCTTACTGACCCCTCGGCCAGGAGAAGAGAGGCGCGCGCGCAGCCGCCCTAGCTTGCCGTGGCGCCGAGCTCGCTGCAAATTGCCATGGTGCAGGGATGGTCGCCTTACGCCATGCGTTGACGCGATGGCGCCTCCGAACGGAACCGCACGCCCGAGCGCGCGTAGCCGCCACCGAGACCGATCGGCGTGCCGTCGGCGCGCCAGCATGCGGAGCCGGTCATCGTGCGGTCGGCGCCGAACTCTATCGCGCTCATCCCCCCGCCGATATTGCCCACCGCCGCGACATCGTGGCCGCGGTCACGCAGCGCGGCGAGCACCTCGGACGGCACCGCGTTCTCCACCTCCACCCCGAAGCCCTGGGTCCACAGGCGCGGCGCCTCTACCGCCTCCTGCACGCTCATGCCATGGTCGATCAGGTTCGAGAGCGCCTGCATCACCGAGGGGAAGATGCGCAAGCCGCCCGGCAGGCCGAGCGCGTAGCGCGGCTTGGCATCGCGCAGCACGATCACCGGCGACATCGACGAGGTGATCCGCTTGCCCGGCGCTACCGAATTCACCCGGTCCGGGTACGGCGTGAACACGAACATGTAGTTGTTCGGGATCATCCCGGTGCCCGGCACGATGTAGCGCGCGCCGAACAGCGAGTTGATGGTCTGCGTGCTGGCGACGATGTTGCCCATGCCGTCGGCAACGGTCAGATGCGTGGTGTGCGCCCCCTCGCCCGGCGCCACGTCCGCGCTCCAGGCCTGCGCGCGTGCCAGGTCGATGCGCGCGCGTCGGTCGGCGGCGTAGGACTTCGACAGCAGTTTTTCGACCGGCACGTCCACGAACGCCGGGTCGGCGGTCGCTGCGGCGCGGTCGGCGAAGGCGATCTTCAGCACCTCAGCCAATAGATGCAGCGTGTCGGGGGAACCGAAGCCGAGTGGGCGGATGTCGTAGCCCTCCAGGATGTTCAGCATCTGGATGATATGCAGCGGCCCGGATGACGGCGGCGGCGGGCCGACGATGTCGAACCCACGATAGGTCCCGCGCAGGACATCGCGCTCGATCGTGTGATAGCGGGCCAGGTCGTCGCGCGTGATATGGCCGCCGGACTTCGCCATATGGTCGGTGTAGAGCCTGCCGAGCGCACCGGTGTACAGCAGGTCCGGTCCTTCGCGCGCGATGCTGCGCAGCGTTTCGGCGTAGTCACTGGTGATCATGCGCGTGCCGGGCTGGATTGGTGCGCCGCCCGGCAGATAAAGCCGGGAAATCTCCGCATCGAGTGCCATGTCCGCGGCACAGTCGTTGACGCACTCGTGCAGATAGGGCGTCACATGGAACCCGCGCGAGGCGTGACGGATCGCCGGCTCCATCACATCGGCCAGCTTGAAGGTGCCGAACCGGGACAACGTCTCGCACCAGCCCTTCAGGTTGCCCGGGGCTGCCACCGCGGTCGAACCGAGTGCGTTCTTCCGCCCGATCGCGTCCATCGTGCCGGGCGCGGCGGCGGGGTCGGGCGTGTAGGTGTTCGGGCCGGTAGCGAGCGGCGCGGTGCTCTGGTTGTCGATCACCACATGCCGGCCATCGGCCAGGCGGATATGCGCCATGCCGCCGCCCAGGATGCCGACCATCATCGGCTCGACCACGGTCAGAGTGAAGAACGCTGCGATCGCCGCGTCGATCGCATTGCCGCCGGCCGCCAGCATCTCCACGCCGGCAGCGGAGGCGAGCGGATGGTTGGTGACCACCATGCCGCGTGTGCCGATCGCCGGCTGTTTCTCGCAGCGGAATGTCGTGCCCGCGCGGGAGCGCCAGTCGGTCTCGGACATGGCCGGTCCTTTCATGCGATGATTGGAGGTTCAGCATGCGCTGGCGGGTGCGACGCGACAATCCGTGCCATCGCGTGACAACAGCCGTCCGAACCAACGACCCTTCGCGAGCGCTTGCTTCCCCCGCCATGGTCGGGACGAGCGCGGCCATGACGACAAGAGAGTGGCGATACGAGTCGAACGCAAGGTTGTTGGTACGAATGGTCAGGAGGTCGTCGGTTGAACCCTTATACTTTTGTCGGCTTCGTCGGGGTCGCGGTCATTGTGACGGCCTATTTCGCTAATCAGCAGGGCTGGCTCAACGCCGAGGACTGGCGGTTTCCGGCGGCCAACCTGGTCGGCTCGCTGGCGATCCTGGCGTCGCTCTGGACGGCGTGGAATTTCCCGTCGGCCGTCATCGAGGTGATCTGGGCAGCGATCAGCCTGTACCGGACTCGGCAGGCGCCTGCGGTGGCGCCGGCGGTGAATATGCGACGGCATGTAACCGATTGCCCGGCTACGTGCCGTGGGCGGAATGTAATCCGGTGGAGCATGCAGAGGTTTCGGCCTATACTGCCGTGATTGCCGCGGCACACTTCTGACTGGCGTCGGGCCGCTAACCTGAGGCATGCGATGCGACATGGCTTCCTGACCCGGCGTTCGGCGCTCACCGCTACGCTGGCTGCGCTGACCGCCGGACGTGCGGCGGCGGCAGACACAACACTGCTCAATGTCTCCTACGATCCGACGCGCGAGCTATATCGCGACATCAATCGTGCGTTCATTGCCGCCTGGCAGGCAAAGACCGGGCAGCTCATCACGATAAACCAGTCGCATGGCGGCTCCGGTTCGCAGGCGCGCGCTGTTCTGGAGGGCTTGCAAGCCGATGTGGTGACGCTGGCGCTCGCCGCCGACATCGATGCGCTGGCGAAGCGTGGACTGCTCGCGACGGATTGGCAGACGCGGCTGCCGGACAATGCGTCGCCCTACACCAGCACGATCGTGTTTCTGGTGCGCAAGGGCAATCCGAAGGCAATCCGCGACTGGCCGGACCTGATCAAGCCGGACGTCGCGGTGATTACGCCGAACCCGAAGACGTCCGGCGGCGCGCGGTGGAACTTCCTCGCGGCACTCGCCTGGGCGCAACGCCAGCCAGGCGCGACCGCCGCTTCCGCCGAGGAATTCATGCGCGTCCTGTTCCATCATGTTCCGCTGCTGGACACCGGCGCGCGCGGCTCAACCACCAGCTTCGCGCAGCGTGGTCTTGGTGATGTGCTGCTCGGCTGGGAAAATGACGCCTGGCTGGCGCGCAAGGAATTCGATGCCGACGATTTTGCAATCGTTTATCCCTCGCTCAGCATTCTGGCGGAACCGCCGGTCGCGGTGGTCGACAGTGTGGTGGACAAGCGGGGGACGCGCGCGCTGGCACAGGCCTATCTGGAGTTCCTTTACACGAAGCAGGGCCAGGACATCGCCGCCAGGAACTATTTCCGTGCGCGCGATCCCGCGGTGGCGGTGCAGTATGCCGAACGCTATCCAGCGCTTGATCTGGCGACCGTCCAGGATTTCGGTGGTTGGGACAGCGCACAGGCGACATATTTCGCCGATGGTGGGATGTTCGACCGCATCTTCACGCCGGGAAAATGACGCTCGCTGCGCGGCGCTCCGCGTTACCTGGCTTTGCTCCTTCATTCGGCATCACGCTGCTGTGGCTGTCGCTGATCGTGCTGGTACCGTTGGCGGCCCTGGTGCTGCGACCCTGGGAGCTGGGGTTGGATGGCGTGTGGCGTTCGATCACCGAGCCACGTGTGCTGGCGTCCTTGCGCCTGAGCTTCGGCACCGCGGCGATCGCGGCGGCGGTGAACGTTCCGTTTGGCCTGCTGGTCGCCTGGGTGATGGTCCGCTACCGATTTCCGGGCCGCAACCTCGCCGACGCACTGATAGATATGCCACTCGCGCTGCCGACGGCGGTGGCCGGCATCGCGCTGACGGCACTGTTTGCGCCGAAGGGCTGGATCGGCGGACTGCTGGCGCCCATCGGCATCAAGGTCGCCTATACGCCGTTGGGGATCCTCGTCGCGCTTGTCTTCGTCGGCCTCCCCTTCGTCGTCCGTACTCTGGAGCCGGTCATCATGGACCTGCCGCTTGAAGTGGAGGAGGCCGCTGCAACGCTCGGCGCGACACGCACGCAGATCATGCGCCGCGTGGTGTTGCCGGCGCTGATGCCGGCGCTGCTGGCTGGCTTCGGCGCGGCTCTGGCGCGCGGTGTCGGCGAATACGGTTCAGTGATCTTCATCGCCGGCAACATGCCGATGATCAGCGAGATCGCGCCGCTGCTCATCGTCATCAGGCTCGAGCAGCTCGACTATGCCGGGGCCGCCGCGTTGGGGCTGGTGATGCTGCTGGTGTCGTTCATTATCCTGCTGCTGCTCAATCTGCTGAAGCGGCGCATGCGCGGGGGCGCCCGGTGAGCACGTCAGCGACCCGGGAAGCGCCTGCCGTGCAGGTGGCGCTGATCGTGCTGACCGTCGTTCTGCTGGTGATCTTCCTCCTGTTGCCGCTTGTCGTGGTGTTCACCGAGGCTTTCGGGCACGGGCTCGCCGGAATGGCGGAGGCGCTCGCGAATCCCGATGCGATTGCGGCGATCGAGCTGACCCTGGTCGTCGCCGTGGTCAGCGTGCCGCTGAACACGATTTGCGGCCTCGCCGCCGCATGGTGCATTGGCCGTTTCAGGTTTCCTGGCCGCGGTCTGCTGATCACGTTCATCGAGCTGCCGTTTTCCATATCGCCGGTGATCTCCGGCCTCGTCTGGGTGCTGCTGTTCGGCGCCAATGGCTGGCTGGGACCGATGCTGGATCGCGCCGGGATACGGATCATTTTCGCTGTGCCGGGATTGATTCTGGCCACCGCCTTCGTCACGTTCCCCTTTGTCGCGCGCACGCTGATCCCGCTGATGGAGCAACAGGGTGTGACCGAGGAAGAAGTTGCTCTGACCCTCGGCGCAACGGGTTGGCAGACCTTCGGGCGCGTGACGCTGCCGAATATCCGATGGGGCCTGCTCTATGGCGTGCTGCTCTGCAACGCCCGCGCGATGGGTGAATTCGGCGCGGTTGCTGTGGTGTCGGGCCATGTCCGGGGTCAGACCATGACCATGCCGCTGCAGATCGAGGCGCTGTTCAACGACTACGACTGGGTCGGTGCATTCACGATCGCCGCATTGCTGTCGCTTCTGGCGTTGCTGACGCTGACGATAAAGGCGGCGCTGGAGTGGCGTATCGGCCATCGCAGCGGGGCGCTCTTGTGACCGTCGAGCTGCGCGACGTGAGCAAGTTGTTCGGCAGTGTGGCAGCGTTGGATAGTCTCAGCCTGACCATCGGCCGTGGCGAGTTCCTGGCGTTGCTCGGACCGTCGGGTTCCGGGAAGACCACGTTGCTGCGCGTGCTGGCGGGATTGGAATTCGTCGATTCCGGCGACATCGTCATCGATGGGCGGTCGATGCGTTACGTGCCGGCACGCGAACGCGGCGTTGGGTTCGTGTTCCAGCACTACGCGCTGTTCCGCCACATGACGGTCGCACGCAACGTCTCGTTCGGGCTGGAAGTGCTGCCGCGCGGCAGGCGTCCCGCATCGCAGGAAATTCGCAGGCGCGCGCAGTCGCTGCTGGACCTGATGGAGATCGGCGATCTCGCCGACCGCTATCCCGAACAAATCTCCGGCGGCCAGCGCCAACGTGTGGCGCTGGCGCGCGCGCTGGCGATCGAGCCAGGGCTGCTCCTGCTCGACGAGCCGTTCGGCGCGCTGGACGCCAAGGTTCGCAAGAATTTGCGCATCTGGCTGCGCGGGCTGCATGACCGTATGGGTCTGACGAGCATTTTCGTCACGCACGACCAAACCGAGGCGATGGAGATCGCCGACCGGGTCGCGGTGCTCCGTGCGGGTCGGGTCGAGCAGGTGGACGTGCCCGACACGCTGTATACCGAGCCGGCGAGTGCGTTCGTGCATGAGTTCCTGGGCGAGTCGGTCCGGTTCGATTGCACGGTCACGGCAGGCCGAGCGCGGATAGCAGGATTGCCTGATGTCGCACTTCCCACAGAATGTCCGGCCGGCAAGGCAATCGCGCTGATCCGCCCGCACGAGATCGGACTGCTGCCAGGGCCGGGGGCGGCACGGGTGGAAAGCGTGCATGTCAGCGGACCGCTGCGCCGGCTCCGCATTGCGCTGGCCGGCCAGATTTTTGAGGTGGTGCGGCCGGAGGAGGCAGGGACGCCTACTGCCGGACAGACATGTAACCTTGGTCTGTCCCGGGCGCGGTTTTATCCATTACTGGCAAATTCCGAGCCACAGTAGCAACGGCCCGGAACAGTGGCCTTTGGTCACCGCTCGCTTCGCACGAACGCTCCTTCCCGCCGGCAGGGGCTTCCGGGGTGGCCACTGGCCGTCAGACTGAGCCGCTAGACCGCCTCGGCGGTGAACCGCCGAGGCGCCGCGCAGCAACTGCAGCCGCCCGGGTGTGAGCGGAATGACGTGGGTGCGGCCGCCTCGGTGCGCGCTCCGCCGATAGCCGGGCTGGTGAGGGCGCGTGGCGCCACCTCGCCGCAGGCCGGGCAGGGTTGCGGCAGGGCGAACTCCGCCATCGGATGCGATTCACTGAACGGGCCGCAGCGCTCGCAGTCATAGTCGTATGTCGGCATTCGGGCCTCATCGGTCGGAACTTGTCGGTACCGAGTTTGCCACCGCCGGGCATCAGTGGTCCAGGGTCGGCGATCGCTGCTGACACGACGCTGTCAGCGGAGGTGTGGCAACGTGGTTTTCGTGGCAGCGGCCGAACCGCTCGGAGCGTGAGGCGTTGCCAGAGGGAGTCCCCGATGATCAGCAGGTGGCGATGCCAGACGATGATATTCGAACAACCGCGGGCGTTCATCCGGATGCGATCCGCTCGGCGGAGTGCATCTACCACCTCTGGGACGCGGCGCTGGGCGCCAAGGATGTCGAGGCGGCCGCGGCGCTGTACGCCGAGGACACGCGGCTCGAGAGCCCTCTGGTGCGTCATCTTTTGGGTTCGGAACGCGGCATCATCGAAGGGCGCGACAGGTTGCGTGGTCTTCTGCGCGTCGTGTTCGAGCGGACCCCGCCGAGCAGGCGTCGCCACCGCAGCGGGTTCTTTACCGACGGCCGAAAGATGATCTGGGAGTACCCGCGCGAGACACCCGACGGCGACCAGATGGACTTTGTTGAATCGATGGAAATTGAGAACGGATTGATCTGCCGCCATTGCGTCTATTGGGGTTGGTTCGGCGTCAATGTACTGGAAGGGGATCGCTATCATCGTTGAAGCGAGGCGACGGCGCGTGCCCTGCCGAACAATCCGCGGGGCGCAGCCACCAGCAGCAGGACGATCGGCACGCCGACCGCCGCGGCGATCAGCAGCCGAAGCACGATCAACGATACCGGCGACGCGGGCTCCCCTACGACGTGCGGCAGTACGAACGCCGCGATGGATGCAAGGAACATGGCGCCCAACATCGGCAGACCCGCCCGCAGCGGACGCAGCAGGCGGGTCCGCAGGACGCGCGCATTGGCGTGCAGCACGTAAGGGCTGACGAACAACTGTGCGCCAAGCCAGACCAGCACGGCGTGCATCGGCGAGGCGGGACGGAACAACATGATGCCGAGCACGGTCGCTGCCAGCGCGGCAATGTTGCCGATCAGCGCATATCGCGGCACGCCGCGCGCGATGACGGCCACCCCGGCGGGAAATGCCAGGAACAGCCAGGCGGTCAGCGCGATCAGCGGCAACGCCGCCGCGCCGGACGGTTGCCAGACCGGTCCAAGCAAGATCTGCACGAGCGGCTGAACGGCCAATGCCATGACGCCGCACAGCGGGAAGGCCACCAGGCTTGACCAGCCGAGGCAGCGATCCATGCCTGCGCGCAATCCGGGAAAGTCGTCCTGCCGCTCCGAAAGCAATGGCAGCATGAGCCGCCACTGGGCGGTGAATACGAGGTCGCGAACCGTATCGATCAGACGAAACGCCATGTGCACCTGGCCGAGCACGGCCGCGCCGGCGTACCGCCGATCAGCAGCGCGAACAGGCGGTAGCGTCCGTGCTGGATCAGTGTGCTCGCGGTCAGCGGCAGGCCGATGCGCAGCATGTCGCGCAGGTCCTGCCGGCGGACGATGAATCGAGGGCGGCTCGGGCAGCGCACCAGCAATGCCAGCGCTCCCGCAGACGAGACGACAAGCTGCTGCAGAACAAGCGCCCATGCGCCGGCTCCCGCGAGTGCGGCGGCAATGCCGGTAATTGTCCCCAGCCCCTGGCCGATCAACGTGCGTCCCGCGAGCGCCTTGTAGGCGCGATTCCTGGTCAGCAGGCCCTGGACCGGCCCTCCGGCGCCAACCAGCGGCAGGGGCAATGCGAGCAGGATCGACATCGAAACCAGACGGTTGTCTGCGAGCCACCAGGCGATCGGCTGCGCCAGAGCCACCTGCAGCACCGCTGCAATGCAGCCGACTGCCACGGATGCCCACAGCGCGCTGGAGAATGACGTATCATCGACCGAGGCGCGCTGGACCAGTGGATCGGCGAACAATGCGTTCACCGCGACCCATAGCAACACGTGCACGGCAACCACGGCCGCGCCGATGCCAACCTCGGACGGACCGACCAGTCGGGCGACGACGAACGCGGAAGCGAAGGAAAGGGCCGCGGAAGTCGCGGCTTCGAAGCCGGACCAGAAGACGTTGTTCGCCTGGGCGCGATTCATAGGCGGGGGGCGAGCGGCTGAGCCCGCGCTCCCAGCGGGGCAACATGCGGAGCGGGGCGTGCGACAGCCCGCGAGAGACTGACCGTCGCAAGCAGCGCTGTCAGCGGTGGCAGCCACATGATGCGGCTTTGATACCGGTCGTGCGGAGCCGAGAGGCCGCCCGTGACCGCGGCATTGCCCAGCATGGCCAGCAGCGCGGCAGCAGCGAACCCGGCGGCAACGTGCCGCCGACGCAGCGCGATCGGCAATGCCGCGCAGCACCCGATTACACCCAGGATCGCGACCACTTTGTGCAGTGCCTGCATCCACGTCGGAACCGCGAGCGTGCCCTCGGTCTGGCGTGCCGCGTCGTAGGCGATGGTCTCGAAGTGCGGAAAATCACGCTCGATCTTCGGCGCGACGGTGGCAGGCCACGGCCCCAGACCGTCGCCGCTGGCGAACCGTGTAAGCTGATGCAGAGCGTTGTCCAGGAATGCGCGCAGTTCAGTGCCAGGCTCGGCCCGGACCGCGGCGGCGATGATGCCGTCGGCTTCGGTTGAAACGAGCCTTGCGCCACCTGCCTTGACCAACGGGCCCTCCTTATCCCACAGAAATTCATCCGAAGTGGGCGGGAACTGATCGATGAAGGCACAGAGACGCCAACCGGCGTGCGGGCAGTCTCGGCGCAGCACGACCATTCCCGGTCCGTCATAGATGACGCGCGCCAGCACGAAGACGTTGCCGTATGGCGAAACAGAGACGCGGCCGAACCCCACGACATTCGCCGTAATCATGACGGTCGTGGCCAACATGAGCGGGGCGATCGCCGCCAGCGCGCCACGCCGGCCAAGCGATGTCGTCGCGCCGAACCGGCGGCGCAACGGCAGTAGCACCAGCACCAGACACAGTACCAGCGGCACGTGGGACTGGTGTGCCGCGATCATGAACGTGGCGAACACCACCAGCCAGGCGCGCTCCCGTCGCGTCAGTCGCTCGGGCACGAGCACCAGCAGCGCAAGGACGAGCACGAGAAGCGGGGTAAAGATGTCCGGCATGAGTTGCGAGGCGAACCAGGGCAGGGCGGTCGCAAGCGACAGCAATCCGACGCCGGGCAACAGCCACCACGCGGAGATCCCCGGCAACAGCACGCGGCACACCAGGTGCAGCGTATGCGCCGCCAGCAGCGCCTGTGCCGCGATTGCAGGCCAGGTCGTGACGGTCATGTGCAGCGGAAACAGGAACAGGCTGTAGAAGACCGGACGATCCCAGCCGAGATAGTGCTCGATTGCCTGGGACAGATACGTCCCGGTGTCGGAAAAGACGAGCGGATATCCGTTCCACAGCGCCGGCCACATTAGCACTGCGGCCGAAAGCATGATCGGGGCGGCGGTGGCTGGCCGCCCGTCAGTCCGCATAACCGTTGGGGTGCGCCTCGCGCCAAAACAACGCGGTGCGCACGATCTCATCCAGGTCGGCGAAGCGCGGCCGCCAGCCGAGTTCGCGGTGCGCGCGCTCGGAAGAGGCCACCAGCACTGCCGGGTCGCCCGCACGACGCGGGCAGAACCGGTATGGCACCTGCCTTCCCGACACGCGCTGCACAGCTTCGATCACCTGCAGCACCGAGTGGCCCATGGCGTTGCCGAGATTGACCGTGATGCTGCCGTTGTCCAGTCGTTCCAGGGCCAGCAGATGGGCGACCGCCAGATCGGTCACATGCACGTAGTCGCGCAGGCATGTGCCATCTTGTGTGGCATAGTCGCTGCCGTACACCTCGAGTTCCGGGCGTCGGCCGAGCGCCGCATCGATCACCAGCGGCACGAGATGCGTCTCCGGACGATGGTCCTCGCCGAAACGTCCTTCCGGATCGGCGCCGGCCGCGTTGAAATAGCGCAGCGACGCGTAGCGCAGGCCGTGCACGCGCTCCGCCCAGTGCAGCGTGCGCTCGAGGAACCACTTGCTGTCGCCATACGGCGATTCCGGATGGAGCGGCGCATCTTCCGGGATCGGCACCACGGCGGGCGTGCCGTACAGCGCCGCGGTCGAGGACATCACGAAGCGCAGGACGCGGTGCCGCACGCAGGCCTCGATCAGCCGCATGCCGTTGGCGCCGTTGTCGATCAGGTAGCGGAGCGGCAGGCGCATGCTCTCGCCCACCTGTGAGAGCGCGGCAAAATGGACTACCGCGTGCCATGGCCCATCGGCCAGGACAGTCTCCACCACGCCGCTGTCCGCCAGGTCCGCCACGATCAGCTGCACGCCATCCGGCACGGCCGCGCGGTGCCCGGTGCGCAGATTGTCCAGTACCACGACGGTATCGCCGCGCGCGGCGAGGGCGGCCACGAGATGGCTGCCGACATAACCGGCTCCGCCGGTGACCAGAAAACGCCGCGCCATTGCCTGCCTACTCCCGGAAGTAGCCGCCGTGGCGCGGCGGCAATCGAGGTTGAAATTCCGAATTAAATATCAGCAATTCCAATAACTTGGAGAAATTCATCCGAAGCCTGTCCAATCGTTGTCCAATATGCGGTCCTGAACATGATTGGACGGGGTTAAGCTCAGATTAGCATGCGGCCGGTCCCCGTCACCACAAGACCACCGGCCGGGTCCGGGGTATTGGTGCCGTCAGCCGAGCCATCGCCTCCGGGCTGATACAGATCGGCCGCCTTGCCGAGGTCAGCAACAGGGCGCCGGCCACGGCGTTGGCGATATCGTCGTGCCCGCCCGGTGCATGATCGATGCTGTCGCGACCGCCACGGGCCGTGCGCCGCTCCAGGCCGCAAAGCTGCGTATCTGCTCATCCCCGGTTCGCCGGAGCATTTGGGGGCGGTTTGGCGCTGAGCTGACCATCCACAAAGAAATGATTGACGCGGTAAGCAGGGGATTCAATTCAAGCTTCGGGTGCCCCAGCTTCCCGACTTCAGCCAACTGAGCCACGCCGAGAAGGACGCGTTGATCCAAACGCTGTGGCAGCGGCTTGAGGCGGCCGAACAGCACATCGCGGAACTCAAAGCCAAGCTCGGCCACCCGCCGAAGACACCCGGCAATTCCAGCCTGCCACCATCGAAGGGACAGAAGTCCAATCAAGCGGAGAAGACCAAGCGCAACGGGCCGCGCCAGGGCAGTCTGGGTCGTAAGGGTGGCGGCCGGCCACTGTCCATCGATCCCGATGAGACAGTGATTGCCAAGGCGGCGGCCTGTGTGCATTGCCACGCGGCGTTGGGTGAAGCGGACCAGGTGCTGCACGGTCGCTACGATAAGATAGAGCTTCCAGTGGTTCGCCCCGTGGTGACCCGCGTGGAACGGTATGCCGGGCACTGCCCGCGCTGTCGCGGCGTCACGCTGGCGCCGGTGCCCGAGGGCATGGAAGAAGGTTCGCCGTTCAGTGTGAACATCCTGGCGTTGGCGATCTACCTGCGCTTCAGCCACGCGATCAGCTATCGTCGTCTGACACAGCTGTTCCTCCAACTGTTTGCCTTGCAGATCAGCGAGGGAGCGCTGGATGCGATGTTCCGCCGCGCCTTATGCTTCGACAATGAGGTGACGGCTATCCTCGCTCGGCTGCGCCGTTCTCGGATCATCTGCTCCGACGAGACCACCCGTACGGATCGACGGACGCACCCACTGGAACTGGGTATTCCAGAACGATCAGGTGGTGATCCACGTGATCCGCAATAGCCGTGCGGCCAGTGTTGTCGCCGATGTATTGGCCGGCCATCGACCCAGCATCTGGGTGTCCGACCTCTACAGCGCCCAGCAGGGGCATGCCGATCTTTGGCAAGTCTGCCCTGGCGCATCAATTGCGTGATTGCCAGTATGCGATCAGAAGACGGGAGCGCGATCTTCGCGCCGCGCATGAAGATGCTGTTGCTGCGTGCCGTGGTGCTGGCGCGGCGGCGCAAGCAACTGGCCGAGAGCACACGACGAACCTATCAGTGCAGGTTGGATCGCGACCTGAACGCGATCATGGTGTTGGCACCCACCAACCGCCACGGCAAGCGACTACGCAAACGTTACGGCAAGGTGCGCAGCCACTTATTCACCTTCCTCGAACATCCTGACGTCCCGCCCGACAACAACGGTAGCGAGCGAGAATTGCGGCCCACCGCCACCTACCGCAAGGTCACCGGCGGCTTCCGTTCGAGCTGGGGTGCCGACCTGTTCGCCACCATCAGATCCGTCGTCGGCACTGCGGCGCGACGCGGCATCAATGCACACCAAGCCATTCTCGCCATTCTGCGCGGCGGATCAGTGCTCCAGGCGGGTTGAGCAGATACCG
>CAWCDM010000097.1:0-70753 GCA_963794185.1 uncultured Alphaproteobacteria bacterium | reverse complement strand
TGCCGTGGCACAGGTCCAGCGAGAAGCTCACGGGCTGCGCCGCCCTGTTGAGGAAGGAAAACGGCAGCGAGCTTTCGCGATAGCCGATCAGGATCGTGGCGCGACCCTTGATCGTTTTCAGCGTGCCGGTCAGGAGTTCGCCCTCCTCCGCCCGGGCACCAGCGCAAGCCAGAACCGCGGCAAGCACCAGAATGGCGGCCGCAACCGTGTGCATCGTGCGCGACGGGCGCCTCATACGGGCTCCACTTCCATCTCCTCAATCATCGCCTGCGTGTCGAGATCGCTGATCAGTTGTCCCTCCCATTTGGCAACGACCGCCGTGGCTAGCGAATTGCCGATGACGTTGGTGGCCGACCGGCCCATGTCGAGGAAGGTGTCGATGCCGAGGATCAGCAGCAGGCCCTCCTCGGGCAGACTGAACAGGCTGAGTGTTGCCGCGATCACCACCAGCGAGGCGCGCGGCACACCGGCAACGCCTTTGCTGGTCAGCATCAGCGTGAGCAGCATGGCGATCTGCGTCCCGGTGCTCAGCGGAATATCGTAGGCCTGCGCGATGAACACGCTGGCGAACGTGCAGTACATCATCGTGCCGTCGAGATTGAACGAATAGCCGAGCGGCAGGACGAAGCTCGAGATGTTGCGCGAGATCGGGAACTTCGCCAGTTGCCCCAGCATGTTCGGGTAGGCGGCCTCCGAGCTGGCGGTGGAGAAGGCAAGCAGGAACGGCTCCCGCACGAGGCGGACCAGTCGCATGACGCTGGGGCCGAGGAAGATGAATCCCGCGACGATCAGCACGATCCACAGGCAGACGAGGCCGAAGTAGAACTGGCCCATGAACTTGGCGTAGTTGACCAGGATGCCCAGGCCGTTCGTTGCAATCGTCGCCGCCATGGCACAGAACACGGCGAGCGGCGCCAGCTTCATCACATAGCCGGTGACGCGCAGGATGATGTGGGACAGGTCCTCGATGCCTTTGAGCGCCAGGCGCGCACGCTCGCCCATGGCGGCGCAGGCGACGCCGAAGAAAATCGAGAAGACGACGATCTGCAGGATCTCGTTCTCCACCATCGGACGGATCGCCGAATCCGGGAAGACATGCTTGACGAAACCTTCCAGCGTCATGGCATGCGCGTCGATGCCAGACGTCACGCCGCTGGCAACCTTGTGGACGCCGACGCCGGGCTCGAACAGGTTGACCAGAACCAGACCGAGCGTCAGCGACACCAGCGAGGCGCTGACGAACCACAGCATGGCCTTGCCGCCGACCCGCCCGATCGCGCCCGCGTCGGACATGTGGCCGATGCCGACGACCAGGGTCGAGAAGACAAGCGGCGCGATGATCATCTTGATCAGGCGCAGGAGGATCATGCTGCCGATGGAAATGTAGCCGGCAAAGACCTTCTGCGTGGCCGGGTTGGCAAACTGGTCGTGGATCAGGCCACCAACGGCGATTTCAAGGACCATTGCGACGAGGATGTAGGTCGTCATGCGGCTCGACTTCATCGGCGCTGCCCTTCCCGCTTGGTCGGTGTTGCAGTCATGTTGCAATGTTTGCACGCGGGGTTGCAATGGTGTTGTCGGCTGCCGCGCGGCACAGGGGCCCCAACGTCATGGCGGGCGAAGGCCCGCCATCCACGTCTTTTCCGCTCCCAGACCAACAAAGCCGTGGATGGCCGGCCGGAGCCTGTCCTCGGGCGGGCCTTTGGCCCGACCCGTGGGCAGACCATGACGATTGGGAGTTATAGCGCGGCGTCCGCCAAATAGTGAAATGCGGCCGGCTGTCGCGACGGCGCAGGCTAATCGATAAGCCGCTCCGTCATCGGGTCGAACAGACAGATCTTGCGTGTGTCCAGCGCGAAGCGTGCGCGTTCGCCCGGCTTCAGGCGTATGTCCGGCGCGACGCGGCCCAGGACCTCGTGGCCGCCAAGCCGCAGCAGCACGATGGTTTCCGCGCCGGTCGGTTCCGTCATTTCCACCGGCGCTTCGACCTGCAGGGCGCCATCCTCGAACCGCCTGTTGTGTTCGGCGATGCATTCAGGCCGGATGCCGAGCACCACGTCGCGGTCCAGATAGTCGCCGGCATGCGCGGTCCCCAGCAGAGGCAGCCGGATCTCGTCGGCGCCTATCGCCGCGAACAAGCCTCCGCTCTCGGCCACCACCCGCGCGGGCAGCGTGTTCATCGGCGGTGCGCCCATGAACCGGGCAACGAACAGATTGGCCGGCCTGTTGTACACCGTGTCCGGATCGGCAAACTGCTGTACCTCGCCCAGATGCATCACAGCGATGCGCGTCGCCAATGTCATTGCCTCGATCTGGTCGTGCGTCACGTAGACAATGGTGGAGCCGATGCGCTGGTGCAGGCGCTTGATCTCCATGCGCATCTCGACCCGCAGCTTGGCATCCAGGTTGGACAGCGGTTCGTCGAACAGGAACAGCAGCGGATCGCGAACCAGGGCGCGGCCCATCGCCACGCGCTGGCGCTGTCCGCCGGAAAGTTGCGACGGCTTGCGATCGAGCAGCGCCTCGATCTGCAGCAGCTTCGCCACACGGTTCAGCGCCTCGATCTGCTGGCGCTTCGGAACGCGCCGGCATTCCATGCCGAACGTCATGTTCTGTCGCACCGTCATCGACGGATAGAGCGCGTAGGACTGGAATACCATGGCGATGTTGCGGTCTTTCGCCGCCACGCCGTTCATCGGCCGGTCGCCGATTTCGATGCTGCCCTGACTGGCGGTGTCCAGCCCGGCGATGATGTTCAGCAGCGTGGATTTACCGCAGCCGGACGGGCCGACAAGGATGGCGAATTCGCCGCTGTCGATGGCGAGCTCGATGCCCTTCAGCACCGGCAAGGTGCCGTAGCGCTTCCAAACATCCCTGATGCGAAGCGCCGACATGCTACTTCACCGCGCCCGCGGTCAACCCGCGGACGAAATAGCGACCGCCGAACAGATAGACCAGCAACGTGGGCGCGGCCGCCAGCAGCACCGCCGCGCTCTGCTCGCCATATTGCGGCGCGTCGCTCAGGCGCGCGCTGAGCGCGATCAATGCGGCGGTGATCGGCTGGTTCTCGCCGGAGGAGAACGTCACGCCGTAGAGGTATTCGTTCCAGATGCCGGTGAACTGCCAGATCACGGTCACGATCAGGATGGGCGGCGACAGCGGCAGCACGATGCGCCAGAAGATGCGGAAGAATCCGGCGCCGTCGATTCGCGCGGCCTTCAGCAGATCCTGTGGGATGGACACGTAGTAGTTGCGGCAGAACAGCGTGGTGAAGCTCAGTCCTTGCACGATATGGATCATCACCAGGCCGCTGATGGTGTTGAACAACCCCAGGTCGCGTAGCACGATCACCCATGGCACCAGCCGCATCTGTTCCGGCAGGAACACGCCGAGCGTCATGATGCCGAACACAACCCGGTCGCCGCGGAAGCGCCACAGCGACAGCGAATAGCCGTTGAGTGCGCCGATCATCGTGGAGACGATGGTCGCAGGGATCACCATGCGCATCGAGTTCCAGAATATACGGCTGGATGCCGGTGCAGTGCTGGGCGATGCAGTAGCTGCTCCAGGTCTGGCTGAAGTTGCTCCACACCAGTTGGTGCGGCAGTCCGATGACGCCGCCGTGCGCGATATCCTCGGTGCTGCGCAGCGAATTCAGCAGGACGACCAGCAACGGCACGAGATAGAAGGCGGCGAATGCGATCAGCGTGGCATGGATCGCCAGGCGGGACAGCATGCGGCCCCTAACCATGGGCGCCGGCCTTTCGCAGCTTCCAGCGCTGATACAACCCGTAAGGCACCAGCACGAACGCGAGCGAGCCCAGCAGCATGACCGCCGCGGCCGAACCCTTGGCAAGTTCGCTGCGCTGGAACATGAAGTCATAGACCACGACGGTCGGCAGCGTGGATGCAAGCCCCGGACCGCCGGCGGTCAGCGCGACCACCAGATCGTACGTCTTGATGGCGAACTGCAGCAGCATCACCAGGACGGCTATGAAGATCGGCCCGATCGTGGGGAAGACCACGCGCAGATAGGTGCGCAACGGGCCGGCGCCGTCGATCTGCGCCGCCTTCACCAGATCGCCATCGACCGAGCGCAGCCCAGCCAGCAGCAGCGCCATGGCAAATCCCGAGGCCTGCCAGACGCCGGCGATCACGATGGTGTAGATCGCCTTGTCGCGGTCGATCAGCCACTCGAAGCGGAAGCTGCTCCAGCCCAGGTCGTGCATCAGCTTCTGCACGCCGATCGTCGGGTTGAGCAGCCAGCCCCACACCGTGCCGGTCACCACGAACGAAACCGCCAGCGGATACAGGAAGATCGCGCGATAGATGTTCTCGCCGCGGATGCGCTGGTCGATCAGCACGGCCAGCAGCAGCCCCATCGCCATGGTGAAGACGACGAAGCAGCCGCCATAGATGAACAGGTTGGCGTAGGCGATCTGCCAGTTGCGGGTGGCCAGCATCTGCGAATAGTTGCGCCATCCGGCCCAACTGTATTCCGGCATAAGCGTCGAACGGGTGAACGAAATCCAAACGGTCCAGGCACTGAACAGCAGCACGTAGGCGCAGCTCAGCAGGATCGGCGGCCAGATCACCAACTGCGGCAGCACCCTGTCGCGGCGTTCGCGCCAGGTCATCGGTCAGCGGACATTGTCCACCGCATCGACCAGCCGCTTCTGGCCTTCTTCGGGGGAAATGCGATTGTCGTGAACGAACTCGGTCAGCACGTCGATCATCGCGGCAGTGATCTGGTTGGTCTGCGCCATGTTGTGCGCCAGGCTCAGCACGACCCGGCCGCTCTTCGCCGCCTCGGCCATCGAATGCGACGCCTCGCGCTGCTGGTCGTTGAACCCATCGGCGGAGAGGTCGGTGTCCGTGCGCACGGGGATCGAGCCGGTGATCTGGCAGAACAGCGGCCCAAGCTCCTTGCTCATGACGATCTTCGCCAGCAGCTTCTGGCCCTCCTGGAGCTCCGGCGCCTTGTTCTGCCAGAAGATGAACTCGTCGGAGTTGAGGTCGAACGCGATCCTGCCGTCATCGGCCGGCGAAGGACCGACCAGGTAGTCGCTGAGCTGGAACCCGCCGCGCTTGTAGATGCCCGCGGCCCAGTCGCCCATCAGCAGCATGCCCATCTCGCCCTTCATGAAGCGCGGGACGAACGTCGTGTAGTCCTGGCCGGCGATGCCGGGATCGGACCAGTTCCCGAAGTTGCGGAACTGGCGGAAGGCGGCCAGCACCTCGGGACCCTTCAGCGTCTTCTCATCGAGTTCCATCACCGCGTTGCGGTAGGCATCGAGACTGATGCCGCACAGCGCGATCTCCCACTTCATGCCGTCGTCCCATTTGATGCCGCCATTGGCGATCGGCGTGATGCCGGCGGCCTTCATCTTCTCGGCGGCTGCATTGAAATCCGCCCACGTGGCGGGCAACCTGGTCAAGCCGATGCGATCGGCCGCCTTCCTGGAAACGAACAGCGTGTTAATACGATACGCCTGGATCGGCAGTGCGATCCAATGGCCGTGCGGTTTGCTGAGCCGCGCAAGTTCCGCCGGCACCACCGCCTCATAGCCGGCCTCCTTCACCATCGCGTCGAGATCGACCACCGGCGCGATCTTCGACCAGGCGGCGATTTCCGGCCCCTTGAGCTGCGAGGCGGCCGGAGGATCGCCTGCGATGATCTGCGCACGCAGCTTGTTCATCATCTCGGTGGTGAAGCCGGGCACCGGATCGTGCTCCCAGACGCCGCCCTGTTTCTCGAATTCCTTGCCGAGCGCCACCATCGCCGCACCGCTCGATCCTGAACTCCATTGCGAGATGACGGTGACCTTCGGCCTGGCCGCGCCTTGTGCGCGTGCGGCGCGCGGCAACGCGAGTGCCGCGCTGCCGGCGGCCAGCACGGCACGGCGACCGATGCGGTAATCCTGCATGTGTCTTCCCTCCCTGTTCGCGCGGAATCCCGCCCGGCTCAGCGGACGTTGTCGACCGCCTCTGCCAGGTGCTTCTGGCCCTCTTCCGGGCTGATCCGATTGTCGTGCACGAACTCGGTCAGCACATCGATCATCGCCGCGGTGATCTGGTTGGGCTGTGCCATGTTGTGCGCCAGGCTCAGCACGACGCGATTGGCCTTCACCGCATCCGCCATCGCATGCGCCGCCTCGCGCTGGCCATCGCTGAACTCCTCGGCCGACAGATCAGTATCCGTGCGCACTGGCAGCGAGCCGGTGATCTGCGAATACATCGGACCGAAGCTCTTACTCATGACGATGTTCGCCAGCAGCTTCTGGCCTTCCTGGTACTCAGGCTGCTTCTTCTGCCAGAAGATGAACTCGTCCGAGTTCAGGTCGAACGCCACCTTGCCGTCGTCCTGCGGCGCGGGGCCGATCAGGTAGTCGCTGAACTGGAAGCCGGCATGCTTGAACACGCCCTGCGCCCAGCCGCCCATCAGCAGCATGCCCATATCGCCCTTCATGTAGCGATCGATGAAGGTGCTGTAGTGTTGGCCGGCAGCGCCGGGATCGGACCACTCGCCGAGCCTGCGGTACTGGCGGAAGGCGGCCAGTACGTCGGGCCCCTTCAGTGTTCCGTCATCCAGTTGCATGACCGCCTTGCGATAGGCATCGGGGCTGATGCCGCAAAGCGCGATCTCCCACTTCATGCCGTCGTCCCATTTGAGTCCGCCATTCGCCACGGGCGTAATGCCGGCGGCCTTCATCTTCTCGGCGACGGCGTTGAACTCCGCCCAGGTGGCCGGCAGCCTGGTCACGCCGACGCGATCGGCCGCCTTCTTCGAGATGAACAGCGTGTTGATGCGATAGGCCTGGATCGGCAGGGCGATCCAGTGGCCATGCGGCTTGCTGAGCCGGACCAACTCGGCGGGTACCACGGCTTCGTAGCCGGCCTCCTTCACCTGGGCGTCCAGATCGACGACCGCGCCGATCTTCGACCAGGCAGCGATCTCCGGGCCTTTTAGCTGCGATGCCGCCGGCGGATCGCCGGCGATGATCTGCGCGCGCAGCTTGTTCATCATCTCGGTGGTGAAGCCGGGCACGGGGTTATGCTCCCAGATGCCACCCTGCTGTTCGAACTCCTTGCCCAGTGCGGTGATCGCCGCGCCGTCGCTGCCGGCGCTCCATTGCGAGATCACGGTGACCTTGGGTTTGCCGGCCTGGGCACGGAGTGCGCCAGGAGCGGCGATTGCGGCGACGGAACCGGCAAGCAGCCTGCGGCGGCTCATTTTGGACATTGTTTCGGATCCCTGTTGGCGGCCGTTCATGGCAGGCCCGGTCCGCGCTGGCACCGTTCAAGCAGATGGTCGCGACGGTGACAATTGCGGCGGGATCGCCGGCCGACCGGAGGAAGCTGGAACTGCGGATCAGAGTGGCCGGCAGAGCGCCGCGCCGAGGAGGCGTCAGGCCCGGCCGCCGCTGAAGGCGTTGAAGGTGATCATGGTGTTGGTGTCCTTCACGCCCGACAGCGTCTGGACCTTCTCGGTGACGAACAGGCCGATGTCCTGCTCCGGTTCCAGATAGAACTTGCCCAACAGGTCATACTGTCCGGATGTGGAGTAGAGCTCCGACATCTGATCGATGGTGTCGGCCGCCTCGCGGGCGACCTTGTAGGCCTGGCCCATCTCGCACTTGATCTGCACGAATATCGCACGCATTATTCACCTGTTTTCATTGAGTTTTTCGCAAGGTTTGTATTTTCGTTCTGACAAACCGACGATCGCCCCTGCGCCTTGGCCGCGCTGAACGACGCGCCCGACCTTTCGATGCATCGGCCGCCACTTCATAAGCGAGTTTCTGGAACGCGGTTCTGACATCCGTCGAGTTCCGCCCCGGCTTCGAAGGCGGCGTCAAGTGCCAGGCGATCCGACCATGGCGACGGCGCCAGCGGCCCGGCTGGGCTGCGGGATTTTGCCTGCGGAGACACGGCGCAGGACTGCGGTCTCCGTCATGCCGACCCAACCCGTTGCGGCTGGACATCCAGCGAGCTGGCTTCGGTCCGGTCAGGCATCTCGTCTCCTTTGGTCCAGCGCCGCAGTTCGGTACCCGCCCCATTCGCCACCCCAATAACTCGTGGCCAGAGTCCAATGATGCAATATCGGCGTTGGTCGTGACGACCGACGCTTACACGGCCGCTCCCGCACATCAGGCCTCGCCGGTGTTATTCGACCTGCGATTCCAGGTGCCAGTTTGCTGTTCCTGACCCGTTGAATTTATCGATCGCACGCCGATTAACCCCAGCTTCCCTCTTGCCGATACTATCAAACCGGCGGAAGTCCTGGAAAATGGCAATATGGCCACCTGAAATGTAGCCATGTAATCACGGATTTGTGATTTGTACTGGATGACCAGTTCGACTCCTCTTCGGCCATGTATATCGAAGCCGTCCCGAACCGGAACTCGCCCCCTGCCGTCCTGCTGCGCGAGACCTACCGCCAGGACGGCAAGATCTGTAAACGCACGCTCTGCAACCTCTCCCACTGGCCCACGGCCCATGTCGAAGGCCTGCGCGGCGTGCTGAAAGGCGGCACCGTCATCCCCGCCGAGCACGACGCCTTCACCGTCACCCGCACCCTGCCGCACGGCCACGTCGCCGCCGCCGCTCGGCACCGCGCGCAAGATCGGCCTCGACCGCATCCTCGGCCCCGACGGCAATCGCTGCCGCGACCTCGTCCTCGCCATGCTCGTCGGCCGCATCCTCGATCCAGTCTCGAAGCTGGCCGCAGCACGCGCGCTCTCGCCCGCCACGGCGTCCTCCAGCCTCGGCGAAGTGCTCGGTCTCGGCGAGGTCGATGACGACGAACTCTACGCCGCGCTCGACTGGCTGCTGGAGCGCCAGCCCGCCATCGAGACCATCCTGGCCAGGCGCCATCTCACCAACGGCACCCTCGTGCTCTACGACGTCTCGTCGAGCTACATGGAGGGACGCTGCTGTCCGCTGGCCAAGCGTGGCTACAGCCGTGATGGCAAGAAGGGCACGCTGCAGATCGTCTACGGCCTGCTCTGCGCCCCCGACGGTTGTCCGGTCGCCATCGAGGTGTTCGACGGCAACACCGGCGATCCGACGACCCTGGCGCCACAGATCGAGAAGCTGAAGCAGCGCTTCCACCTCGACCATGTGGTGCTGGTCGGCGACCGCGGCATGATCACCGAGGCGCGCATCACCGAAGACATCAAAGCGGCAGGCCTGGACTGGATCACCGCGTTGCGCGCCCCGGCGATCAAGGAACTGCTGAACAGCGGCGCCTTGCAACTCACGCTGTTCGATCAGCGCGACATGGCGAGCATCACATCCCCCGACTTCCCCGGCGAGCGGCTGGTGGTCTGCCGCAATCCCGACCTCGCCGCCGAGCGCACCCGCAAGCGCGAAGAGCTGCTGGCCGCGACCGAGAAGCGACCTTGCCCGCATCAAGACTGCGGTCGGGCGCAAGCGCGATCCGCTGCGCGGCACCGCCGAGATCGCGCTCGCGGTGGGTGAGGTGCTCAACACCTACAAAATGAAAAAGCATTTCGATCTGGACATCACCGACACCGCCTTCAGCTTCGCCCGAAAGACCGCCGAGATCGCCGCCGAGGCGGCAACCGACGGCATCTATGTCGTGCGCACCAGCCTGCCCGAGGCGACGCTCGGCGACGCCGATACAGTGCGCAGCTACAAATCCTTGAGCCTGGTGGAGCGGGCCTTTCGTTGCATCAAGACCGTCGATCTGCATGTCCGGCCGGTGTATCACTGGCTGGACGATCGGGTCCGCGCGCATGTGTTTCTGTGCATGCTGGCCTATTACCTCGAATGGCACATGCGTCAGCGCCTGGCGCCGATGCTGTTCGATGACACCGACAAGGAAGCGGCCGAAGCGCAGCGCAGCAGCGTGGTGGCGCAGGCGCAGCGTTCAAAGGCCGCGGTCAAAAAGCAGACCACCGGCCTGACCGCGGATGGCCTGCCGGTGCATAGCTTCCACTCGCTGCTGGCCGATCTGGCGACGCTGGCGCGCAACACCATCACCACCGCGATCACGCCGCACTATCCGCTCACCGTGCTGACCCGGCCGACGCCGGTCCAGCAGAAGGCGTTCGACCTGCTGGGGGTCAAAGTGTAGCCATATGTGGACGGCCCCCTCCTTGCAAGGTGTTTTTGCAGTGCTTTGATCAGATCGCTTGCGTCCATATGTCCGGCCTGTTTGTGCGCTCGCGCCTGAACGCTGGCCAAGATGGTTTCCGCGACGAGAGTTCCAAACAGTAAAGCGGCCTCATAGAGAGCCACTGGCTACATCGGAGTGTCCCGCGTCGTGGATCGATTGATCGCACCATCTGCTCATTATCTTGCAAGTTCTGGCATCGGCTCAGCACGGTTGCAGTTGATTTGCTCCCCGTGTCTGGCTGATCTCTGAACTGCGCCCGCTGAGGTTGGCAGGCGCAATTTCGTAAGTCCGCTGTTTGCCGGAGGTTGAAGGTCGCGGGCCGGGTAGCGAATCTGCATAGCGTTACGTCACGAAATACAATGGAAGCCGCCCCCGTTCCAATGACCGCAGGTCAGGCGTGGCTGGCTGCGCCTGCCGAGCTACCGGCCACAGATTTCGCGGTGTAAGTCTCCCCAGTTACCATCATCTTCCACGCGATGCGTGCTGTCTTGTTGGCCAGCGCTACAGCAGCCAACTTTGGCGACTTGCGCTTGAGAAGCTCGGCAAGCCAGTGCGGCGCTCTTCCACCACGTCGAACATGCTGGATCACGGCGGTAGCCCCGACCACCATCACGCTGCGCAATGCCTCGTCGCCGGCTCGCGTGATAACGCCAAGGCGGACCTTGCCTGCGGTCGAATGATCTTTCGGCGTCAAGCCGATCCAGGCCGCGAACTGACGGCCCGATCGGAACAGCTCGGGTTCCGGGGTCTTCATTCTCAGCAGTGCCGCGCCGATGGGGCCGACGCCAGGGATCTTGACGAGACGCTGGCTGCATTCATCGGCCCGATGCCAAGCCATAAGCTTGGTGCCGATCTCGTCGATTTGCGTCTGTAGCTGCGTATATTCCTTGGCCTGGATGGCAAAGAGCTCTCGAGCCAGCGCTGGCAGACTTTCATCGGCCTCAATGCGATCGAGCAGCGGAACCAGGTGAGCCATTCCCTTGGCGGCGGTCAGGCCGAACTCGGCGGCATGGCCACGGATGGCGTTGGCCAGCTGCGTGCGATTGCGGATCAGCCGGTCGCGCACCCCGACCATCATCAAGCCCGCTTGCTGCTCAGCCGTCTTCACAGGAACGAAGCGCATGGTTGGCCGGCTCATTGCCTCGCAAAGCGCTTCCGCATCGGCCGCATCGTTCTTGCCGCGCTTGACATACGGCTTGACCAGCTGAGGCGCGATCAACTTCACCGAATGCCCGAGCGATTGCAGCAGGCGTGCCCAATGATGGCTCGCGCCACAGGCTTCGATCGCGATCACCGTCGGTGCGAGCTTCGCGAAGAACGTCACCATATCCTTGCGCCGGAGTTTCTTACGCAGAACCGGCACTTCGTCAGCACTCACCCCGTGCAGCTGGAAAATGTGCTTCGACGTATCCATCCCAATTCGGCTAACCTGGTCCACGGACGGTCTCCCTTGTCTGAGATCATTCACACGACCTCATTCTGGCACATCGATGCCGTCGGGGCCGTCCACCCCAACAGTGTTGGCCGGGAGGGGCTGGTGGGGATGATCGGCGTGGACAAGATCGGGGAAATACGACGCGCGTTTTTCGAGCGGCATTTGCCGATCAAGGAGATCGTGCGGACGCTGTCGGTGTCGCGTGCGACGGTGCGCAAGGTGATCCGCGGGGCGGCGACTGAGTTCAGATATGAGCGTGGCGTTCAGCCGGCGCCAAAATTGGGCGAGTGGGTCGAGGTTTTGACCGCGATCCTGGAGAAAGAAGCCAAACTGCCGCGGCGGGAACGGCGGTCGACGCAACGGTTGTTCGAAGAGTTGCGTGGTCATGGCTATGACGGTGCCCACGACAGCGTGCACCGGTTCGCCAGGGCGTGGCGGAACGAACGGGCGCGAGTTCCGGTGCAGGCGTTCGTGCCGCTGAGCTTCGCGCCCGGCGAGGCGTATCAGTTTGACTGGAGCCACGAGACGATCACGCTGCAGGGCCTGCCGCTGACAATCAAGGTGGCGCACATGAAGCTCTCGCACAGCCGGATGCCGTTCGTGCGCGCCTACTTCCGTGAAACCCAGGAATTGGTGTTTGACGCGCACGACAAGGCGTTCGTGTTCTACGGCGGGGTTTGCCGGCGCGGCATCTACGATAACATGAAGACGGCGGTCGAGGCGATCTTCGTTGGCAAGGCGCGCCAGTACAATCGCCGCTTTCTGCAGATGTGTTCGCACCATCTGATCGAGCCGGTGGCCTGCACGCCAGCCTCGGGGTGGGAGAAGGGACAGGTCGAGAACCAGGTGGGCAATCTGCGCGATCTGTTGTTCCGCCCCAAACCGCGGGTGAAGAGCCTGATCGAGCTGAACGCCTGGCTGGAAGATCAGTGTATCGCCTACGCCCGGCGGACCAGCCACCCGGAGTTCAAGGACCGGACGATCTGGGAGGTGTTGCAGGACGAACGGGCAAGTCTGATGGAGCTGCGTGGACCGTTTGACGGCTTCGTCGAGAAGGCGGTGCGTGCGACGACGACGAGCCTGATCATGGCCGATCATGATCGCTACAGCGTCGACGCCAGGGCGGCCGGCCGGATGGTGCTGGTGCGCTCACATGCCGAGCGCATCGTGGTGCTGCTCAATGACGCGGTGGTGGCCGACCATCCGCGCCAGTTCCGGCGCGACCAGGTCGTCTACGATCCCTGGCATTACCTGCCGGTTCTGGTGAGGAAGCCCGGTGCGTTACGCAATGGCGCGCCGTTCAAGGACTGGGATTTGCCACCCGCCCTGGCGCGGATCCGCGGGAAGCTGCAGCCGCATCCGGATGCCGACCGCCAGTTCGTCAAAGTGCTTGGCGCGGTGCTCGACCACGGACTGGCCGCGGTCGAGGCGGCCTGCGTCGAAGCCCTGGCTGCGGGCATCGCCAGCGGCGACGTGATTCTGGCCGTACTGGCACGCCGGCGGCAGCCCGCGGCACCGCCCAGCGTCACCACCCCTGCTGCGCTGCGTTTGAAGATCGAGCCCGTCGCCAATTGCGGCCGCTACGACAGCATAAGGAAAGTCGCCTGATGGAGCGCCATGAGATCCTCGAGGCGATGACGGAACTCAAGCTGTACGGCATGCGCGCCAGCTTCGACGAGATCGCCGGCAAGGGTCTCGGCCGGCGCGATGAGATTTTTCCCCTTCTCGCCAGCTTGATCCGCGCCGAACGGACCCACCGCCAGGCACGCTCGATCAGCTATCGTATGAGCGGCGCCAGGTTCCCGGTGCTCAAGGATATCGCCAAGTTCGTCTTCGCCGACACGCCGGTCGATGAAGGACTGGTCCGCGAACTCGCCACCGGCTCCTTCCTGGACGCACGGCGCAATGTGATCTTCGTCGGCGGAACCGGCACCGGCAAAACTCATCTGTGCATCGGCGTCGCCGCGGCGGTCGTTCGCACCCGTGCGAAGGGTCGCTTCTTCAACTTGGTCGATCTCGTCAACCAGCTCGAGCAGGAGAAAGCCGCCGGCCGCACCGGTCGCCTCGCCGAGAAACTGTTGCGTTATGATCTCATCGCCATCGATGAGCTGGACTACCTGCCATTCAGCCAGCCGGGCGGCCAGTTGCTGTTCCACCTGATCAGCAAACTGTACGAAAACACGTCGTTGCTGATCACGACCAATCTGGCCTTCGCCGAATGGCCGCAGGTGTTTGGCGACGCCCGGATGACCACCGCCATGCTCGATCGCCTGACACATCATTGCGACATCATCGAGATCGGCAACGACAGTTGGCGCTTCAAGAACCGCAATTGAAGCGTGACGTAACGCTTCGGAGTGGAAATATGCCACGCAAATCGATCGGTGAAACCGCCATGACCGACGCCGAACACCAGGCCCCCTATCGCGCCGCGCGCGCGGCAGGCGCGCCGATCATCCGTACTCGCCGTCCGGCCGATCATCGCAGCCGGGCGAAGCGCTGGGATGACGACGTCGCCGGTCTCGTGAAGGCACAGACTGAGT
Source organism: uncultured Alphaproteobacteria bacterium (assembly GCA_963794185.1). Classification (GTDB taxonomy): domain Bacteria; phylum Pseudomonadota; class Alphaproteobacteria; order Acetobacterales; family Acetobacteraceae; genus JAMXLO01. The sequence continues at coordinate 56,631 of CAWCDM010000097.1, read as the reverse complement.
ATGCAGCCTGGCTGGACAGCTTGCCGGACAACCTTCAGCACAGCGCGACCGCTGAGGCGCTGCGCGCGATCTGCGATCTCGACCTCAGCGAAATTCAGGCGATCGTTCCGCCGCGTGGCTTCGGCCGGGACTGATCATCACCCTCCAACGCTTACCCACGTTACCCACAGGAGCCTCCTGCGCCCTTCGCTCCACGCAACGCCCGGCGGCGCTGCGCTACAGGTGCAAGTCCTCCTATGCCATGACGCCGATAAGCCGGAGCAGCACTCGAAGGGGGGTCACGATTGGACGCAAAAAGGGGGTCGGAGTTGGAAGCGATTTGACACTTATCGTCACTTGGTATCACATTGTCGCCAAGATGAACACCGCGCTGGATCAGGTGCGTGCCGGCGAGGCGCGCAGGCTGGCCCGTGACGGCTATGGGCCCGTCCTGAAGAAAACCCGCTGGTGCGTACTGAAGCGCAAGACAAACCTGACCAGGCAACAGCGGTTCCGTCTGCGCGATCTGCTGCGCTACAATCTGCGGACCGTGCGAGCCTATCTGCTGAAGGAGGACTTCCAGCAGCTTTGGGAATACCAGGCGCCGAGCTGGGCCGGCAAGTTCCTCGATGAGTGGTGCTGCCAGGTCATGCGCTCGCGTATCGAGCCGATGAAGAAGATCGCAAGGACGCTACGCTCGCATCGTGCGCTGATCCTGAACTCCTTCCGCGCCAGGAAGCAGTTCTCCAGCGGCCTGGTCGAGGGTCTCAACAACAAGGCCAAACTGACCATGCGAAAATCCTACGGCTTTCGCACCTTCCATGTCACGGAAATCGCGCTGTATCATACGCTTGGCAAACTGCCAGAGCCTGACGTCGCCCACAAATTCGTCTGATGAGGCTGATCATTGAGGTGATTGTACCGATCTCACGAAGGTCGTCGGGAGTGAGTTCTGTTGCAACTGCTCCAAGGTTCTCGCCGAGACACTCCAGCTTTCGCGTCTCCGAGATCGGAACGACCCACGGCTTCTCGGTGAGGAGCCAAGCGAGCGCAATCCGAGCGGGCGTCGCATCCCTGAGGCCCTTTCAGGGCAGATAAGGAATCGGCGGTTGGCCAGGCTGGCTCCGCAGCCCAACCAAGCGCCAGATACACGCCCGCTCGACGTGACCGCAGCTAGCTCGTCACGCAGCTCGAACGAGGCTGAGCACGACGCCCTTGCCCCGCACTTCCGCCTCCTCGAACTCGGCGGCGGCAATCGCCCGGTCGAGAGCGGCGCGCAGCTCCTTGGCCGTCTCCAGCGTCAGCTCGATCCCCGCCCGCGCACCGGGGTCGAGGTCCGTGTTGATGAAGTCGAGCGTGATGACGTCGCCCAGCGGCGCATGGCGCGCGTGGTCATAGGCAACCACCGCCTGCGATAGCGGGAACCATTCGTCCCCGCGCTTCGCCATGCCCTCCGCGCGTGCGATCTCGATGATGGACGTGCACATGTCCGGACCTCCTACTTCGCCAGATACTTGCCGAAGAAGGCGAATATCTTGCTCCAGCCATCCATCGCCTGCTCGGGCCGATAGAGCGGCCGGTGCCAATAGAAGAAGCCGTGGCCGGCGCCGTCGTAGCGGTGGAACTCGTACGTCTTGCCGTGCTTCTTGAGCTCGGCCTCGTGCTGGTTCACCTGCTCCGGGCTCGGTGCGCGATCGTCGTTGCCGAACAGGCCGAGCAGCGGGCAGCTGAGGTCCTTCGTCATGTCGATCGGCGCGACGGGCGTCTTGGCGTTGAGCTCCTCCTTGCCCATCACCACGCGGCCGCCCCATTGCTCGACGCAGGCATCGATGTCCTTCCGCTGGCAGGCATAGATGAAGGCGTGCCGGCCGCCCGAGCAGGAGCCGATAAGACCAACCTTGCCGTTGTGATCGGGCTGCGCGCGCATCCACTTCACGGCGGCTTCGGTATCGCCGACCATCTGGGAGTCGGCAATGCCGCCCTCGGCGCGCACCTTGGCGGCGACGTCGTCAGGGTTGCCGTCGCTGCCTCCACCCTCGCGCTCGTAGAGGTTGGCGCAGATCGCGAGATAGCCGTGATGCGCGAACCGACGCGTCGTCTCGATGTAGAGCTCGCTCCAGCCCGGGAGATGGTGGACAAGCACGACGCCCGGAAAGGGGCCAGGACCAGATGGCCTGGCCACGTAAGCCGTTATCGGCGTTCCTTTGTCGCCTTTGATGGTCACGTTCTCGCAGGTCATGCCTCGGTAGAATGACATCGATCTTCCTCCATGGGCCTGGGTCTTGGGCCTCCATCGGGCCATCGGAGCGCCGCGCCGTCATCGACAAGCGGGGTGAACTCGCTTTGCGGCCCGAGGGCGTCGCACCGCCAGTATTCGACGATCGCATACTGGGCGCAACAAGAGGCAGGTGTCGGACGCGATCCGCGGCCCACAAGGCGGTCGTCACCGGGCCGATACGGTCGAAAGCCCCATCGTCTCGCTCGAAACGCGTGGCTCGTAATAGGCGGATGCGATCGATCATGTCGCGGGTCCGTTTCCGCTTTCCATCTAACCCAGCAAGATCTCGCGGTAGCCGTTCGCCGCAACCGCATCGCAGTGCTCGCGATAGGCGGGGTAGCCACCGCTGTAACGCATGATCCTGCGGGTCTGCTTGCCCTCGACATTGCGGTTGATGCCGGTCATCCACGAGTTCGACCTCGTTGGCCAGCAGCCCCTGGCCCATAGCCTTGACATGGTCGGTCCACCGGGCCGTCCCCGCCTGGGTGGCCTCGATCCGCGTCAGGCCGCGGTCGCGCGCATGACGAACGAGACCGGTCACCCACTCGACGCTGTATTCGGCGGCGCGTGGAAAGTTGCCGAGCCCGGCATGCGGGCCCATTACCATCAGCATGTTGGGGAAGCCTTCGACCAGGACGCCGAGATAAGTTTGCGGTCCCGCATTCCACTCGTCCTTTAGCCGGCGTCCATCGACGCCCCGGATATCGATACGATCAAAACTGCCGGTGATCGCGTCGAAGCCGGTCGCGTAGATGATGAGGTCGAACTGGTACTCGGCATCACTGGTCTTGATGCCGGCCGGCGTGATGCGCTCGATCGGCGTTTCGTTGATGTCCACCAGCCTCACGTTGGGCTGGTTGTAGACCTCGTAATAGCGGGTCTCTAGCGGCAGGCGCCTTGTGCCGAACCCGTGGTTCTTCGGGATCAATTTCTCGGCCACGGCCAAATCCTTCACCCGCTGGCGGATCTTGCGTGCGACGAAATCCGAGATCAGCGCGTTGGCCTCGCGATCCACCAGGATGTCGCGGAAATTGGCTTGCCAGATCCCGAAGCCGGGCTCGTTGTAGAGCTTCTCGAAGAAGGCCTCGCGTTCCTCTGGCGTCACCTCGAGGGCGGAGCGCGGATCGGGGCTATGGATGAAGCAGCCAGGCGTCTCGTGGCAACGCGCGAAGATCTCGGGATAGCGGGCCCGTATCTGGCGCATCTCTCGCTCGGTGATCCTGGCGTTATGCAGCGGTGCGCACCAGTTGGGGGTGCGCTGGAACACGGTCAGGTGGCCGACCTCCATGGCGATGGTCTGGATGGTCTGCACGGCAGTCGCGCCAGTGCCGATGACCGCGACGCGCTTGCCCTCGAAGTTCACCGGTTCCTTGGGCCAATGCGCGGTGTGGCAGGACACGCCCCCGAACGTCTCGACGCCTGCGATGCGCGGCATGGTCGGCGCCGAGAGCACGCCGATGGCGGTAATCAGCAGACGTGTGCCGTAGCGCCGGCCATCCTCCAGTGTGACGTCCCAGGTGCGCGTCTCCTCCTGGTAGTGCGCGGAGGTCACGCGGCTTTTGCACTGGATGTCGCGGCGCAGGTCGAACTTGTCTGCGACATAGTTGAGGTAGCGCTCTGTCTCGGGCTGTGATGCGAAGTGCTCGGCCCAGCTCCATTCCTGTAACAGCTCCTCGGAAAACGAATAGCCGTAGGTCCAGCTTTCGGAATCGAAGCGCGCGCCGGGGTAGCGGTTCCAGTACCAGGTGCCACCGACATTGGTGCCGCTCTCGAACACCCGCACATTCAGACCAAGTTCGCGCAGCTTGTAGAGCTGGTAGAGGCCGGAGACGCCGGCACCGACGATGATCGCGTCGAAATCCGCGGTCGCATCTGTCTTGGCATTGTGTGCGACTGAGAGTTCGGCACGCATTTGCGGCGTCGTGCGGGCGTTACTATGAAGAACGCTTGCCATCGTGCCTCCTTCCCTGGCGGGTCAGGGATGATGGTGCACCATTATACTCCAGGACTGAACACCTAGTAGAAAACCAGGGTGCGAACCTCGATGCTCTCGCGCGGCGGAGCGTTGGCGGGAGTTTCCGGGTCGTCGAAGGCGCCGTGCGCCGAGAACCGTGCCGGGCCCGGGCGCGCCGAGTCGAAACAGCGGATCAGCACCGCCTCATCCGGCTGCATCTTTGGGAAATAGTACCAGCGCTGGTTCGGGTTGTAGGTGATCGCGTAGGTCTCGCCGGTGCGGTCGGGATAGCGCAGCTCGGAAGCGACGAGGTTCTCGGTCTCGAGCGTCGCGGCGTCACACAGGGCCAATGGCGAGCGCAGCAGCGGGCCGACGATCGGCCGCCAGACATTGTTGATGGCAAACCGGTGCTTCAGCAACTCCTCGGCTTCGTCGCCCATCAGGTCTCGCACTCGCTGCGGCGCCGACCAAGCGGTATAGTCATTGTGGACCCGTCCGGCAGGCATCTTCACGCCACTTCCCTTGCTGGCGGCCTTGGCAGCATTGCGCACGATATGGTCGAAGGCGATGACCCGCTTGGCCCCGGTCGCCTGTTTCATCAGCCGCTCGCATTCGGGGTAGTAGACCGAAGTGATGATTGTCTCGTCGTAGAGATCCGTCGCCGCAGTCTGGTGTCGCAGCAGGACGAAGCCCTCACGGTCGAGCGACAGCACGTCGTTGACCGGCCGTGCGTCGTGGACGGTGATCTTGCACTCGATCAACTCGCCGTTGCGGGGCGGCACGCCCGGCGGCGGGTCGTAATTGTAGGAATAGGGCTTCTCCGCCATAGGCACCATAAAGTTCAACGGCGCCACAACGCCTGGCAGATCCGCACGTGTCACAACATCCATCACATCCTCCATTGGCGGACGTTGCCCGCCCGCGACTTCGCTCGACCTGACAGCAATTCTATACGTTCCACGGCTATTCCGGAAGCCGGCAAGCCGACGGTATCGTTGTCAGCATGCTGGAACATTCCCGTGGTGCGCCGGGCCAACGGAGGATGGTTGACCTCAACACGTTGGCCGATGAGGGGCTGAACATCGTATATCACGGAGCGCGGGCACAGGATCAGCTTCGGCTTACCCTCGATAGTGGATACTTTGTATACATCGGCGCATTCTGTTAATGAAGTTGCGGAAGATGCGGATCGTGAGCGGGAACCGATCTACTGAGCAAGTATCGGCGTGATCTGCTGGCCGAGGAACGTGGCGAGCTGCTCCGCCCTCACATAAAATCGTTCCGGCGCGCATTATTCAATGGCTGCATGTTAATCAGTTCGCCATACGTCATAATATCCGCACCCGGGACATACGGGGGTGGTCAGTCCATCCGAATTAACGGTGGTGGCCAACCATGCCGACCATCACAATTGATTGACTAACGTATAAATGCCATCGCGTAATGGATGGAATCATGTATCCTCCTGCGTTGGAAAAGCGACCGGCCTTTTTTCATCCTTTTTTTGGGAGATTACAACATGTCGGCCCCCAAAGTTACTTACGGCAACAATCAAATCGTCAGCGTCATTCCGGGTCAGTTGAACGGCTATGAGGTGGACTTTGTCGGTATCTCCCAGCAGACCGAACCTTTTCTGACCCTTATCGGCAGCTTTTCCTCCTCCGCCGGCACGACATTGTCCTCAGTCGCCGTGGTGGGAACCTCCAGCCACGCTCTGGCCTATGGTTCCATGAGCTTCTTTCCGCTTTCGATCGGTGTGATTGCGAACGGCGTGCATCTGTCGTACGGCAATCTTACGTTAAATCAGCAGACTGCCAACGTCACCCTGAACGGCGTCAGTTCTGTCACCAATGACAGTATGCTCACGGTACTCGGTGGACGGTATCATACGGCACGCTACACGCTGCACGGCTCTGTCAACGTTGGCAACGGTTCTACGGCCAATTTCGAGGAGGCTCAACTTAGCGGCGGTGGGACGTTCAACGAGAACTCGGCGACCGCCAAGGTGGCGTTGAAGGTGGCCAATTCGTCGCTCCATGTCACGATCACCCAGGGCATGCTCAGCCTGAAGGATGGCATGAGCTTCCTTGGTACGATCCGTGAAGGCGCGTCGGGCACCACGGAAATCTTCAACGCCAGTGCGGCAATCAAGGAGACATTCAATCAGTCGACCGGCGTACTCGATCTGCTAAACAGCGCCGGCGCAAACGTGGCGTCAGTCAAGTTCACCGGGTCCGCAACACTGTATGCGACGCCTGACGCGGCGACCGGCGCCATTGATATCACGAATGCCCGCCACACCGGCTCGCTGCCCGTGGTATTCAGCCATGGCGTGGCGGCGTGATATTGGCTCGATTTGGACGCCGGTGCAGGTGCTGTCGCCGATCTAAGCACCCCCACCCCGCCGCACGATGAAATCGAGCGTCGCCTCAGCCGCACGATCCGCATGCGTGGCTGCGACGTGATACGAGTTCCCGGGCAGGACCAACAGTTCGGAGTCCGGCGATCTGCTGCTGCCAGGCACGGGTTTCCTCGACTGTACCAAGCCCGCTGTCCTCGGTGGTGATCACCAGCGTCGGGCAGGCGATCTTCGGCAGATCGGCGCGGATATCGGCGCAGGCGATCGTGCCCATGAAGCCAAGCTGTGTCGATACCGCGGTGCGGCCCATGAACTTGGCCCACCATTCGAACCCCTCCGGTGGAAACGCGCCGCCGAGGCGCGCGCCCATGTTCTGCCGCGCCCAATACTCTACGCCGTGCGTCTCGAAATCACGGATCAGCTCGGGCACGCGCTCGGCGGCGCCCGCGCGCAATGGCGGCGGCGTGCCGACGACGGTCAGCGTGATCAGCCGCTCGGGCCGGCGCGCGGCAAATGCGCGCGCAATCGTCCCGCCGATCTTGGCGCCGACGAGATGGAACCGCGCGATGCCGAGATGCTCAGTCAGCGCGCAGAAATCCTCGACGAGGCGATCGAGGGTCCAGGGATACTCGCGCGGCATCGCGGTCGATTCGCCGAAGCCGCGCATGTCGGGCCGCACCACGCGGTACTGCCGCGCAAGCTTCGGCACCCAGGCATACCAGGCGAGCCCGCTCTCGGCATTGCCGTGCAGCATCAGGATCGTTGCGGGATGGCGCCAGGGATCGGTGAAATCATCGACCCGGTAGTGCATGTCGAGATCGGCGGAGGGGCGGAAGCTGGGCATCGGTGTCTCCCGGCTCGGGCGCCGGCGCCGCGCCGGACGCGCAGGTTCGCGCCGACGCAGCTGCCTGGCGTCATTTCCTCAGTTCGCGTAGACGATCGTGCGCAGCATGACGCGACGCTCGTCGGGACGGTAATCGCCGGCGCCGCGATGCATGGTCGAGCACTCGTCCCACATCAGTACGTCGCCGACCCGCCAGCGGTGGTAATAGACGAAGCGGTCCTGCGTCGCGTGCTCGGCGAGTTCCTCGATCAGCGGCCAGGCCTCCTCGCGCGACATGCCGACGAAGCCATGCGTGTGCATCGGGTTGACGAACAGGATCGGCCGGCCGGTCACCGGGTGCCGCGTCACCGTCGGCCGCTCCACCTCGCGATACTCCTTTTCGGTGGCGCCTTTTTCATCGCCGTACAGCCGCTCGCCGGCGGGGCCGCTGCTGCGCCCGTGCAGGCCCGACAGGCCGGCGAGCCGATCCTTCATCGCCGCCGGCAGCGCGTCGTAGGCGGCGCGCATGTCGGCGAACATCGTGCCGCCCTTTTCGGACGGCACTTCCTTCGCGTGCAGAATGGCGAGGATCGGCGGCGCGTCCTCATAGGTGGAATCGGTGTGCCAGTCGGTGGCACGCTTTACGCCGTACCAATCCACCTTGCCGTCCTCCTCGACATTGGTGAGCCAGGAGACTTCCGGATGGTCGGCGTGGCGGTACTTCATCAGCGCGTGCTTGCGCGGCGTGCCGAAGCGACGGCCGAACGCGGCAAGCTCGGCGGCGGCGAGATCCTGGTCGCGGAACACCAGCACAGGATGCTCGGCAAATGACTGCCTGATCCAGGCGACGGTCGGCTCGTCGAGCGGTTTTGACAGATCGACGCCGAGCGCCTCGGTGCCGAGCGTTTCGCCGAGCGGGCGCAGATGCGGTGAGCTTGTCATTGGCGATCCTCCGAGCATTTTACTCCCGGCCCCGATTATGATCCCGATGTGGCCGCGACTGCAATCATGCCCCCATGCTGGTGTCGGCGAGTTGGCCGCGTCACCGTTTCGGCATATGCAATCTCGCGCCAGCCGAGTGCGAAAGCAGCAAGCGGCGCCGAACGGGGGGAACGATGAACGAAGCGGCGGTCGAATTCGACTATATCGTTACCGGCGCGGGCTCGGCCGGATGCGCCGTCGCCGCGCGGCTCAGCGAATCCGGCCGCTACCGCGTGCTGCTGCTGGAGGCCGGAGGCAGGGACCGCAACCCTTGGATCCACATTCCCATGGGCTTTTCCCGGCTGTTCGCCGACCCAACGGTCAATTGGATGTATGAAAGCGAACCCGAGGCAGCGCTCGGCGGCCGGACGATGTATCAGCCGCGCGGCAAGGTGCTGGGCGGCACCAGCTCCATCAACGGCATGGTCTACATGCGCGGCAATGCCGCCGATTACGACGAATGGCGCCAGCGCGGCTGCACCGGCTGGGACTATGACAGCGTGCTGCCATTCTTCAGGAAGGCGGAAAATCAGCAGCGCGGTCCGAGCGAGTTCCACGGCGTCGGCGGGCCGCTCACCGTCTCCGACCAGCCGCGCCGCCACGAACTGGCAGACCGCGTGGTCGCCGCCGCGATCGAAGCCGGGTTGCCGCCCAACGACGACTTCAACGGAGCCCGGCAGGAAGGCGCCGGTTATTTTCAGAGCACCACTGGCAAAAGCCGACGTTGGAGCACCGCCACAGCCTATCTGCGGCCCGCACGCGACCGCGCCAATCTGATCGTTCGTCAGAACGCGCATGCAACGCGTGTCCTGATCGAGAGCGGAACCGCCATCGGCGTCACCTGGCGCAACGACGGAGTCACCCGCTCGGCGCGTGCACGCGGCGAGGTGATCGTCTGCGGCGGCGTGTTCAATTCACCGCAGCTGCTGCAATTGTCGGGCATCGGGCCGGCTGATCTGCTGCAACGGATGGGGATCGAGGTCGTTCGCGACGCCCCCGCTGTCGGCAATCATCTGCAGGACCATTTCTACGTGCGGCTTGCGTACCGCTGCACCAAACCGATCACGATGAACGAATTGGCGAACAGCCTGCCGCGCAAGGTACTGGCGATGGCGCAGTATGTGTTTCTTAAATCTGGCCCGCTCGCCGCCAACGGCGTCACCGCCGGCGCATTTGGACGCAGCGACCCTCGCCTCGAACGTCCCGATCTGCAATTCAATTTTTCGCCGTTCAGCTATGCGTCCCGCGGTCCCGCCGGTGCGGTGGCGCATGATTTTCCCGGATTCAGTCTGAGCGCGGTTCATCTGCGGCCGGACGCCCGCGGCAGCGTGCTTCTGAAAAGTCCCGATCCGCTGGCGCCGCCTGCAATCCGCTTCAATTTCCTGCAGACGCAATACGATATCAGGGCGCTGACCACCGGAATGCGCATGGTACGCGCGTTCACGCAACAGCCGTCGCTGGCGCCCTACGTCGCAGACGAGATCGTGCCCGGCCCGCACGTCAACACCGACGCCGAGTTCGAAGCAAGCATCCGTCTCAATGCGCTGTCCAATCTGCATCCTGTCGGGACCTGCCGGATGGGGCCGGACGGCAGCGACTCGGTGGTCGATCCTCGGCTGCGGGTGCACCGCGTCGGTCGGCTGCGCGTGGTCGATGCCGCGATCATGCCGACGGTCCCGGCAGGGAACACAAACGCCCCGACGATCATGATCGCAGAGAAGGCCGCGGCCATGATATTGGAGGACGCACGCGCGATGAAGTGAATGCCGATTGGAAAGCGTACACCTCGCCCGCTTGCGGGAGAGGTCGCGTCGGCGACACGGGAGAGGGCGCATCCCACGTATGTTGTTGCTGGTGCACCCTCTCCCGCAAGCGGGCGAGGTGTAGTCGCAGATCGGCGCGTACTACAATTGCGCGACGCCGGCGCGTGCGCAGTCCTCGTCCTGCTGCGCGGTACCACCACCCACACCGCAGGCACCCTCGATGACGCCGCTGCGCAGAATGGGCACGGCCCCCTGGCCCATGATCATGTGACCGCCCTCCGCGGCGGCGATGCCGGCGGGGGTCGGGTGGTTCGCCCGCTCGCTCAGCTCGCCGCTTGGACGGCCGAACGCAGCCGATGCGACGGCCTTGCCCTGACTGCCAAAGGCGCTCGCCCATATGGCGTTGTCCATGCGCTGAAACGCGAGTGGCCGACCGCCGGCGTCGCAAACCGCGACACTGACCCGGATGTTGAGTTCCCGCGCTTTCGCCACCGCGCCTTGGATGATGCGGTTCGCTTCGTCCAATGTCAGAGCCATTGGTGATTTCCTCCTCCTGGGACGTTGATGGACCTGCCCGGTTGCGGCGAAGCCCAAAAGCAGCCCAATATTCATAACCCCTGGACGAGAGGCCCGCCATGCCGAACGATCCCTTCGTCGATATCGCTGCGCTGTCCACGCTCGGTCCCGTTCGCTATCTGGACGCCCGCGACCAGGCGGCGTTCGACGCAGGCCATGCGCCCGGCGCGGTGCGCGTGCCACTCGAGGCATGGGACGCAGCGGCCAAGGCGGCCGACACCGGCTTCGAAAAAACCGCGTATTGGGACGATGCTCTCAAGGCGCTCGGTGTCGGTCGTTCGGCCATCGCCGTGGCCTACGATGGCGGCAGCATGACCAACGCCGCGCGGGTCTGGTTCATCCTGCAGTACTACGGCGTCAAGACTGTTATCCTGAACGGCGGCTGGTCCGTATTGTCCGCAGCGCCCGCACTGCCACCGGGTGCCGGACCATCGAAGGACAATGTCCGGGCCGCCCCTGGCGCTGGCTCTGTTGGCCTGGTCGATCGAGAGACCCTCAAGCATCAGCTCGATGGCGACGCGCATGTGTTCGACAGCCGAACGCGCGCGGAGTTCACCGGCGAGGACATGCGCAAGCGCACCCGCGGCGGGCATCTGCCGGGTGCGCGCAACCTGTCGCACACCGAACTCATGGACAATGGCGTTGTTCGCCCGGCACCGGTGCTGCGCGCCATGCTGGAGGGGGTGGGATTCGGCCCCGGCGATCACATCGTGACCCATTGCGAAGGCGGCGGGAGGGCAGCTCTGGCCGCAGCCGCGGCGGTGCGCGCGGGGTTCGCCGACGTCCGGGTATACTACCTCAGCTTCGCGGACTGGGTGCGCGACGAAAGCTGCCCGATCGTGCGGGATTAGCTCAGCAAAGCGAGTTCGGGTAACGGCGCAGCGACTAAACGAAGTCGCGCGGAACACTGCAGTCCCACACACGACGACAAACACGAACCTCCTCGTCCCCTTCCCACGCCTGCATCGTTGCCCGCAGTTCAAATGTGTCGTACGTGCACGACATACGCATCGAGGTCTCGATCCGTGTCCGCCAAGCACCGCGCGCGATCGTCTGCGTGTAGCGCATTTCGGTGACTGCGCTCAGCGGATCGTCCTCCTCGACGTGGCACTGGAAGGTTCCTTCGCTGCCCAGTTCAAGGCCGATCCGGTCGATCCGTACCAACCCTGGACGCACAACCGTGGTCGGTTCGGGCGCAGCCGTCTCGGGCTCTTGCAGCGGCGGCAGCAGCGCGTCCGCGGCATTCGGTGCCCGAACCGGAAGATCGAGTGTGCCGCCGAACACCGTCACCGTCGCAATTTCACGGCTCGGCCAGACCATCGGCCAGTAGCTGGTTGACAGCGCCACCCTGATCCTGTGTCCGGCCGGAAACACGGAGCCCGCATCATTGAGCCGGACGCGCACCTGATAGCGGCGCTGCGGCACCAAGCACGCGGGCGTCTCGCTGCCATCGCGATGCGCGAGGTTCAGCATCCCGTAGCTGACCCGCAGCGACGCGCCATCGGGGTGAACGTCGCACAGCCGCACCGCCAGATTTGCCAGCGACCTGTCGCATGCGACATCGAGCGTGACGATCGCCGCTCCGAGGATCTCGATACACCTGTCGAGCGGGGCGGACTCGAACACCAGCGAGCGTGCATCGTCGTCCTGCTGATCGCCGGCCTGGTCGGGCGTGCGGCCGAACGGGCACCAGCTCCCCCCGTGCTTCCCGACCGTCTGCGGCGAGCACACTGCGCGCGGCGTCAGGTTCGCGGCGTCGTGTCGCAGCCCGTCATCGGTCAGGTGCAGACGATGTAAGGTGATCCCCGTCGGCGGCCACGACGGTTCGCCGATCCACCGTCCCGGCAGTTCCTCGTGATACGGCGCAGGCCGCACGCTCTCCGTCATCCACGCGCGCAGCATGGGCTCGTCCATCACGCCGGTGTCGATGTCCTTCAGCCAGTGATCCCACCACCGCAGCGCCTCCTGCAGGAAGCCGACCTGCGGACCGGGGAGCGCGACATGCGGATAGGCATGCGCCCACGGTCCGATGAGACCCTTGCGCGGACCCGTCAGGTGCTCGAGCAGGCGCGGGATCGCATTGGTGTAGCCGTCGGTCCAGCCGCCAACCGCAAACACCGGGCACCGGATCGCAGTGTAGTCCTCGCACACCGAGCCGTGCTTCCAATACGCGTCGCGTGACTGATGCCGCAGCCAGGGCTCCAGGAACAGCGGCAGGCTATTCAGGCGCTCCAGCCACATCGACCGCCAGCGATCGCCGACAAGTGCCGGGTCGGGCGGATGGCACATTGCGCCGAACAGGAACGACGCCCACCCGAAGCCTGCCCGGAGCACCGTGCCGCCCATGTAGTGCACGTCGTCGCGATACCGGTCGTCGGTGGAGCAAATGCTAATGATCGCCTTCAGCGCCGGCGGGCGGCGCGCGGCGACCTGCAGCGCGTTGAACCCGCCCCAGGAGATCCCCATCATGCCGACCGCGCCGGTGCACCATGGCTGCGCCGCCAGCCACGCAATGACCTCCAGTCCGTCGTCGTGCTCCTGCCGGGCGTATTCGTCGAACAGCAGCCCGTCGGACTCGCCGCTGCCGCGGATATCGACGCGCACGGCGGCATAGCCGTGACCCGCGAGATATGGATGTGTCAGCGCGTCGCGGTCATAGGTGCCGGTGCGCTTGCGGTAGGGCAGGTACTCGAGGATAACCGGAACCGGATTCCGCTCCGCGTCCTGCGGCAGCCAGATGCGGGCCGCCAGTTTCGTGCCGTCGCGCAGCGGAATAAGCATATGCTCGATTTCGTGCAGCGCATGAGGAAAATCGGTGACGATCAACGGTATGATCCGCTTTGGTGTGATTGACCTTATCATATATGCTGTTCGCCGCGCGGGAACACAGATCCGAAGGACGCAGTGAGCAAACCACTCCTTGTCATCGACGGCGACTCGTTTGCGCATCGTGCCTACCACGCGCTCCCGAAGTCCATCCGCAGGCGCGGCAACAAGGGCGGCGGCGCAATCGTTGGATTTGCAAATTTTCTGGTGCGGCTGTACGAGGCCGAGCGGCCTCGTGCCGTGCTGGTCGGGTGGGATACGCTCGACGCGCCGACGTATCGTCACCTTGCGTTGCCGGCGTACCAGAGCGGGCGCGAGTTCGATGCGGAGCTCATTGATCAACTCGATATGCTGCCGCAGTTCGTCGCTGCCTGCGGTTTTTCCTATGCGAAGTCTCCCGGCTACGAGGCCGACGACTTTCTCGCCGCCGCGGTCGCCAGCGAGGAGCGGCGGAACGGAACCGCCATCGTGGCGAGCGGCGATCGCGACGCTTTCCAGCTCGCTTCGGATTCGACGACGGTTCTCCACCCGGTGCGGGCAGGCGAAATGGCGCGCATCGGGACGGCGGAGGTTCGTGAGCGGTACGGTGTCGAGCCCCGACAGGTACCCGACTTCATCGCGCTCCGTGGCGATCCATCGGACAAGCTGCCGGGCGCCAAGGGCGTGGGGCCGAAAGGCGCGGCAACCCTGCTGCGCAAGTACGGAACGCTCGAGAACGCGCTGGCTGACGCAAAGCTTTCGGCACAGGCTCAGGAACTGCGTCTCTACCGCTCGATTGCGACCATGAATACGTCCGCGCCGCTCCCTTGCCTGGATGACCAGACGCCGACATGGGACGGGGCTTCCGCGCTGGCCCGGGAGTGGGAGCTGAACCGTCTGGCCGATCGTCTCGCTGAACTTGCCGGTTCACTCGGCCTTGACGGGGGCCACGCCTGGCGGAACATGATCGCCGCCCCAGGCAGGCAGCCTGTGCGGCCCGCATGGAGGACAGGCAGATGACGGCGCCCCTGCCGATCGACCGGATGATCGACATCGAGCACGGCAAGATCAGCCGGGAGATTTTTGTCGCGCCCGAGTTCCATCGCGAGGAACTGGACAGGCTGTTCACCCGCGCGTGGCTGTTCGTCGGGCACGAAAGCCAGATCGCCAAACCGGGCGACTTCTTCGTCTCGCGCATGGCCGAGGAATCGGTGATCCTGTGCCGTGACACCCAGGGCGCGGTGCATGTGTTCCTCAATTCCTGCCGTCACCGGGGGATGAAGGTCTGCCGCTACGAGCAGGGCAACACGTCCTTGTTCGTCTGCCCTTATCATTCCTGGAGCTATACCACCGACGGAAGGCTGCAGGGTGTGCCGCTGTATCGCGCCCTGTACGAGGGCACGTTGAATCGCGACGAATGGTCGCTGATCGAGGTGCCGAAGCTGGCGCTGTACAAGGGCACTGTCTGGGCGTCATGGGACCCGGCCGCGCCCGATTTCCTCGAGTACCTCGGCGGCGCCGTGGATCATCTGGACCAGGTGCTGGATTGTCGTGACGGGCGTCCCGGCGGGTCGGAAGTGATCGGCGTGCACAAGTGGATCTTCCCCGCCAACTGGAAATTCGCCGCGGAGAATTTCCTGGGCGACACCTATCACAACCCGTCGCACCGCTCGGTCGACATGATCGGCATCGGCCCCAGCGCCCAACGCGGCCAGAAGGGCCGCCGCGACAACGAATACAACAGGGGCCAGCATGTGTGGGTGAGCCACCCGGCGGGGCACGGCATGCACAGCGTGCTGATGCCGGCCGAAGCGGAATACGAATCGTCCTATCTGCAGTACCCGATCGTCGACGAGTATTTCCGCCACTGCTTCCACGAGCGGAACCGCAGGCTGGGAGAGAAGGCGCGGCTTCTGCCGTTCACCGGCAACATCTTCCCGAACGCATCGTATCACGGGAGGCAGCCGCGCGGCATCTGCGTCTGGCATCCGCACAGCCCGACCGAGACCGAAGGCTGGCGCTTCTTCCTGGTCGACGCCGATGCGCCCGCAGAGGTGAAGGACGTGCTGCGCCGGTTCTACATGCGCTACTCCGGGCCCGCCGGCATGACCGAGCAGGACGACATGGAGAACTGGCTGTACGCGACCGCCTCCAGCAAGGGCACCATCGCGCGGCGTCACCCGTTCAACTACCAGATGTCGATGGGGGCGTACAAGACCAACGACCCGATCCCGGGCGACGTGTCGCTGCAGATCACCGATCAGACGCCACGCAACTACTATCGTGTCTACGCGTCGTATCTGAAAGGCGACGGCTGGGACACGCTGATCGGGCGCGACCGGCATCCCGTGCAGGCTGCGGCGGAGTAGGTGCGATGAGTGAGACAGATCGGATGATCGACCTGCAGCGCGGCACGGTCAGCCGCGAGATTTTTGTCGCGCCGGAACTCTACCGCGAGGAACTGGAAAAACTGTTCACCCGCGCATGGCTGTTCGTCGGGCACGAGAGCCAGATCCCCAATCCGGGCGACTTCTTCGTCTCGCGCATGGGCGAGGAATCGGTGATCGTCTGCCGCGACCAGGCGGGCGCGGTGCACGTGTTCCTGAACTCCTGCCGGCATCGCGGGATGAAGGTTTGCCGCTACGAGCAGGGGAATACGTCGCTGTTCGTCTGCCCGTATCATTCGTGGAGCTACACAACGGATGGCAGGCTGCAGGGCGTCCCACTATATCGGGCGCTGTACGAAGGCACGCTGAATCGCGAGGAGTGGTCGCTGATCGAGGTGGCGAAACTCGCGCTCTACAAGGGCACGGTTTGGGCCACGTGGGATCCGCAGGCGCCGGATTTCCTGACCTATCTCGGCGACGCGGTCGATCACCTCGATCAGGTCGTCGATTGCCGCGACGGCAGGCCCGGCGGCGCCGAGGTGATCGGCGTGCACAAATGGGTGTTCCCGTCGAACTGGAAGTTCGCCGCCGAGAACTTCCTGGGCGATTCCTACCACAATCCGTCGCATCGCTCGGTCGACATGGTCGGCATGGGGCCGAGCGGACAGCGCGGGCAGTCGAGCCGGCGCGACAACGAGTACGCTGCGGGGCAGCGAATCTGGGTCGGATTTCCGCAGGGCCATGGCGTGGCCAGCGCCTGGATGCCGGAACAGACCGAGTATGCCTCCACCTACCAGCAGCACCCGATCGTGGACGAATATTTTCGCCACTGTTTCCACGAGCGGAAGCGCCGGCTGGGCAACAAGGCGCGCTTGCTGCCGGTTGTCGGCACCATCTTTCCCAATGCGTCGTATCACGGCCGACAGCCGCGCGGCATCTGCGTCTGGCATCCGCAGAGCCCGACCGAGACGGAAGGTTGGCGCTTCTTTCTGGTCGACGCCGATGCGCCCGCAGAGGTGAAGGACGTGCTGCGCCGCTACTACATGCGCTATTCCGGTCCCGCCGGCATGACGGAACAGGACGACATGGAGAACTGGCTGTATGCCACCGCGGCCAGCAAGGGCACCATCGCCCGGCGCTATCCGTTCAACTACCAGTTGTCGATGGGCGCTTACAAAACCGATGATCCGGTTCCGGGCGAGGTGTCGACGCAGGCCACCGAGCACATGGCTCGCAACTACTATCGTGTCTACGCCAGCTACCTGAACGGCGGCTCGTGGGATGAGCTGCTGGGCCGGCGACAAATGCGCGCGGCGGCCGAGTGATGCGCCCGCTGGCCTGGTATCAGCTCCGCGAGGAGATCGAGGACTTTCTCTACTTCGAGGCCGACCTGCTGGACCAGCGCCGGTTCAAGGAGTGGCTGGACCTGCTGGCCGAGGACCTGGTCTATTTCATGCCGGTGCGCCGCAACGTGAAGTTCGGCCAACAGGCGGAACGCGAGAACACGCGCCAGGGCGAGGGCATCAGCTGGTTCGACGAGGACAAGTGGACGCTAGGCAAGCGGGTGGAGCAGGTGCTCACCGGCGTGCACTACGCGGAGGAACCGCTGTCGCGCGTCACGCACATGGTGAGCAATGTGCGGCTGCTGGACGTGCGGCCATCAGCGGATGACGCGCAGGAGGTCACGGTGGGGTGCCGATTCCTGGTGTATCAGAACCGGGTCGAGTACCAGAACCACACCTTCATCGGCCGGCGCACCGACGAATTGCGCCGCGTGGGAACGTCGTGGCAGATCGCCAGGCGCGAGATGATTCTGGAGCAGAACGTGCTGCTCGCGAAGAACCTGAGCATATTCTTCTAGGTGGTCTGAGGCGGCACACATGATCGAACTCACCGGCGTCGAGCTCGGCAGCAGGCTCCGCATCGTCGGCGGCATCACCGCCGAAGTGGTGGACATCGTCAACGACGAATGGGTGCGGGTCCGGCTCGTCGAGGTTCCGCAGGGCGGCGCCACGCCGGGCACCGAGGAACTCTGCCACGCCACCGACATCATCGAGGTCGTCTGAGCGTGCTGCGCATCGGGTTCCTGCCCAGCGACTACAACCCGATGGTGCTGATGCTCGGCGAGATCGAGGACCTGCGCCTGCTCGGCGCCGTGCTGCGCCGGTTCGCGCGCGAGCAAACAGACGTGCGCCTCGACGAACTGGGATTCTGCGCCGCGGTGCGCACGGCAATCACCGTGACGGCATCGCACGGCGCACCCGGGATTCAGCCCGTCTCCGATGATGCTGGGCACTTCGTCTGGCGGCTCAGCACCGAGCGGGCAAGCGCATTCGCTGATCAGATCGACCAGCTCGCGGTTCCCTCGCGCGCAGCCGGGTCGGAGATTCTCGCATGCACGACCGAGGAGGAAATCCCTGTGAAGGTGTCGCGCGGTGAATACACCGACGATTTCCTGCAGGTGCCCTCGCCGATTCGGAGCAACAAGGGCACCGAAGATTGAGCAGCCGGTTGCCTGGAAGAGAGATCGGGCCGGCCCCAATTACGATCGGCTGGTGACCTGACGCCAAGTGGTTCCGGAGACATTTGATGATCCTGAGGTTTCTGCCGTTCTGTGCCGCCGGCATTTTGCTTGCTGGATGTGCGGCGGGCCCTGGGTCCTCCCCCAGCGCGACGGCCGGCCCGGGCAACGTCGTCCACGGTTATTTGTATCATGACGGCAACCACCCCGACGGAGTTAGCGAGGCGTCTTCGCAGGCGAATTATAATGCGAACCACGGCACATGGCTGTGGCCGCCGCAGGAAGGCGACAAACCGAACTAGCGAACGTCTGCGCACGAATTCAGGGCGCAGATGCGCCCGCCTGAATAGTGTCTGAGCACCGGACGTCCTGACCTTCCCTGCGTGCTTCGCACCATCAGCGCCGCCGCGCTGGCAGGTTCGCCGATCGCCCAACTTCGAGGGCGGGGCGCGGAGCAGCGCACTGCCCAGGATCGGCCGGCCCTGCGCGGCGATAGGCAGTCGGCTCCGCTCAGTTGGCCTTGTTCTTGCTGCTTTCGTCCACGGAAGCGGTCGGGCTGACTGCAACTGCGGCATATGCCGTAAAGCGGAACCAGAACTGCTCTAGGTATAGGCTTCTTGCCCAGAAGATAAGCATGCCACGTGTCGCCGCCGCGCCGTATGCCTTCGAATTCGACCCCACCGCCGCCGCGCTGGTCATCATCGACATGCAGCGCGACTTCCTGGAGCCCGGCGGCTTCGGCGCCGCCCTGGGCAACGACGTCGGTCTGCTCCGCTCGGCCATCGCGCCCACCGAGCGCGTGCTGCGCGCCTGCCGTGCCGCCGGGATGATGGTGGTCCACACCCGCGAAGGCCATCGGCCCGACCTGTCCGACCTCGCCCCCGCCAAACGCGTGCGGGGAAAGTTCGCGACCGGCATCGGCGATCCCGGGCCGATGGGCCGCATCCTGGTGCGCGGCGAGCCCGGCCACGACATCATCGCCGAACTCGCGCCCTCGCCCGGCGAGCCCGTCGTCGACAAGCCGGGCAAGGGCGCGTTCTACGCCACCGACCTGGAAGCCATGCTGCGCAGCCGCGGCGTCGCGCAGCTTCTGGTGTGCGGCGTCACCACCGAGGTCTGCGTCAACACCACGGTGCGCGAGGCCAACGATCGCGGCTTCGACTGCCTGGTGCTGGAGGACTGCACCGGCTCCTACTTCCCCGAATTCCAGCAGGCCGGGATCGCAATGATCAAGGCGCAGGGCGGCATCTTCGGCTGGGTGGCGCCATCGGCCGCACTGCTGACCGCACTGGAATGAACCCGCCGGCATGATCCCATTGGCACGAACCGACAGGAGACCGCGATGACAGGCGCGCGCATGACGGCCAATCCCTCCTGGTGGGTGCCCGGCGACTGGAACGGCTTCTTCGGCCTGTTCACCAACGTCGCGCTGAACGTCATCGTGCTGACCGGACTCTGCCTCGGCGTGGTGAACCTGCCCGACGATGTGGTGTTCGGCCGCATTCTGCCGGCGCTCGGCGTCGCGTTGCCGCTCGGCAATCTGTTCTATGGCTACCTGGCGTGGCAGCTCGCAAAGCGGCAGGGGCGCAGCGACGTCACCGCCCTGCCCTACGGCCCCTCGGTGCCGCACATGTTCATCTGCGTCTTCGTGGTCATGCTGCCGACCTACCTGAAGACGCACGATCCGCTGACTGGCCTGGGAAGCCGGGCTGGCCTGGGCGTTCGTCATCGGCGTTATTATCCTGTGCGGCGCATTCGTCGGGCCGACGGTGCGCAAATACACGCCGCGTGCGGCGATGCTCGGGGCGCTGGCCGGCATCTCGATCGCGTTCATCTCGATGCGCCCGGCTTTTCAGAGCTGGCAGGTGCCGTGGCTGGCGTTCCTGTCGCTCGGCATCATCCTGATCTCCTGGATGGCACGCGTGCGCCTGCCGGGCGGCGTGCCGGGCGGGCTGGCGGCGGTGCTGGTCGGTACCGTGCTGGCCTGGTTCGTCACCTTCTCCGGCATCGAGCCCGTGATGGACCCGGCAGCGGTCGCCGCCGCATTTGGAAAATTCGGCCTGCATCCGCCGATCCCGTCCGCGCATTTCCTGCAGGGGCTTGCCGATATCGGGCCGCTGCTGGTCACCGCGGTGCCGCTCGGCATCTACAATTTCACCGAGGGCATGAACAACGTCGAAAGCGCGGCCGCGGCCGGCGACGAATACAGCCTGCGCCAGGTGCTGATCGCCGACGGCATCGGCGCGCTGGCCGGCGCGGTGCTCGGCTCGCCGTTCCCGCCGGCGGTCTATATCGGCCATCCGGGCTGGAAGTCGGTCGGCGGGCGGATCGGCTATTCCATAGCCACCGGCGTCGGCATCGGCGTGGTCTGCTTTCTCGGCCTGGTGGCGCTGCTGCTCGCGGTGGTGCCGCTGGTCTCCATCCTGCCGATACTTTTGTATATCGGCCTGGTGATCGGCGCGCAGGCGTTCGAGGCGACGCCGGCGCGTCACGCACCGGCGGTGATCCTGGCGCTGCTGCCCAACGTCGCGGAATGGGCGCACAGCCAGGTGGACGGCGCGCTTGCCACCGCCGGCACATCGGCCGAGCAGGTCGGCTACGCCGCGCTCGCGGCACACGGCGTGGTGTATCAGGGGATGCGGCTGTTCGGCGGCGGCGCAACGTTGGCCGGCCTGATCCTGGGCTCGATCGCCGCCTTCATCATTGACCGGCGGTTCGATCGCGCCGGACTGTATGCGCTGATCGGCGCGATGCTGGCGTTCTTCGGATTCAT
Organism: uncultured Alphaproteobacteria bacterium; assembly: GCA_963794185.1. GTDB lineage: Bacteria > Pseudomonadota > Alphaproteobacteria > Acetobacterales > Acetobacteraceae > JAMXLO01. The sequence continues at coordinate 35,432 of CAWCDM010000097.1, read as the reverse complement.
CAACGGCACCGCGCTTGGCTTCGGTAATTCATCCGGGGTGGCGCTGGGCTATTTGCTGCTCGGGCTGATGTGCCTGGGTCTCAGCCGCTATCCCGCCGCCGCCGCGGTGCCACTGGACGACGAACCGTTGGGTGAGGAAGCGCCGGCGGAATGAGACCCGATGCGGCGTGACGCGGCGACGAAAGGTGGGTTTCCATGACTCCAATCGCAGCCGCAGAGACCGCGCTGCAAAGTGATCGCCGGCACGACGATCCGGCGATCTGGATCACACGTCTTTCCGGTGACGAGGTGCTCAAGCGCGCCCGCGAACTGGAGGCGCAAGGGCCACGCGGACGAAAATTCTGGGGCGTGCCGTTCGCGGTGAAGGACAACATCGACGTCGCCGGCCTGCCCACCACCGCCGCCTGCCCCGGATTTTCCTACACTGCGACGACGACCGCACCTGCCGTGCAGCGCCTGCTGGACGCGGGCGCACTGCTCATCGGCAAGACCAATCTCGACCAGTTCGCCACCGGGCTCGTCGGCACGCGCAGCCCGTACGGCGTGCCGCGCAACGTCTTCGATCCAGCCTATGTGCCGGGCGGTTCGTCATCCGGTTCGGCCTGTGCCGTCGCCGCCGGCATCGTCCGCTTCGCGCTCGGCACCGACACCGCCGGGTCCGGCCGCGTTCCTGCGGCCTTCGGCAGCATCGTCGGTTTGAAGCCGACCGTGGGCAGCGTCGCCGCGTGCGGCGTGGTGCCGGCGTGCCGTTCGCTCGACACGATCTCGATATTCGCCCGCTCCGTCGACGAGGCGCTGGCCGTTCAGCGGGTGGTCTCTGGCCACGATCGCGACGATCCCTATTCGCGCGCCGCGCCGTTTGCCCATCTGCGACGTGCCGCGGCCCAGCCCGCGGCGCGAATCGCGATGGCCGATTCCTCCGCCTGCACCGCAGCGATTGCTGAACGCACCAGTGATGCCGGAAGACTGCTCGGCGCCGAGACAGTCGATATTTCGTTGTTTCTCGAGATCGCCCGTCTGCTCTACGACGGTCCCTGGGTCGCCGAGCGCACGGCCGCGCTGCGGGACGTTCTGGAGACCAAGCCCGACATCCTGCATCCGGTCACGCGGACGATACTGGAAAACGGGCTGACGCGGCGGACGGTCGACGCCTTCGATGCGTTTCATCGCCTGGCTGAGGCACGCCACACGGCAGCCGATCTGTTTCGCCGCTACGATGCGCTGCTGCTGCCGACCGTGCCGTTCTGCCCGACGCTCGCCGATGTGGTCGCCGATCCGATCGGCGTGAACAACCGCCTCGGCACTTTCACCAACTTTATCAACCTCTGCGATCTCGCCGCGATCGCCGTGCCGGCTGGTTTTGACAGCCAGGGCATGCCGATCGGCATGACCCTGGTCGGTCAGGCTTGGTCCGAAGGCCGATTGGCTGCGCTGGCCGATCGCATTCATCGCGCGTCGGTCGACACCGTCGGCGCGACGCGCGTCCCTTTGCCACCGTCCACGTTGCCGGACGCACTTGCCCCGGACGAGACCGCCCTGTTCTGCATCGGCGCGCACATGTCGGGCCTGCCGCTCAATCATCAACTGACAGCGCTTGGCGGGCGCTTTCTGCATACAGCGCGGACCGCCGACGCGTACCGGCTGCACGCGCTGGGCAATCGACCCGGCATGCTGCGCGCGCAGGATGGCGCCGCGATCGACGGTGAGGTCTGGGCACTGCCGATGACCGCGATCGGCGCATTGCTCGCGTTGGTCCCCCCACCGCTCGGCTTCGGCACGGTGGAACTGACGGATGGGCCATGTCTCGGCTTTCTCGCCGAGGCCGACGGCGTCGCGGCAGCGCCCGATATCACCCGCCACGGCGGTTGGCGCGCGTGGCTCGCCGCCAGGGAGAGAACATGAGCGACACTGACGATCTTGACGCCTGGCTGGATGCCGATGCCGGATTGCTCGGCATCACCGTGGCAACCGAATGGCGCGACGCCGTGAAATTGCATCTGCGCATCACACGCGACCTGGCACATCGAGTGCTGGATTTTCAGCTCGCCGATGATGCCGACCCCGCGCCGGTGTTCCGCGCATGAGCGAGTTCGACTGGAGCTCGGCGACGAAGATTGCCGCTGCGGTGGCAACCGGTGAGACAACTGCAGCAGCGGTGGTCGATGCGGCATTGGCACGCATCACCCGACGCAATCCCGTGCTGAATGCGTTCACCGCTATCACGGCCGAACGCGCCCGCTCCCGCGCGGCTGCCATCGATGCTGCGCGCACTGCGGGAGAACCTCTCGGGCCGCTCGCCGGCGTGCCGTTCGCAGTGAAGAACCTGATCGACATCGCCGGCCTGCCGACGCTGGCGGGCTCGAAAATCAATCGCGAACATCCGCCGGCAGATGCGGATGCAACGCTCATCAGACGGCTCGAAGCGGCAGGCGCGGTGCTGGTGGGTGCGCTGAACATGGGCGAATATGCGTACGACTTTACCGGCGAGAACAGCCACGACGGCCCCTCGCGCAACCCCCACGACACTGCACGGATGACCGGCGGCTCATCCGGCGGGTCGGGCGGCGCGGTCGCCGGCGGCATGGTGCCGATCGCGCTCGGCTCCGACACCAACGGTTCGATCCGCGTGCCCTCGTCTTTCTGCGGCATCTTCGGTCTGAAGCCGACATTCGGCCGGCTGTCGCGCGCCGGCAGTTTTCCATTTGTGTCCAGCCTCGACCATCTTGGTCCGTTTGCCCGCAACACCGCCGATCTTGCGCTTGCATATGACGCGATGCTGGGGCCGGATGTGCTCGATCCGGTCTGCGCGGACCGCGCCGCCGAACCGGTTGGTCCGACGGTCGCGGCGGGCGTTGGCGGACTGCGCATTGCGAGCGCCGGCGGCTATTTCCGTTCGGGCGCCGGTGCAGAGGCGCTGGCCGCGTTGGACGGCGTGGCTGCAGCACTCGGCGCGACGCGACAGATCGAGCTGCCGGAAGCCGCGCGTGCGCGAGCCGCGGCCTATCTGATCACCACATCCGAAGGGGCCGCACTGCATCTGCACCGCCTGCGCACGCAGCCGTTTGATTTCGATCCGGACGTGCGCGACCGGTTGATCGCCGGCGCCATGGTTCCTGCTGCCTGGGTGGTCCAGGCGCAGAAATTCCGTCGCTGGTATCGCGACGCGATGCTGCGCGTGCTCGACGACGTGGACGCGATCATCGCTCCAGCCACGCCGTGCGTGGCGCCGCCGATCGGTCAGAAGAGCTTCGTGCTGAACGGACAAGAGGTGCCGCTGCGCCCGAATATCGGCATCTACACGCAGCCTATTTCGTTCGTCGGCCTGCCTGTCGTCGCGGTGCCGGTTCCCCGGTCGGGCGACATGCCGATCGGTGTGCAGATCATTGCGGCCCCGTGGCGCGAAGACGTGGCGCTGCGCATCGCCTATGATCTGGAGGCACGCGGCATCGTTTGGGCGCCGCAGCCGCCGGAGTAGCTGCATGGAGACCAACGTTCCCGAGGTGCGCGCCGAGGTCGAAGCGGCGTTTGCACGCTACGAGACCGCGCTGACGAGCAACGACGTCGTCACGTTGCAGCAGTTATTTTGGCCGAGCGAGTACACCATCCGCTACGGCATCGGTGAGAATTTGTATGGCAGCGACGAGATCGCTGCGTACCGCGCGGCACGCTCGCCGATTGGGCTGGCGCGGCGAATTTCGCGCACGGTGATTACAACGTACGGCAATGACTTCGCGACCGCCTCGACTTTGTTCGAGCGTGATACGGTGCCTGGAAAGATCGGCCGGCAGATGCAGACCTGGGTGAGGACGCCGGAGGGTTGGCGGGTCGTCGCGGCCCATGTGAGTTTCATCGACGCCGCGTAGCACGGGTGCGCCATCGGTGCCGGCCTTCACGACTCGGCAGGTCGCATTGCCGGCGAGCGGACACAATGTACACCTCGCCCCTTGCGGGAGAGGTCGGAGCGCGACGGGAGAGGGTTTTCCTCCCGCAAGCGGGCGCGGTGCACATTTTTCTCTAGAACGCAATTTCGTACTCCACTTTCCAGCGGATCGCGCCGCGGGGAGAAGCCTCCGTCATCCCGAACATATAGCCGACCTCGTATTTCAGCTTGCCATAGGGTGCGAAATTGATGGCGCCCACCGCCACCGGACCAATGAAATGCTGCTGCTGCGAGAACTTGCCCGCTTCTCCCAGATCGTTGACGAATCCATAATACTCCAGCGCCGGATCGATATAGGGGTTCGACAGCAGCCGTGACTGCCATGCCATTTCCAGGCCTGTCGCATGGCTGGCATTGTGGCCGACATCATGGGAAAAGAACACATTCAGCGTATGAAGGCTGTCGACTCCCAGGACATCGTATAGCTCCTTTTGGACGATCGGTCCCAGGGTGAAGCTATTTGGGTCTCCGTTCAGCGCTGACTGCGAATATTCGGCGAAGAAGCCGAGGTTGAACATGTATTGGCCGGGTTCCGTGATCTGAAAGATGTTCTCGATCGTGGTGGCCGTATAGTGCACACTGCTGTCGGGAACGGAATTTGACTCACCTTCCAGCTCGATCTTCCACCACGGCGTCACTCCGTATCCGATCGAGTTGGTGTAGCTCTGTTGGCCGCCCAACGTGCGATCTTTGTCAAAGCTGAAAAAGCCATTGTGCTCGAATTCCAGCTCACGGAACTCGACAGTCGGCATTCGCACCTGCAAATCCGCATGAGCCGAATATGCCGGGACAAGTGCGACAAGGGCCGCGGCGCCGACGACCGGCAGTCTCCGGCGCCGGATACGGCCACGCGGCATGGCCCGCATCGGGATGGCAAGACGAACGATTGCGACACCGAGCATAGGGCCTCAGCGCGCGATGAGATGACCGCGGGTCTGCGGATTGAAGTCGTCGAAGAACTCGTAGGAGCCTGGCCGGAGCGGCCCGACATAGACCGTCACCTGCTGGCCGGGCGGGACGATCTTCTCGCGGCGCAGTTCCGCGCTTTCGAATTCCGACGCGGCGGCACGTTCGTTCGTGACATGCAGCTCGATCTTCTGCCCGGCGGGTACCGACAGTTCGGCCGGAACAAACGCATTGTCGCGAATCGAGATCGAGAACGTCGGGATCTCGGCCTGCACCGGGGAGGACTGAAGCAGCGCGGCTGTGGCGAGCACGCAGCCAAGACCCTGGAACGGCCGCCGCCGTCGCCGGCAGGCCTGGCCATGGTTGAAGCCGGGTTGAACCAGCCGGAGCGTTCGAAGACTCATGCGTCACCTATATGCGAATAACTCGCAATCTCATTCGCAATACGGTATTGCGGCCGGCTTGGCAAGTGGCTCGGTCGGCGGCCGGGGCGTTGCATGCCGCCCTGCCCTGCCATAGCGTCCCGCCATCAATTTCCAGCCGTGGAAGGATGCCGTCGATGCCCCATTATCGATTGGCCGGTGTCGCGGTCTGTGCGGCCATGTTCGCTGCCGGCACAATCCCTGCCTGGGCCGACGTGATCGACGGACACTGGTGTTTCACCGACGGCCAGCGCCTCTCGATTCGGGGCCCGGCCATGATCACGCCCGCCGGCAGCCATATCCAGGGCGACTACTCGCGCCACTTCTTCACCTATGTGGCGCCGCAGGCCGACCCGGATGCCGGACGGATGATCTCGATGACCCTGATCAACGAGGACACGGTGCATTTGCGCATCGGATCCGGTCCGTCCTATTCGTCGGACGGGCCGGTGCAGGTCTGGCACCGCTGCGGCCCGCCGATAAGCTGACGCCAGACCAGGACAGGACGACGATGCCCGACGACTCCGCTTCACCACACCCGCAACTGACCACGCCGGTCGGGTGGGAACCGGAACTTGCCGAACTCCGCGCGCGTGTGGCGCTCGCCAAGGAGCTGGGCGGCGCGGAACGCGTCGCGCGCCAGCACACGGGCGGTCGCCTCACCGTCCGCGAGCGGATCGACCGCATGCTCGATCCCGGCAGCTTCCACGAGATCGGCGCGATCGCCGGCAAGGCGACCTACGACGCTGACAGCAGGCAGATCGTTGCGTTCACTCCGGCCAACTGCGTGTTCGGTCGCGGCACGGTCGATGGGCGGCCTGTGGTAATCGCCGGCGATGACTTCACGCTGCGCGGCGGATCGGCTGACGCCTCGATCAAGGGCAAGCCGAAGATGTCGGAGCAGATCGCCGCGGAGTTCCGCATGCCGATCATCCGGCTGATCGAGGGCTCCGGCGGGGGCGGCTCGGTGAAGACCATCGAGACTACCGGCCGCGCCAACCTGCCCGGCGGGCTGTCGGAGACCACGTCGTTCGACCTCGTGGCCAACAACATGGGGACGGTGCCGGTCGTGGCCCTGGGCCTGGGCTCGGTCGCCGGGCTGGGCGCGGCGCGGCTGGCGGCCAGCCACTATTCGGTGATGGTGAAGGAGATTTCCGCCGTGTTCGTGGCCGGCCCGCCGGTGGTGGAGCGGCTGGGCGAGCCCCGCACCAAGCAGGAACTCGGCGGCTGGGACGTGCAACTATCCTGCGGCGCGGTCGATCAGGCGGTGGACACCGAGGACGAGGCGTTCGAGGCCGCGCGACGGTTTCTGTCGTATCTTCCCGGCTCGATTTGGGACCTGCCGCCGCGGGTGCGCAACTGGGACCATCCGGAACGGGGGGAAGACTTCCTGATCGCCGCGATCCCCCGCAACAAGAAGCAGGCCTACCACATGCGCCGGATCATTGAGGCGCTGGCGGACAAGGACAGCTTCTTCGAGATGGGACGCTCCTTCGGCCGCCCCATCATCACCGGCTTCTGCCGGCTGGATGGCTGGCCGGTGGCGCTGATGGCGGGCGACCCGCTGTTCCACGGCGGCGCCTGGACCGCGGATGCATGCAGCAAGATTATACGCTTCGTCGATCTTGCTCAGACCTTCCATCTGCCGATCGTGCATCTGGTGGACTGCCCCGGCTTCCAGGTCGGGCTCGCCGCCGAGAGCAGCGCCGTGATCCGCTGGGGGGTGCGTGCCCTCTCGGCGATCAACCAGACCACTGTGCCGTGGTGCAGTGTTGTCGTGCGCAACTGCTACGGCGTCGGCGGCCTGGGCCACCAGCCCGTGAGCCACCTATGTCAGCGCTACGCCTGGCCCTCGGCGAGTTGGGGATCGCTGCCGCTGGAGGGCGGCATTGAGGCGGCCTACCGGGCCGAGATCGACGCCGCGCCCGATCCGGCCGCGAAGATGGCGGAGATCGAGGCGCGGCTGAACCGGCTGCGCTCGCCCTACCGCACCGCGGAGACCTTCTGGGTGGAGGACGTCATCGACCCGCGCGACACCCGCCGCCTGCTGTGCGAGTTCGCAAATCTGGCCGCGCCGCTGCGCACGCCGGGGCCCTCGGCGTTCACGATGCGGCCGTAGCGAGACGGGCTGCCTATTGACTCGACCTCCCCTGCCCGCCGCCGGTTCCCGTTTCCTGCAACTCATCGCCCGGGTGAGGCGGTTCCCCGCCGGCACGGGTCAGGAAACGGATTGCCGCCGCCTTGTCGCCGCGTCCCTTGCGTTCGGCGAAGAACGCTTCGGCCGTCCGCATCGCTGTGAGTTTCTCCGCCGCCGCCATCACGAGGAACTGGTTCATGCTGGTCCCGTCAGCCGCGGCCAGCTTCTCGACTGCCGCCTTCAAGGAGAGCGGCAGTCGCAACGAAAACGTCGTGACCTTCGTCGTCACCTTCGTATCCTCCGCAGCGCCTCTGCCGGGCCGATGACCTCGATCCCGAAACGGCCCGGCGCCGTTCCGAAATCCGTCCGATTGAAGGTCACGATGGCATCAGTGCGGCCATTGACCGCCGCTTCCAATACCATCTCATCTCCCGCGTCCGATAGCTGGGGCCGCCATTGGTAGTGCACCTCGACCGGCTCGATGACGTCGATGATCGCGTCGATCAACCGTCTCACATCTGCCTCGCTCGCCTGCGCCGCCAGCAGATGTTCCGCCCTCGTGCAGGTCGTTTCATTTTCGAATGCCAGGGCCACGCTCAGCAGCATGGTGGCCTGGCGCTCCAGAAGCAGGACAAGCAGCGCGGCCGATGCGCCGCCAGGGCTGCGGACACCGGCGACGAGGACATCGGTGTCAATGACCAGCCTCATTCGCAGATAGTATCACATCGTCGGCGAGTTCACCACGGGATCGCCAAAGAGCAGCCATGCGCCCACTTTGGTTGAAGACCTGGTGCATTTCGCCTAAGGTCATTGACGGGAGAAGGCCACAGCCGCACAACAAAATCGCTGCCAAAAAATGGCCACACGTCGGTGCGCATGCGTGCCGAGGGAGAGGAGTCCGACTTGCAGCCTACGAACATCGGTAACCCCGACTACTTCCATAAGGTGGTCGACTGCCAGTGGGCGTGTCCCGCCCACACCCCGGTGCCGGAATATATCCGGCTGATCGCGGCCGGCCGCTACGCCGATGCGTTCATGATCAACTGGGAATCCAACGTCTTCCCGGGAATTCTCGGCCGAACCTGCGACCGGCCCTGCGAACCGGCCTGCCGCCGCGGCCGCGTCGAAGAGGAACCGGTGGCGATCTGCCGGCTCAAGCGCGTCGCCGCGGACTACAAGGGCGACATCCGCCACCGCCTGCCCAAACCGGCCGAGCGCAGCAACGGCAAGCGAATCGCGCTGATCGGCGCCGGCCCCGCGTCCCTGACCGTCGCCCGTGACCTGGCGCCCATCGGCTACGAGCTGGTGGTGTTCGATTCGGACCCGCGCGCGGGCGGCATGATCCGCAGCCAGATCCCAAAATTCCGCCTGCCCGAGGACGTCATCGACGAGGAGGTGGCCTACATCACCGGCCTCGGCATGGAGATGCGGCTAGGCCAGCGCGTCGACAGCCTAAAGGCGCTGCTGGCCGATGACTTCGACGCGATCTTCGTCGGCTGCGGCGCTCCGCGCGGGCGCGACCTGCCGATCCCCGGCCGGCACGAGGCGGCGGCGAACATCCATATCGGCATCGACTGGCTGTCGTCGGTGTCGTTCGGGCACATCAGCAAGATCGGCAAGCGCGTGATCGTGCTCGGCGGCGGCAACACCGCGATGGATTGCTGCCGCTCATCCCGCCGGCTCGGCGGCGAGGACGTGAAGGTGATCGTGCGCTCCGGCTTCGAGGAGATGAAGGCGTCGCCCTGGGAAAAGGACGACGCCATGCACGAGGACATTCCGATCCTCAACATGCTGGTCCCGAAGGAGTTCACCCACACGGCGGGAAAACTTACCGGGGTGATGTTCGAGAAGGTGAAGGCCGAATACGGCGCCAAGGGACGCCGCCGGCTGGTGCCGACCGGCGAGCCCGATCAGCATTATGAATGCGATGATGTGCTGGTGGCGGTGGGCCAGGAGAACGCCTTCCCGTGGATCGAGCGCGATATCGGCATCGAGTTCGACCAGTGGGACATGCCCCTCGTCGACGAAGTGACGATGGGTTCGACCAATCCAAAGGTTTTCTTCGGCGGCGACTCGGCGTTCGGGCCGAAGAATATCATCTGGGCCGTGGCGCACGGGCACCAGGCGGCAATCTCCATCCACAAGCTCTGCCAGCACGAGGACGTGCGCGAACGACCACCACCGATGGTGACGCTCGCCTCGCAAAAGATGGGCATCCACGAGTGGAGCTACGACAACGACATCTCGCTGGACCTTCGCTTCAAGGTGCCGCACCGCGACAAGCTGATCGCGCTGCGCGACATCAAGGCCGAGGTCGAGCTTGGGTTCGATGACAAGCTGGCATTTGCCGAGGCGCAGCGCTGTCTCAACTGCGACGTGCAGACCGTGTTCACCGACGCGCTGTGCATCGAGTGCGACGCGTGCGTGGATATCTGTCCGGTCGATTGCATCAGCTTCACCGAGAACGGCGCGGAGCCGGAACTGCGGCTGCGGCTGAGCGCGCCGGCCATGAATGAGACGCAGGACCTTTACGTTTCCGGCGCACTGAAGACCGGCAGGGTGATGGTGAAGGACGAAGACGTCTGCCTGCACTGCGGCCTGTGCGCCGAGCGGTGCCCCACTGGCGCGTGGGATATGCAGCGCTTCCTTCTTGATGTGGCACAGGCGGAGCACGCATGTTGCAGTTTGCAGAACGCGTAACCGGTCTCCAGCGCGTCAACGATTTCGTCGTCAAATTCGCCAACGTCAACGGGTCGGGTTCGGCCAGCGCGAACACGCTGTTCGCCAAATCGATCCTTCGGATGGGCGTGCCGGTGACGCCGCGCAACATCTTTCCCTCGAACATCCAGGGCCTGCCGACCTGGTACGAGGTGCGCGTGTCGGAGGCGGGACATCTGGGTGCGCGGGGCGGCGGCGTGGATCTGATGGTGGCGATGAACCCGCAGACCTGGACGCAGGATATCGCGTCGATCGTGCCCGGCGGCTACCTGTTCTACGATTCCACGAAGCCGATGCCGCCGTCGCGGTTCCGCGACGACATCGTGGTGATCGGCGTGCCGCTGACCGAGATCACCAACAAGGCCTATACCGACTCGCGCCAGCGGCAGTTGTTCAAGAATATCGTCTATCTCGGCGTGCTGTCGGCGCTGCTGCAGATGGATGTGGCGGCGATCGAGACCTTGTTGGCCGAGCAGTTCCGCGGCCGCGACAAGCTGGTGGCGGCGAATGTGCAGGCCCTGCACATGGGGCGCGACTATGCGCTGAAGCACCTGGATTGTCCGATCGGCCTAACGCTGCGCCGCGCCGATGGGGTGGGCGACCGCATCTTCATCGAAGGCAATGCCGCTGCCGCGCTGGGCGCGGTGTATGGCGGGGCGACGGTGTGCGCGTGGTATCCCATCACGCCGTCCTCGTCGCTGGCCGAGGCGTTCACCCGCTACTGCAACCGCTACCGCGTCGATCCGCAAACCAAGAGGGCGAAATTCGCGATCGTGCAGGCGGAGGATGAGCTGGCCTCGATCGGCATGGTGATCGGTGCGGCCTGGAATGGCGCACGCGCGTTCACCGCCACGTCCGGGCCGGGCATCTCGCTGATGCAGGAATTCGTCGGACTTGCCTATTTTGCCGAAATCCCGGCGGTGATCTTCGACGTGCAGCGCTCCGGCCCGTCCACCGGCATGCCGACGCGCACGCAGCAGACCGATATCCTGAGCTGCGCCTATGCCTCGCATGGCGACACCAAGCATGTGCTGCTGTTCCCCGAGGACCCGTACGAGTGCTTCGAATTCGGCGCGCTGTCGTTCGACCTGGCGGACCGGCTGCAGACCCCGATCTTCGTCATGCTCGACCTCGAGATCGGCATGAACGACCGGCTGTCGAAGCCGCTCACCTGGGACGACAGCCGGAAGATGGACCGCGGCAAGGTGATGACCGCGGAGGAGCTCGAAGCCGGCAAGGATTTCGGCCGCTATCTCGACGTGGACGGCGACGGCATCCCGTATCGCACCTATCCCGGCACGCATCCGACGCGCGGCGCGTTCTTCACGCGCGGCACTTCGAAGAACAGCCGCGCGCGCTACAGCGAGGAAGGCCCCGACTACGCCGAGAACATGCTGCGGCTGTTGAAGAAGTTCGAGACAGCAAAGCAGTTGGTGCCGCGACCCCTCACGCGCCTGGCGACGGAGCCGACGCGGCTTGGCGCGATCTATTTCGGCTCGACCAGTCCGGCGATGAACGAGGCGGAGGAGATTCTGGCGGAACGGGGCATCCACCTGGATCTGCTGCGCGTGCGCGGCTTCCCGTTCCACAACGACGTGAAGACCTTCATCGCCGAGCATGAGCAGCTCTTCGTCGTCGAGCAGAACCGCGACGCCCAGTTGCGCACGCTGCTGGTGAACGAGCTGGAGATCGATCCCGCGAAGCTCACGCGCGTGCTGCACTTCGACGGCACGCCGATCACCGCGCGCTTCATCGCCGACGCCATCGCCGACAAGGTCGGTTCGCTGAAGATCGTCCCGTTCCGCAAGGCTGTGCCATGACCTTCCTGCCCAAGCCCAAGCTGCATCATCCCGCGCTGCCGACAAATGCGCTCGGCTACACGCGGCGCGACTATGAGGGTGCGGTGTCGACACTGTGTGCCGGCTGCGGCCACAATTCAATCAGTGCCGCGATCGTGCGCGCCTGCTTCAACCTGGAGCTGCCGCCGCATCGCATTGCCAAGCTGTCGGGGATCGGCTGCTCGTCGAAGACGCCGACGTATTTCCTGGGCGCCTCGCACGGGTTCAACTCGGTGCACGGCCGCATGCCGTCGGTGCTGACCGGCGCAAATCTGGCGAATCGCGACCTGATCTATCTCGGCGTGTCCGGCGACGGCGACAGTGCCTCGATCGGCATCGGCCAGTTCGCCCATGTCATGCGGCGCGGCGTGAACATGACCTACATCGTCGAGAACAACGGCGTGTACGGGCTGACCAAGGGGCAGTTCTCCGCCACCTCCGACAAGGGCGCCAAGAGCCGGCGCGGCGTGGTGAACAACGACGAGGCGATCGATCTGATCGCCATGGCGCTGCAGCTCGGCGCAACCTTCGTCGCGCGCAGCTTCTCCGGCGACAAGGAGCAGTTGGTGCCGCTGATCGAGGCGGCGCTGAAGCACCAAGGCGCGGCCTTCATCGACTGTATTTCCCCGTGTGTGGCGTTCAACAACCACGAGGGTTCGCACACCAGCTTCGACTATGTGCGCGAGCACAACCTGGCGGTGAACTACCTCGACGTGATCACCGGCCGCGAGCCGATCACCGTCGAATACGCCGCCGGCACGGTCGAGATGGTGAAACAGCACGACGGCTCGGTATTGCGACTGCGCAAGCTCGCCAACGACTACGATGTGCATGATCGGATCGCTGCGATGACCTATCTGCAGGAACGCCAGGCCGCGGGCGAGATCGTCACCGGGCTGCTGTTTGTGGATCCGGAACCGGAAGACCTGCACCATCACATGAACACGGTGGTCACGCCGTTCAACGAGCTGGATGAGGCGGCGCTGTGCCCGGGCGCAGCCGCGTTGGTGAAGCTGAACGCATCGTTGCGCTGAAGCGCGTTCGTCGTGACGGGGGGCGCTGCACCCAGAGTACACCTCGCCCGCTTGCGGGAGAGGGTGCAACCAACGGTACGCGACTGCTCCGGCACCCTCTCCCGCCACGCTGCGCGTGTCGACCTCTCCCGCAAGCGGGCGAGGTGTAGTCTGTTCCGCTCCTTGGTGGGGGATCGCAATGAAAAGCATATCACGCCGTGCAGCAGTCGGCGGCTTGGCTTCGTCACCGCTGCTCATGCCGGGAATCCTGCGTGCGCAGAGCACATCGAAGCCGGTGCGGTTCGGACTGCTCAGCGATATGGGCGGCCCGTACCGGGACGTCGGCGGCCCGGGCAACCGCCTCGCCGTTGAGATGGCCGCGGCGGATTTCGGTGGCTCGGTGCTCGACCGCCCGATCGAGATCCTGCAAGGGGACGACCAGAACAAGCCCGACATCGCCGCCTCGCTCGCGCGCGAATGGATCGACAGCCAGGGCGTCGATGTGCTGGCCGATGGGGCTGGTTCCTCCGCCGGGCTCGCCATCCAGCAGACCGCGAAAGAGAAGAAGCGCATCTACCTGATCACCGGCCCCGCGACGTCCGACATGACCGGCAAGCAGTGCTCGCCGTACGGCATCCACTGGGTCTACGACACATACGCGCTGTCATTCGGCACCGGTACCGCCCTGACCAAGGCCGGCGGCGATACGTGGTTCTTCATTACCGCCGATTATGCGTTCGGCTATGCGCTCGAGCGCGATACCATTGCCGCCGTCACGGCAGCCGGTGGTAAGGTGCTTGGCAGTGTGAAGGCGCCGCTGGCGACTGCGGATTTCTCAAGCTATCTGGTGCAGGCGAAGGCATCCGGCGCGAAAGTGATCGGCTTCGCAAATGCCGGCACCGATCTGCAGAACTGCATCAAGCAGGCGGCCGAGTTCGGCATGTCGCAAAGCGGTCTGCGCATGGCGACGCTGCTGATGGCGATCAACGACGTGAACTCGCTCGGCCAGAAGACCTGCGAGGGGCTGGTCTACACCGACTCGTTCTACTGGGACATGACCGACAAGACGCGCGCCTGGTCGAAGCGGTGGAGCGCCAGGATGGGCGGCATGGTTCCGGGACTGCTGCATGCCGGCAACTACGCCGCCGCGACGCACTGGCTGAAAAGCGTGCACGCCGCAGGCACCACCGACGCCGATGCCGTGGTGGCAAAGATGAAGGCGACACCGGTCAACGACATGTACAACACCGACGTGAAGATCCGCGAGGACGGGCGCGTGATGCACGTGATGCATCTCTGGCAGGTGAAGTCGCCGTCCGAGGCAAAATATCCTTACGACTACTGCAAGGAACTGGTCACCATTCCGCCCGACGAGGCTTGGCGACCGCTTGCGGACGGCGGCTGCACGCTGGTGAAGTCGTAGGCGGCGCCCACCCCAATCGTCATGACGGGCGCAGGTCCGCCAGCCACGTCCTTTCCCGTATGCCTCAGGTCGTGGATGGTCGGCCTTCGCCGCCCATGACGACTGCGCCGTTACCTCAACAGAGCCGCGGCGATGCGCTCGCGGGTCAGCGGCATATCCTTGATCCGGGTCCCCAACGCATGTGCGACGGCGTTGCCGATCGCGGCGGCGGTGGGGCCGAACGTGCACTCGCCCATGCCCAAGGTCGGCAGGTCGGGCGCGTCGATGATCTCGGTGCTGATCTCCGGGACTTCTGAGAAGCGCAGGATCGGATAGCTTGCCCAGTCGAGCGACGTGACGCCGTCGCCTTCCATGCGTACCTGTTCCTTCAGCGTCATGCTGGCGGCTTGCACGATGCCGCCGTCGAGCTGATTGCGCGCGCCGTCGGGATTGATCACCAGGCCGGCGTCGGCGGCGCACCAGACGCGCAGCAGCCGCACCTCCTGGTCAACCTCCACCTCCGCCGCGACGGCGGCGTAGGCCGCCTTGTTCTTGTAGCGCGCCCAGCCCAGGCCGACGCCACGTCCGCTGCCGCCGGGCCCGCGCGCCGGCCAGTCGCAGCGTTCGGCCACGTTCTCGATCAGGCGGCGTGCGCGCTGATCGGACAGCATCGACAACCGATACTGCACCGGGTCGATCCCGGCACGTTCGGCAAGCTCGTCGATGAAGCACTCAATCGCGAACACGTTGGTCAACGCGCCGAGGCCGCGCAGCGCGGACGTGCGCACCGGCGGGCGCAGAATCAAATGATGCAGCACGCGCGTGGCCGGAATGTCGTAGAGCGGGAATGCGTTGCGCGTGCCGCCGCCGCCGTTCGCTTCCGGCGGATCGGTCGGACGCGGATCGGGCGGCGGGGTCGGCAGCGCCTCGTGCGTCAGCAGATTGCCGCCGGTGCTCGGCCGCTGCACATGCGTCGGCGACCAGATATCCGCAGTCCAGTCCACTGGTTTTCCCGCCTCGTCCAGCGCGGCGCGCAGCGTGACGTGCATCGCCGGGCCGAGCGGTTCGAAGCCGAACTCCTCCTCGCGGCGCCATTGCACGCGGATGCAATGATCCGGCACCTGCAATGCGATCACCGCGGCGTCCACTGCCACGTCGTCGGCGCCATTGTGCCCGTAGCATCCGGCGCCGTGCGCGTGACGCACGGTGATCGCGTCGGGCGCGATGCCAAGCACATTCGCGAGCGCGGCGCGCAGCGGATAAACGCCCTGCGTGTGCGACCAGACCGACAGATGCCCGTTGCGGTACTCGGCCAGGGCACAGGACGGCGCCATCGAGGCATGCGCGACATAGGGCCGCGAATAGCTCGCCACCACCACCTGCTGCGTCTCGGCCGCGGGAAGTTCGCTGCCCAGCACACGATCGTTCGAAGTCCTGGCCGACGAGCCACGCCGCCTCCTGTTGGTCGGGCGTGATCTGTCGCACGTTGTTCCATTTGGCGTGCATCGGCGCGACTGCGGCGGCGCGCTGCACGACGGTCTCATCGCTGCCCACGAACGCCACGAAATCGCCGACGCGCACGATGCGGAAATCGCCGCGTTCGGCGCGCCGCAGCGCGGCCTCGTTCAACGACGCAAGACGCGCCCCGCGACACGGCTGGCGCAGGATGCGCGCATGCAGCATATCGGGCCTCACCATGTCATGGATGAAGGCAGCGCCTGAGACTTTTGCCGGCAGGTCGCGACGCGGCACGGGCTTGCCCACCACGCGGTACGCGGTGTGCGCCTTCGGCGTCGCAGTCCCTTCGATATCCGGGGCAAAATCCCCGGCGGTGGAAAAGTTCCAGTAGTCGTGCCCGGTCGGCGCATCGCCGCGGCGGAACATGCCGTCCTCGACAGTCAGTTCCAACGGGCTGCAGTTCAGCCGCCGGGCCAGCCGATCCAGAACGCGCGCGCGCAGCTCCGCCGACACCAGGCGCACCGACCTACCGGACACCTCGATCGACTGGCTGCCCGTCGTCTGGCCCTCATCCGGCGCATCCTGCGTGTCGCCGGACAGCACTGCGATGCGATCGAGGTCCACGTCGAGTTCCTCGGCGGCAATCTGCGCCAGTGCGGTGACGTTGCCCTGGCCAAGTTCCACCTTGCCGACTGCCAAGCGCACGGTACGATCGGGATTGAAGCGGAGCCACTTCTCCAGGCGGCGGTTGGTCTGGATCGACAGCGGCAGTGTGTCGCTCATGCGCCCTTCCCTTCCCGCAGCACGACGGCGGCTTTCTCCACGGCGCGCAGAATTCGCGGATGCGCGCCGCAGCGACAGAGGTGCTTGTCCAACGCAGCAACAATGTCGGCACGCGCTGGCGACACATTGCGGTCGAGCAGCGCCTTGGCACTCATCAGAATCCCCGCAAGGCAGTAGCCGCACTGACCCGCCTGCTCATCCAGGAACGCCTGCTGCAGCGGATGCGGCTGTGCCGCACTGCCAAGTCCCTCGATCGTTGTGACGCTGCGCCCGGCGACGGTGCCGATCTCGCGCGAGCACGCATAGACCGGCTCGCCGTCGAGCAGCACCATGCAGCTTCCGCATTGATCGAGACCGCAACCGTAGCGCGAACCCTTCAAATCGAGCTGGTTGCGCAGAACGTCCAGCAGCGGCGTGACGGCCTCCACCGTAACGCTCACCGATCTGCCGTTCACCGTGAGCGCGATCTCCTGCGCCATAACTCAGGCCGACTCGCGAGCGCCCGCCCGCTCGACGTTCGCGCTGCGCACCGGAATGCCCGTCTGTTCGTAGCAGACCTGCGCCAGTGCGGCGACGCCTTCGCGAATCTGCTCCTTCGATGGCAGCGCGAAGCACAGCCGCATGTACGATTTCGCCGGTTCGGGATTGCACACCCATTCCGGACCCGGGTTGAAGTTGATGCCGGCGTCCGCCGCCGGCTTCACCAGCTTCCGCACGTCCACCGCATCCGGCAGTTTCAGCCACAGGAAGATGCCGCCCTTCGGCCGCCACATGTCCGCGGTGGTGCCGAACTCGCGCTCCACCGCTTCCACCATCGTGTCGAGCTTCCCCTTCAGCACGCCCGACAACGTGCCGATGTGCTGGTCGAAGCTCTTGGAAAAATACTCGGCGACGATCATCTGATCGAGCGCGCCGGTGCCGCTGTCGGTCTTGGACGAAATCATGCGCGACAGTACCGGCCATTCGGCCACCGCGTAACCGACCCGCAGCGCCGGAGCGAGCGACTTGGAGAACGAGCCGATATGCACGACCTGCTTGGGAGCCATCGCATACAGAGCCGGTGGCGCGCCGCCGGACCAGATCAGGTCGGCGTAGCATTCGTCCTCGAAGATCGGCACGCCGTACTGCAACGCAAGCGCCAGCATCTGCTGGCGGCGCTCCAGCGGCAGGATGCTGCCGGACGGGTTCTGGATGGTTGGAATGGTGTAAATGTATTTCGGCGTGACGCCCTTCTGCTTCAGGCCCTCCAGCGTCGAGGCCAACACGTCCATGCGCATGCCGTCCTCATCCAGCGGCACGCCGACGATGTTCGCGCCGATGCGCTTGAAGCGGTTGATCGCACCGGCGTAGCAGAATTCCTCCAGGATCACCGTGTCGCCCGGATTGATGAACAGGCGGCTGACGATATCGATGCCCTGACCGGAGCCCGTCGTGATCAGCACATCGTCGCGCGTTGCTGCAATGCCGCGATGGCGCTTCAGCTTGTCGGCGACAAATTCGCGCAGCCCGACATAGCCCTGCGGTCCTTGCGCCAGATTGTACATCGCAAGCTTCGAGCCCTCGCGGCGCAGCACCGATGCGGTCGCCTCGATCAGGCCCTCGATCGGGATCTCCACGGGATCGTTGTGGCCGCCGATGAAATTGTATTTCGGGAAATCCGCCGAAGCGCGGTGCGGGATCGGGCAGCCCATCGGCAAAGCGCGACGTGATATCGAATCCCGAGCTGCTCATGGTCGTTTCCCTTCTGGTCGGCGTCCTGAGCGAAGACTCGCATGGCGGCGATGCGGCGTGCAAGGGGAGGTCGAGCGCTCACCCCTGGCGTGCGGGCGGCCGAGCGACCATCTCTGCGGCAATTCAGACGAGGAGGAGTACACATGCCGCAACCGAACGACACTTCCGCGCACAGGCCCAGGCTGGTGGGCATGAACCACGTCACGCTCGAGGTCGGCGACATCGACGAGGAGCTGGCCTTCTACGGCCGCATCTTCTCGTTCACCCTGCGCGGCAAGGGCAAGAACAATGCATTCATCGACATGGGCGACCAGTTCATCAACCTGACGCAGGTCAGCACGGAACATCGGGACAGTCCGCGGCATTTCGGCCTGGTTGTCGACGACCGCAGTGCGGTGCCCGCTCTCGTCGAGGCCACGGGTGGCGAACTGCTCGACGGTCCGTTCCTCGATTTCCTCGATCCGTGGGGGAACCGGGTCGAGGTCTTGGCTTACGGCGACATCCAGTTCACCAAGGCGCCGCACGTGCTGCGCGGCATGGGCCTTGCGCAGGAAACGGCACTGCGGAAGACCGACAAGGCGCGGCGCGAACTCGCCGAAAAGGGCATGGCGTCCGAACCGGCCTGACGCAATGGCGGCGCCGGCCGTGCGCTGCGATACTGCACCGCAACGCAACCGCAGGACCTCGCCCGCATGCCAACGCCGCTGCTGTTCCAGCCGATCAGCTTCCGCTCGGTCACCGCGCGCAACCGCATCGTGGTGGCGCCGATGTGCCAGTACAGCGCCAAGGACGGGCTGGGCGACGACTGGCACGTGCAGCATCTGGGCGCGCGGGCGATGGGCGGCGCCGGCATCGTGTTCACCGAGGCAACCCACGTCTCCGCAATCGGCCGCATCACGCACCACTGCCTCGGCCTTTGGAACGCGCAGCACCAGGCGCTGCTGACCCGCCTCGCCGCGATCATCACGCGGGGCGGCGCGGTGCCGGGCATCCAGATCGCGCATGCCGGCCGCAAGGCCAGCACGACGCGCACGTGGGAGGGCAGCAAGCCGATCGCGCCGCACGACGGCGGCTGGGTGCCGGTCGCGCCAAGCCCGATCGCGTTCCACCCCGGCGCCACCGACCCGCATGCGCTGACGACGGGCGAGATCGCGGAGATCGCCGGGCAGTTCGCGGCCACCGCCCGGATGGCGCGGGAAGCCGGATTCAAGGTGGCCGAAATCCACGCCGCGCACGGCTACCTGCTGCACTCGTTCCTCTCGCCGATTTCCAACCACCGCAACGACGCGTATGGCGGCGACCTTGACGGGCGCAGCCGCTTCCTGTTGGAGGCCATTGATGCGGTGCGCACCGAGTGGCCCGTCGACCTGCCGCTGTTCGTGCGGCTGTCCTGCGTCGATTACCTGCCGGGCGGGCTCGCCATCGACGATACCGTGGCGCTGTGCCGCATTCTGGCCGCGCGCGGCGACGTCGACCTGATCGACTGTTCGTCCGGCGGCATCTCGCCCGACGTGCGGATCCCGACGCATCCCGGCTATCAGGTGCCGTTCGCCGAGGCCGTGAAGCATCGCGCCGGCATCGCCACAGGCGCGGTCGGGCTGATCACCGAGCCGACGCACGCCGCCGAGATCGTGGCGAACGAGCGTGCCGATCTGGTCTTCGCGGCGCGTGTGCTGCTGGCCGATCCCGCGTGGCCGTTGCGTGCCGCGAAGGCGCTGGGCGTCACGCCCGAACTGCCGCCGCCCTACTGGCGCGCCACGCTCGCGTAAGGACTTGCCCCGAATTAATCGAATCAGGTGTCGCGGAACGGCACCTGTTGTCGTCATCCCCGCTTTCGCGAAAGCGGGGATGACGACAAGAACGGAAGGCCGGTCGCAATTGACGCAGTTATTTGGCGGCGAACCCTGACTGCGTGTGGCACGTCAGTCGCCAATCATTCCCTTGACCCTGGCCGCAAGCGCTTCCAGCGCGAAGGGTTTTGTCATGACTCCCATACCCTGCTCCATCCGGCCGTTGCCGACCGCCGCGTTCTCGGCATAACCCGTCAGGAACAGCACCTTGAGGTCGGGGCGCCGCTGGCGCGCCGCGTCAGCGAGCTGCCGACCGTTCATGCCTCCCGGCAGGCCGACATCGGTGAGCAGAAGATCGATGCGGACGCCGGATTCGACAATGTGCAGAGCGGCCTGGCCGTTATCCGCTTCCAGCACCGTGTAGCCGCAGTCTGCGAGCACATCGCCGATGACCATTCGCACGGCCAGCTCGTCCTCGACCACCAGCACGACGGCACTGGCTGGCGCGGCCAGCGGATTGGCCGCCGCGTGAACTTCCAGTTCGCAGTCCGTCACCCCGATATGCCGGGGCAGGTAGATCGTCACCGTCGTGCCCTGGCCATGCTCGCTGCGCAGGAGCACGTGTCCGCCCGATTGCTGGACGAACCCGTAGATCATGGACAGGCCGAGGCCGGTGCCCTGGCCGGTCGGCTTGGTCGTGTAGAAGGGATCGAACGCGCGCGCGATGACGTCCGGGGTCATGCCCGCGCCGGTGTCGGTGACGAACAGGTCCCACGTATTCGCCGGCGGGCACCTTCTCAGACGGCACGTCCCTGAGCGCCCCGCGCCCATTGGGAAACACGATGTTCGCGGTGCTCGATCAGCAGATGTCCGCCGTCAGGCATGGCGTCGCGCGCGTTGATGACCAGATTGAGCAGCGCGTTCTCAAGCTGGTTCGGGTCGCAGAGGGCCGGCCACAGCTCGCTCGCCAGCTTGATCTCGACCTGGATGCCCGGCCCTACCGTGCGGCGGAACAGATCCTCCATGCCGCCGACGAGCCGGTTCACGTCGGTCGGCTTGGGGTCGAGCGTTTGGCGGCGTGAGAAGGCGAGCAGGCGATGGGTCAGCGCCGCCGCACGCTCGACCGAGGCCATCGCAGCCTCGATGTAGCGCCCGATCTCCGCCGTGCGCCCCTGTGCGATGCGGATGCGCATCAGCTCCAGGCTGCCGGAGATGCCGGCCAGCAGGTTGTTGAAGTCGTGCGCCAGGCCGCCGGTCAGCTGGCCGACCGCTTCCATCTTGAGCGACTGGCGCAACGTCTCCTCGACCCGCTCGCGCTCCTCCGCCTCGGCGCGCAACTGGCGTTCGCCGCGACCAGCTCGCGCGTGCGCTCCGCCACACGCGCCTCCAGCGCGAGACGAATGCGCTCCGCCTCCCCGCGCGCCTCGTCGATGACGCGCAGGCGGTCCACCGCCGCCGCGAGCAGGTTGGCATAGCCGCGCAGGAAGGCGGTGTCGCTCTCGGTGAACTGGCGGGGCTCGCGGCTGTCGACCTGCAGGATGCCGAACGGCGGGCTTGTCCTTGCCACCGATGATGACGACGTTGGCGACCGCCCTGACGCCGTTCTCGATCAGGAACGGCGGATACCTGAACCGCGTCTCCGTCGCGATGTCGGGAGAGATCATCGGCTCCCCGGTCCTGAGGGCATCGCCCTCAGAGGTGTCGTCTTCAGCCGTGATGGTCGTCACGCCGACGACGCCGGGTTTCCAGCCAACGCCTGCGCGCACCAGCAGGGTCTGGCCGTCCGCCTGGAGTTCCACGACCTTGGCGAGGTCCGTGCCCAATGCCTCGCCAACCAATCGGCAGGCCTCGGTCAGGATTTCGTCCAGGTCGTCGGACTTCAGAGCGAGTTCCCCAAACCGCGCCAGGGCGGTCTGCTGCCGCAGTAAAGCCAGGTGATCGGCCTTTTCTACGTTGTCCAAGATACACTCTCAGTGTCGTGCCGCCTGGCACGCCGCGGCGATGATGGGGATCTGGTTTCCGGAGGATCGATCCTGTGATCCAGGGGCGGTCAGCTACTTCTGGCTTGGTCGCGCCTCCTCTTGCGGGTTGAGCCGATATCCGCCGCGTCCTGTTGTCAACCGGCACAGGTCGTCTGGGTCGTGATCACGCCGGCGAGTCATTGGGGCGGACGGGCCCGGAGGCGCAGTCGTTGGCGCCAGAGTTCCGACCTCGGATCCCACAGACCGCGCTCTTGAAGCCTGGCAGCATAGGGCAATACCAGCCTCTGACCCCTCTGGCCATCGCCCGGCGCCGGCGCTATATGCCGGCGCCAGCAGGAGCAACGCCATGAAACCGGGCATCCACCCCACATATCACGAGATTACGGTCGTCATGACCGACGGCACGCAGTTCAAGACGAGGTCCTGCTACGGCAAGCAGGGCGACTCGCTCCGGCTGGACATCGATCCGAAGTCGCACCCGGCCTGGACCGGGCAGCACCGGATCATCGACAGCGGCGGCCAGGTCGCGAAGTTCAACAAGAAGTTCGCCGGGCTCGGGCTGAAGAAGTAGGCGGCGGAGAACTGGAGCTCAGGGGTGTCGCCAAGGCTCGGCGGGACTGAAGAATGCCGAACCCGCTGAGGAACATCTTGACACCGGGGATCTCGGCTTGGCGCTGCTTGGCTTCGCATCCGGCAGCATGGATGCGCTCGGCTTCTTAAATCTCCGGCAGGTGTTTCCATCGGCTATGACAGGCAACACCGCACTGCTCGGCCTTGCGCTGGGGCAGGGACAGTGGACCGCTGCCTCGCGGCCCTTCATTGCATTTGCCGGATTTCTGGCCGGCGCATGCGCGGCAGCGGCAGGCGTCGACCGCTGGTTCGATGGCCGTTTGGCGCCGTATGCGGTTCGGTGGCTCCTTGCAGTCGAAGCCTGTCTTCTCGCCGTGTTCGCCGTGACCTGGCAGTCTGCCGTCCACCCGATGGCCGGTGCCTGGCTCTACGGCCTCATCGTGTTGGCCTCATCGGCGATGGGAATCCAAAGCTTCGCGGCACGACTGGTCGACCGGCCGGGGATCACGACCGTCGTTTTCACCAGCACGCTGACCGCCATCGCGATCGCGGTAACGGCAGCTCTGCTGCGACGACCGCACCGGCTGCCCTTCGCGACGAAACGTCAGCTTTGGATGTTTCTGATCTACTGCGCCGGCGCCGTCGTCGGTGGCCTGCTCGTCTCGGACGGGACGTTGATCGCGTTCTTGCCGTTCGTGGCCGTGGTTGCGGCTGCAGGCTTCCATTGGCGCATGCCGGAACGGAACGGCATCACGATTTGAAACGTGGCGTCATCGGCGTCGGCGCGGTCATCGCCGGGTGAGCGGAGCATCACCTACTCTTCATAGCCTGCGGGCCCAGCATTCACCTCGCGCCCGCCGGGCAGCCGCCTTCCAAAAACGCTAACCCAGCCCGCTTGAGCTCTACCGCGATTGGCGGCTTTCATCAGGTTTCCTGCCGCACAACGCCCTTGAACCTGGGGCGCCGCCTGCCAATCTTTGTTGTGTCCGGAGCGCCCATTTTGGGGTTTCGGAGGACTTCGTGGGGCCGGCCCAGATGGGCGGTCCGAACATATGACCTTGCTCAAGCAGGAGGTTTTTTGACCATGACAACGTACGACTTCGCTCCACTGTTCCGTACCGCCATTGGCTTCGATCGCCTGGCCCGCCTAATGGACACAGCCGCTTCCTCCGCCGAGGCGCCAAGCTATCCGCCCTACAACATCGAGAAGACCGGCGAGGACACCTACCGCCTGACGATGGCCGTGGCGGGGTTCCGACCTGACGAACTGGATATGGTCGTCAAGGACAACACGCTGGTGGTTTCCGGCAAGGTTGCCAATGACGGCCAGAAAGGTGAGTTGCTGTATCGCGGCATCGCCGGGCGTGCCTTCGAGCGCCGGTTCGTGCTCGCCGACCACATCGTGGTCGATGGTGCAGACCTGCAGAACGGCTTGCTGCATATCGGCCTGAAGCGGGTGGTCCCCGAGGCGCTGAAGCCGCGCCGGATCACGATCGGCTCCGGTGCGCCGACGGCGATCGCCAACGACGCGCAGGATGCCGTCAAGGCCGCCTGACGCAACGGATGGCAACTGATGAGGGGGCCGGTTCGCCGGCCCCTTTTTCGCGCCCCCCTTTTCGCGCACGCTCCATCCGGCCAGCAGCCCGGCGATCTGAGGCACTGGCTGAAGCGGCTGCGCGCCCAATCAGGGCGATCGACCTTGCGCTGTTCGACGGCTAGGAACGCCGGAAGAATGCATCCGCCGCGCTGCGGTGGCCCTGCTTGCGTTCGATGTCCGCCTCCACCCGGGAGATCTCCTCCTGCAGTTCGGCGATGTAGTCGCGCAACTCCGCGATTCCGAAGCTGTCCAGCACCGGCTTCTCGAACCGGGTCCGCTTGCGCACCGGCCCTTCATCGTCTTCCAGCATGTTTCGTCTCCCATCCAGATGCAATTGCATCATAATCCCAGCAGCACCCTTGACCCACCCCGGGACGATTGGCATATCCCGCGTCCGGCCGCGCCGCGGCGCGCTCAACCGCGTCGCGCGAGCAGCGGCCCAAGGATGACCATGCCATGACACTGCCGCTGATGCCCAAGGCCACCGCCGTGTGGCTGATCGACAAGACCGCGCTCACCTTCACCCAGATCGCCGATTTCTGCGGCATGCACCCGCTGGAGGTCCAGGCGATCGCGGACGGCGAGGTGGCGCAGGGCATCGTCGGCTACGATCCGGTTGCGAACAGCCAGGTCACCGCCGATGAGATCCGCCGCGCGGAGGCCGATCCGTCGATCAGGCTTCGGCTCGCGCCGACCGCGCTGCCGGTGCCGAAGCGCCTGCGGGGTTCGCGCTACACGCCGGTGGCAAAGCGGAACGACCGTCCGGACGCCATCGCCTTCCTGCTGCGGAACTTCCCGCAGCTAAGCGAGACGCAGGTGTCCAAGCTGCTCAGCACGACCAAGGAAACGATCCAGAAGGTGCGCGAGCGCACGCATTGGAACAGCGCCAATATCAAGCCGCGCGACCCGGTGATCCTGGGGCTGTGCAGCCAGACCGATCTGAACGCCGCCGTCGCTCAAGCGAACGAGCGCCTGGAGCGCGAGGGGCGTGTCGTGCCGTTGCCACCCGTGCCCGAGGCCGACGAGGTCGTGTAAAGTCCGGAAGGTCCTTCAGTTCACTCTGTCTGGTTGCGCAGGCGCTCCATCTCCTCCTTCACGTGCAGCTTCTCGATCTTCAGGCGCGTAAGGGTTTCGGCGTCCGGCCGAGGTCGCTGGTCTTCGTCGGCTATGCGCAATTCGAGCGCGGCATGGCGTTCCTTCAGGGCATCGAGATGGGCCTGCAGGGTCATGGACATACTCCGCTCAACGTTAGACAGGGTCACCCAGGGGTCGCCCCAGAGATCGTCATGGTAACCCAATTGACACACCGAGTGCCATGGCGAATCCGCCGGCCAGGGTCTGGGTTGCAGCCACCTCGCTGTGCTATTGGTCGTCCATGCTGACCGACCGGGACTCGCTGCTGCGCAAGCTGCACGAACTCCGCAGCGAACACCGGGACCTCGATACGGTGATCGCGCGTCTGGCGGAGCAGGGCGCGGCGGACCAGTTGCACCTTCAGCGGCTCAAGAAGCGCAAGCTGATGCTGAAGGACGAGATCGCGTGGCTGGAGAGCCGGCTGATCCCGGACAGCATCGCCTGACATGAGGCCACCGGTGAAAGCGGTCGTCGGCATCATCATGGGCAGCCAGTCGGACTGGGCTACGCTGCGCCACGCCGCCGAAACGCTCGACCGGTTGGCGGTGCCGCATGAGGCACGGATCGTTTCCGCCCACCGGACGCCGGATCGCTTGCGCGAGTACGCCGGCGAAGCCCGCCAAAGGGGATTGAAGGTCGTCATCGCTGGTGCC
This sequence comes from uncultured Alphaproteobacteria bacterium, assembly GCA_963794185.1. Lineage (GTDB taxonomy): Bacteria > Pseudomonadota > Alphaproteobacteria > Acetobacterales > Acetobacteraceae > JAMXLO01. Next base: position 9,358 of record CAWCDM010000097.1, on the reverse strand, counting down.
GGCGGAGCGGCGCACCTGCCGGGAATGTGCGCGGCATGGACCCCTCTGCCGGTGCTGGGGGTTCCAGTGGAATCCCATAGTCTCAAAGGGTTGGACAGTCTTCTTTCGATCGTGCAGATGCCGGCGGGGATCCCGGTGGGAACGCTCGCGATCGGTCGGGCCGGGGCGGTGAATGCCGCATTGCTGGCCGCCGCGATCATTGCCATCGGCGATCCGGAACTGGCCGCGCGGCTGGATACGTTGCGGGAGGAACAGACCCGAGCCGTCGCGAACGAGCCGCAAGGTCGGACATGACCTTCCCGCTGCCGCCGAATTCGACCATCGGTCTTGTCGGCGGCGGCCAGCTTGGCCGGATGTCCGCGCTTGCCGCCGCCCGGCTCGGCTACCGCTGCCATATCCTGACCCGCGAGACGGACAGCCCGGCCAGCCAGGTGTCGGCGGCGACGACCATCAGCGATTACCACGAACCGAATGGCCTTCGTGAATTCGCCGCCGCGGTCGACGTGATCAGCTTCGAGTTCGAGAACGTCAGCGCGGAGGGACTTGATCTTCTTGCATCTCTGAAGCCGGTGCGGCCTTCGCCGGCGATCCTGCGGACCAGCCAGGACCGTGTGCTGGAAAAGACGTTCTTGAACGACGCCGGCATCCCGACGGCGCCATGGGCACCGGTCGAGGACCTCGACGGATTGCGGATGGCGGTCGAGCGCATCGGCCTGCCCGCGGTGCTGAAGACGACCCGGCTCGGCTATGACGGCAAGGGCCAGGCGCTGCTGTGGCGCACCGACGATATCGCGGACGCGTATGCCGCTTTGTCGCCCAAGCCTTTGATTCTCGAAGGTTTCATCGACCTATCCCAGGAAATCAGCGTGGTCGCCGCCCGCGCCGAGGATGGCGCGTACGCGGCCTTCGACACGGTGGAGAACCGCCACCGCGGCCACATCCTGGACATCACTCTTGCCCCGGCGCGGATACCCGAAACGGTGAATCGGCAGGCCCAGGGGGTCGCCCGGCGCGTCGCCGATGCGCTGGACCTTACCGGGTTGCTCGCGGTGGAGATGTTCGTCGACGGCCAGGGCAAGGTGCTGGCCAATGAGATCGCCCCGCGTCCGCACAATTCGGGCCACTGGACCATCGACGCCTGCCCGGCGAGCCAGTTCGAACTGCATATCCGTGCCATCGCCGGCCTGCCCCTGCCGCCCGCCGCACGGCACTCGGATGCGGTGATGAAGAACCTGGTCGGTCCAGATGAGGCAGCGCTGTGGCCGGAGATTCTTGGCACTCCCGGGTTGATCCCGCATCTCTACGGCAAGGCCGAGGCACGGCCCGGGCGCAAGATGGGACACGTTACGCGGCTGTTTGCGAAAGGCTCGCTGCCCGGCGAGTTCGGCATCGCGGCGGCACTTGGGCCCGCTGCTTCGCGGCGTGCGGAGGCGGATCAGCGTCCCGCAGACTGAGCGCACGCAGCCGCGGCGGCGCTCACGCAGCGTTCGAAGACGGAAAGGTCGGTCCAACGCTGCGCGGCGGGGGTTTCCTCCACCACCAGAACGCCGCCGGAGCCGAGGATGCCCGCCTCGATCATCAGGTTGTCGAACAGGCCGAATTGCTCGATCAGCATGCCATCGGCATCCCGCCGGGACCCGTCGGCGCCGGTGGTCGCGCCACCATGTGCGCCGGCAAAGTCCAGCGTACGCCACGTGAAAGGGGTGGCGGTCGTTGCGTAGCCGTAGACCGGCCGGCCGAGCGCCCGCATGAAGCCGACTTCGTAGACTGTGCCGACATCGGCGCTAGGGCCGCGGAATGGCGTGAGGTTGGCGATCATAAGCGCGCAGGAGCGGATGAGCGCCTCGTTGCGCGATGCAATGCGCCGCCAGTCGGGCAGTACGGCCCAGCCGGGCGGTTCGGGTCCCGGATGGTCGAGCGGCGACACACCCACGAGGCCGTGCCGCGCGCAGATGCTCTTCTTGCGCTCGGTCCACTGGTCGGCGTCGGGAAGGAATATATCAGGCCCTGCCAGATAGGTCCGCAACGCGGCTAACGCAGCACAGCCAGGGCGGCGAGCCCAGCAGCATAGGCGGCAACGAGGGCCGTCAGCACACCGCAAAGGTACGCCTTGCCGGGCTTCTCCGCGATCGCGGTAGCGAGGTTTCCGTTGATCGTGGCGATCTCGGCCGAGAGGTCACCTCGCGTCCGTGCGATCTCGGCCGAGAGTCTCCTCGCGTCCGTGCGATCTCGGCCGAGAGGTCACCTTTGGTGCGCTCGATCTCGCTTGAGAGGTCGCCCCTTACCGCGGCAAGGTCCGCCTTGGTCGCAAGGTGCGGCAGGATCGCGTCCATCCGAACGATGAGCGGCTCAAGCCGTCCCAGGATCCCCTTCACATCCCGCATGTCATTCTCCAGGCGGGAAACGCGCTCTCCCAGTTCTGGAGGATATGGGCCGGGAGCGGCCGGTTCAACCGGCTGGTCGGGCACGTGCCCCTTCCTCACCCGAGAGCGGCGACCCCAGGCAGGGTCTTGCCCTCCATCCATTCGAGGAAGGCGCCGCCGGCGGTCGAGACGTAGCTCATCTTGTCGATCACCCCGGCGTGCCGCAGCGCCGAGACGGTGTCGCCGCCGCCGGCGACGCTGCGCAATGAGCCGCTCTCCGTGGCGCGCGCCACCGCCTTGGCGAACGCCGTGGTGGCGGCGTCGAAGGGCGCGGTCTCGAATGCGCCGAGCGGGCCGTTCCAGACCAGCGTTCTCCAGCCGGCAAGATGCTCGATCAGCGTGCCCACGGTCGCGGGGCCGACATCCAGGATCATCGCATCGTCCGGCACTGCGCCGATCGGCACGGTCCGTGCCGTCACCCCAGGCTTCAGCTCGGTTGCCACCACTGCGTCGGTCGGCAGCAGCACCTCGCAGCCGGCCGCCTTGGCGCGCGCCAGGATCTCCAGCGCGGTGGCGTGCATCTCGGCCTCCTGCAGCGATCGGCCGACCCCGACGCCTTGCGCCGACAGGAATGTGTTGGCCATCGCGCCGCCGATCACCAGTGCGTTCACCTTCGCGACCAGATTGCCCAGCAGATCGAGTTTGGTGGAGACCTTGGCGCCGCCGACGATGGCCGCAACGGGACGCACAGGATTTCCCAGCGCGGCGTCGAGCGCCTCCAGTTCCGCCTGCATCAGCCGGCCGGCATAGGCGGGCAGCAGATGCGCCACGCCCTCGGTGCTGGCATGCGCGCGATGGGCCGCCGAGAACGCATCGTTCACGTAGATGTCGGCAAGCTTGGCCAGCTCGGCGGCGAAGGCCGGCGCGTTCTTTTCCTCCTCCGCGTGGTAGCGCGTGTTCTCCAGCACCAGCACGTCGCCGCGTGCCATGCGATCGACCGCCTGCTGCGCCGGGATCCCGATGCAGTCCTCGGCGAAGCGGACGCGCAGGCCCAGCACCTCGCCCAGCGCGGTGGCGATCGGAGCGAGCGACATCTCAGGCACGCGCTTGCCCTTCGGCCGGTCGAAATGGCTGCAAACGATCACCTTGGCGCCCTTGCCGACCAGTTCCCGGATCGTTGGCGTGAGCCGCTCGAGCCGGGTCAGGTCGGCGATTTTGCCGTCGCGCACCGGGACGTTCAGGTCGGCCCGCAGCAGGACACGCTTGTCGGTGACGTCCAGGCCATCGAGGGTGCGGAAGGACATGGTGGAACCTTGTCAAATGGTACATCTCGCCCGCTACGCGGGAGAGGTCGCGGCGCGGAGCGCTGCGGGAGAGGGCCTCGCCCGCGGCAACCCTCTCCCGGCGGTGCGCGCCGACCTCTCCCGCGCAGCGGGAGAGGTGTACTGGGTTGCCTTACAGGCTGCCGAGCAAAGCCGCCGTGTCGGACATCCGGCAGGAGAAGCCCCACTCGTTGTCGTACCAGCCCAGCACCCGGGCGAGCGCGCCATCTACCACCGCCGTCTGCGTCGCATCGAAGGTGCAGGACGCCGGGCAGTGGTTGAAGTCGATGCTCACCAGCGGGGCGGTGTTGTAGTCGAGGATGCCCTTCAGCTCGCCCTTCGACGCATCCTGCATCACCGCGTTGATCTGATCCTTGGTCGCCGCCTTCCGCAGGTTCACGTCCAGCGAGACCAGCGACACGTTCGGCGTCGGGATGCGGATCGCGGTGCCGTCGAGCTTGCCCTTCAGCTCCGGCAGCACCAGGCCGACCGCGCGCGCCGCGCCGGTCGACGTCGGGATGGCCGAGACTGCGGCGGCACGTGCGCGGTGCAGGTCCTTGTGCAGCGTGTCCACCGTGTTCTGATCGCCGGTGTAGGCGTGGATGGTGACCATGTAGCCGCGCTCGATGCCGAAGCTCTCGTGCAGCACCTTGGCCATCGGCGCCAGGCAGTTCGTGGTGCACGAGGCGTTGGAGACCACCGTCATGTCCCGAGTGATCACCTTGTGGTTCACGCCATAGACGACGGTGGCGTCCACGCCGTCACCCGGCGCCGAGATCAGCACCTTGCGCGCGCCGGCCTTGATCAGCGCCGATGCCTTGTCCTTGCTGGTGAAGATGCCGGTGCACTCCAGCGCGACGTCGACGCCCTGGTACGGCACCTTGGTCGGGTCGCGCTCGGCGGAGACCTTGATCGGTCCCCAGACCCGCCCGCCGTAGCGGATCGTGATCGTGTCGCCCGACACCTCGAGCTGGCCAGGGAAGCGGCCATGCACGCTGTCGTAGAGGAACAGGTGCGCGTTGGCCTCGGTGCTGCCGAGATCGTTGATCGCGACCGGCACCAGATCGTCGCGGCCGCTTTCCACCATGGCGCGCAGCACGAGGCGGCCGATGCGTCCGAATCCGTTGATGGCAACCTTGACGGCCATGCGTGCATTCCTTCTCTGTTGGCGTTCAGCGCCTCAGCCGAGCCGCTTGCGGACCGCGGCCACGATGGCCTCGGGCGTGATACCGAAGTGTTTGTAAAGATCTTCATAAGGCGCCGAGGCCCCGAAGCCGGTCATGCCGATGAAAACCCCGTCATTGCCGAGCCAGCGCTCCCAGCCGAACCCGCTGGCGGCCTCGATGCCGATGCGCGGCACGCCGCCCAGCACCGCGGCACGATACGCCTCGTCCTGCTGCGAGAACAGCTCCCAACAGGGAAGTGACACGACCGCAACCCCGACGCCCTCGGCTGCAAGGCTCTCCCGGGCGGCCATGGCGATCGAAACCTCCGAGCCGGTGGCGATCAGCGTGGCCTGGCGCGGGCCTTCCGCCTCGGCCAGCACGTAGCCGCCCCGCGCGCAGCGGTTCTCGGCGGTGTCGGTGCGCATGCGTCGGCAGCGCCTGGCGCGTCAGCACCAGCAGGCTCGGGCCATCGGTGCGGCGGATCGCCAGCTCCCAGCACTCGGCGGTCTCCATCGCCTCCGCCGGGCGGTAGACATGCAGATGCGGCATGGCGCGGAGGCTGGCCAGGTGCTCGATCGGCTGATGCGTCGGCCCGTCCTCGCCGAGGCCGATCGAGTCATGGGTCAGCACGTGGATGACGTGCGCGCGCATGATTGCGCCGATGCGGATGGCCGGGCGCATGTAGTCGGTGAAGATGAAGAAGGTCCCGGTATACGGGATCAGCCCGCCATGCACCGCCATGCCGTTGGCGGCTGCGGCCATGCCGTGTTCACGCACGCCGAAGTGAATGTAGCGGCCGGCGAAGTTGCCCGCGCTCACCGTGCCCATCGTCTTGACGAACGTCAGGTTGGAGCCCGTCAGGTCGGCCGAACCGCCGACCAGCTCGGGCGTCGCGGGCACCAGCGCGTCCAGCGCCTTCTGGCTGGCCTGGCGGGTCGCGATGCGCGGCTTCGTCTCGGCGATGTCCTGCTTCAGCGCGGCGACCGCATCGTGCCAGTTGTCCGGCAGCCGCCCGGCCATCACGCGCTCGAACTCGCCGCGCATCGCGTTGTGCGCGAGCCGCTTGAGCCAGGCGCGGCGGGCGGTCGCTCCGCGGCTGCCGATGGCGTGCCAGCGCTCCAGCAGTTCGGCCGGCACGGTGAACGCCGGCTCGTGCCAGCCGAGCGCTGCCTTGGCCGCTGCCGCCTCCTGCGGGCCGAGCGGCGAGCCGTGGGTGGCTGCCGTGCCGGCCTTGGTCGGGGCGCCGAGGCCGATGATCGTGCGGCAGGCGATCACGGTCGGCCTCTTCGAGCGGACCGCGAAGGACAGCGCCGCCTCGATCTGCTGCGGGTCGTGCCCGTCGATCCGCTTCGCCGCCCAGCCATAGGCGGAAAACCGCTTCAGCACGTCGTCGGAGTAGGCGAGCGCGGTGTCGCCGTCGATCGAGATGTGGTTGTCGTCGTAGAGCACGGTCAGCTTGGCGAGACACAGGTGGCCGGCGAGTCGCGGCGGCCTCGTGGCTGATCCCCTCCATCAGGTCGCCGTCGGAGGCGATCACCCAGGTGCGGTGATCGACCAGCGAGCGGCCGAACCGCGCGGCGAGCAGGCGCTCGGCCAGCGCCATGCCGACCGCGGTGGCGATCCCCTGGCCGAGCGGGCCGGTGGTGGTCTCGATAGCGGGATGCTCGCCGAACTCCGGATGGCCGGCGGCGGGGGAGTCGAGCTGGCGGAAGCGCTTGATCTCGCTCGATGCCCATACCGTCGTGGCCGGTGAGGTAGAGCAGCGCATAGAGCAGCATGGAGCCGTGGCCGGCCGACAGCACGAAACGGTCGCGGTCCGGCCAGCGCGGGTCGGCGGCGTCGAACTTGTGGAAGCGGCGTCCAGAGCGCGGTTGCGACGTCGGCCATGCCCATGGGCATGCCGGGATGGCCGGACTTCGCCGCCTCCACCCCGTCGATCGCCAGCGCGCGGATGGCGTTGGCCATGTGCCACGCCGGCGTGGGCGGCCGCGCCAGAAGCTCCGCCTGGTGGGCGAGCACGGGGTTGTCGGTGATGGAGGCATCGAGTGCAGCCATGTCGTCTCCTCGGCTGCCGGCGCCTATAGGGGCATGGCTGTGTGGCGGCAACCCCACGGCCGGTCATCACAATTGCGGACGCCGGTCCACAGTGCGCGTTGCTTCGCGGTGTCTCAGCGACGTCTCGTTTGGCTGTGAATAAGACGAACGAGCCTGGGGTGAGACGGATCAGACCGGGGGTCGCTTGGCCCGGCACACCTGCCATTGCGAGGCCTCGCGCAATGACAGTGGGTGCGGGATCCGCCAGTCAGCGTGATAGCGCGGGCGTGCCGCGGCGCTATCTGCCGTCGCGATGCGTCGGGTTCAGGCTGCGGCGGCGAGGCGGTGCCCGGGTCGCTTGACGAGCGCCTGGAGGATGGGGCCGGCACCGTGGACGATGTCGTGGACCAGCCCGCGCGGCATCGGGCCGCCATCGAATTTTTTGGGGAGGCGTCCGAGGGAACGGATGAGGGCAGCACGGCCGGGGTGCGCGAGGGCGTGTCTCTCGGCCTCGGTGAGGTCGTGGGACCTGTCCTCGGGTTCCAGCACGGGCTGCGGCGGCGGACTCGGTTCGGCCATCAGGGCAGGCGGCGCGAACGCCAGGGCATCGGCCATCAGGTTGATTGTCGCATGCTTGATCCTGGCCGCCTTGTCGCGGGCGGCAGTGTCCGCCTGTCGCTTCGCACGCTCGGCCTGCAGGCGCAGCAACTGCCCGCGTAGCCGCGCGCCTGCCGCATCATGCTGGCGGACTGGGCGGTGCATTTCAGGGCGAGCGCAGGGGTCCGCCGGGTGCCCGCGGGCAAGGCGCAGGCAGTCCAGGGCCTGGGCATTGGCGGCGACGAACTGCGTGGCGAGGACGACCTCGTCGGGACTTGTGGGGAGCAGGGAGGCGACCCGCGCGATGATCGCGTTGTCACGGCGGGCATGGTCTTCCGCTGTGTCGGTAACGGGCGGCGGGAGTGCGTCGCGGAGTTCGTGACCGATCTGGTAGTACAGGTCCCTTGGGAGCCGGAGGATGAGGTCGGACGGGTTGGGGTCGATGCAAGCATCCATGGTGGGAGGATATTGGTCAGTCATACTAACTCTAAAGTGTTAACTCTGTTATTTCTGTCCCAAAGCGAACCTTCCCTACCCGAGATTACGGGATTGACGGTGTATGTGTCTCGGGGGGGGGTGGGAGTGGGCTCCATCTGGGGCTCAACCTGCAGGCCGCGGCTGTTTCGCCCTAATCGGGCGCGAGGCGGACATCCTGTGTTAGCATCATCTCGCGGGCACCCCGGCAATCGCCCGATGGGATCCGCAGCCCTTACGAATGCCTCGCAGTCGAACATCCTGGCCGCTCGTTCTGCTCACGCATCTTCTTGCCGCCGCGACCGCTGCCCGCGCGCAGGACATCGAGCCGCGCGCCTATTCCAACGCGCCGATCGGCGTGAACTTCCTCGGCGGCGGCTACGCCTACACCCGAGGCAGCCTCCCGACCGACCCCGCCGTCCCCCTCACCAATTCGGACCTCACGACCTCAAGCGCCGTGCTCGCCTACGGCCACGTCTTCGAACTCTGGGGCCAGTCCGCCAAGATCAACGTTATAGCCCCCTATGGCTGGCTCAGCGGCAATGCCGTCTTCGCCGGCCAACCGATCCAGCGCTCCGTCAACGGCCTTGACGACATAGCCATCCGAGGCAACGTCAACTTCTACGGTGCCCCGGCCATGGACCTGGAGGAATTCCGGAACTACCAGCAGGACCTCATCCTCGGCGCCAGCTTCAACGTTACCGCGCCCATTGGCCAGTACGATGCCTCCCGACTCGTGAACCTGGGCACCAACCGCTGGTCCATCCGCCCCGAACTCGGCGCCTCCAAGGCCTTCAGCCCACTCACCATCGAACTCTCAGTCGGCCCCACCTTCTTCACCAACAATACCAATTTCCTCAACGGCCACACCCGCTCGCAGGCCCCGATCGTCTCCGGCCAGGCCCATGCCATCTACGATTTCGGCTCCGGCATCTGGGGCTCGATCGACGCGCAGTATTGGACTGGCGGTTCCACCGCCATTGACGGCATTGGGAACCAGGACCTGGAGCGCAACTGGCGCTTCGGCGGCACGCTTACCCTGCCGCTGAGCCCCAACTACTCGCTCAAGCTCTTTGGCAGCACCGGCGTCTCCGCCCGCACCGGCAACAACTACGGCCTCGTCGGCATTTTGGTGCAATATCGCTGGGGCGCGGGGCTTTGACGCCTCGCACCGCCTAACAACCTGTCTCTGAATGCAGCCGGAATGGAACCTTGGGCCAATGACTGTTTTGGGTGGATTGTGTTGAAGAAGGGCCCCAATCAATATTTCCGAGGCCATTTGATGCGGTATCGTGCCGAATGAACTTTGCATCGTCGTGGCTGCTCAGATACAGGCTGCGGGTGGAAAGCGGTCCTACGCTTGGTGTGATTTGTAACCTGTTCTGATCGCTGGCGGCCGACG